>ONNK01000193.1 GCA_900319185.1 uncultured Bacteroidales bacterium
CTGGCCTCCCGACTTGTCGGAGAAGTCGAATACTGCCTTCTGCACTGCATCATAGTCGGCCCTGTCGAATGCATCCTGGATGATGATGTAGCGGGCCTCCGCGCCTTCGGCGGTGGCGGGCTGCGAAGACAGGGAGCGGAACAGGGCAAGCGCCTCGTCCCTGCGGCTGGTGGCCATATAAGACTTGGCCTTGATGTAGTCGGCTTCCCTCTTGAGGGCGGCGCTGGTGCCGGAAGAAGCACTCACCTCGCTTGCAGCGGAAGCCGCAGCGTCATAGTCGTGAGCCTTGTAGGCCGAGCGCATCATTCCGTAGAGAGCCTCCTTGCGGTTCTCTTCCATCTTGCCCTCACGGCGCAGCTTGGAATAGGCAACGTAGGCCTGGCTGTAGCGCTCAAGGCTGTAGGACAGTTCTGCCAGGTGCAGGAGCGAAGCCTCCACGAAGGAACTGCCGCTGCCGCTGTCGGCCACACGTGAGTAATACTCGCACGCCTTCTCTTTGTTGCCCAGGGCCGAATACGACTCGGCAAGATAGAAGAGGGCGTTGGTGAGGTGGACACCGTTGGGATAAGTGTCGATGTACTTTTGGAGCGAAGAAGCGGCCTGCACATAATTGCCCGACAGGAACACCTGCTCGGCAGTATTGAAGTACAACTCTTCCTTGTCGGAGTCGGACTTGCCTGTGATGTTGCGGTAAACCATACCCATACCGATAAGGGCCTTGGCCTGGGTCTCACGGTCGTTGGTGGAGTCTTTCAGGATGGTAAACGCCTCCAGGGCCTTGCGGTTGTCAGATATGTCCATGTTGGCGCGTCCAAGCTCGTACAGGCCCTCCTCATACATAGGGGTGCCGGGAGCGGACTTGAGCACGGCGCCGAGCACGTCGGCCTTGGCGTTCTTGTCGCCCGAAAGACCGTATGCCATAGCTAGCTGGCAGTAAGGATAGAGGTCGTCCTTAACACCGATCTCCTTGGTGGCGGTGCGGTAAGACTCGATGGCGCCCTGATAGTTGCGGACTGCAAAATCGCAGTCGCCGCGCCTCACAAGGGCATCTTTGCGGCATGTCTTGCCTCCTTCGGAAAGGGATGCGCCATACATGAAGTCATGCTGGCCGCCGACGGAACTGAATATCATCTCACCAATGCTGTCTGCGCAGATCTGGCCGGTCAGGTCGATCTCTATGGCCGAATTGATAGCAACCGCGTTCGGATTCTGACGGATCAGGAACGGATCGTTGGTGACACCTACATCGTAGAAAATGCAGTCCTCGTTGTGGTCCAGGAACTCGTACATCTTGGCGGAACCCAAAGCCAGGGAAGCCACGCTGCGGCCTGGCTCGACCTTCTTGCGGGAATTATCGATGACTCCCGACTGCATGAGACGGAATACGCCGTCAGTCATAGCCTCGGTATGGAGACCAAGGTGCTGATGGTCCGTAAGCCCGTTCAAGGTTGCGTTAGGGATGCCGCCCACACCGATCTGGAGCGTAGCCCCGTCAGGAATCTCAGCCGCGATCCAGGAACCGATGGCCTTTTCGATCTCCGTCGGCGCCCCGAACTGCATATCCACAGGAGGGTCGTCACAGGCCACCGCAGCGGTGATCTTGGACTCATGGATCATCGCAGTACCGTAGAGATACGGAATGCTCTTGTTGATCTGGGCGATCACCACACGAGCCGCCTCGACTGCAGGCTGGGCAAGGTCCGCGGAAATATTGTAGCTGCAATAGCCGTTCTCGTCAGGAAGCGAGCAGTTTATGCAGGCCACGTCGATAGGGATCTCTCCCCTGCGGATAAGCTTCGGAAGATCGCTCAGGAAGCCCGGAATCAGGCTTCCATAGCCCTCGGCCACATACTGGCGCTGGTCCCCGCACAGGAACAGGCTGTTCACGACGAACGATTCCTTATATTCAGGCTTGCAGAAAGCCGCAACTCCCTTGGTAACGTTGAAACCGGAAACTATCTTGACATCACGCAAACGCTCATGATGCCTGGCAAGAGCCTCCTGTAGGATGATCGGAACCGATGTGCTGCCCTGGAAGAACACCCAGTCGCCGGATTGCACGAGACCCATGGCCTCGTCTGCAGATACATAATTCATCATTGGACGTTTTGGGATTCCTGAAGATCGACGAACAGTCCCAGACGCTCGTCAAGTTTGACAAAATCATCATCGGAGTTGAGCATGGACACGCATACACGTATTCCCTGCTGCTTGCTCCTCGTGGCTGTAAGAGTGATGGCGCTGATGCCGCAACGCATGAGGTCGTAGAGCAATTCGCTGCCTTTCATGCCATTGTAGCCGATAGTGTAGAAGAAACCATCGCTGACCTCCTGGTCAAGGTCCTTGTCATACACGAGGGAGAAGCCGTGCTTGAAGAAGATCTCCTTCGAACGACGGGCCCTGCGGGCATATTCCTTCACCTCGCTGACGAAGTCGTACTTGCCGCTGACGGAAGCCTCCATCATCTCCGACATCGCGTTCTGGGCAGACCTGGAGCAACCCGAAGTATTGACATAGATATAGGTCAGCACGAAATTGTCTCCGAAAGAGGCAAGCCCGTACCTTTCCTTCAACTCCGGATATTCCCGCTCGTAGAGCTTCTTCGAAATAGCTACAAGCCCGACCCTTTCCCCAGCATAACTGAATATCTTGGAGGCCGATATCATGATGGCGAAATTATCCGTATAGCGCCCGACAGTCGGCTGGAAAGGAGGCTGGAACGGCTTAGACCGGTCACTCCTGAAGTCCATGCACATGTAGGCCATGTCCTCCAGGGCGATGACGTCATACTTGGTGCAGAGCGTTCCTATGGTCTTCAACTCATCCTCCGTGAGGTTGACCCACGCAGGATTGTTAGGGTTGGAATATACCATGGCGCAGACCTTCCCGTCAGCCATCAACTCTTCAAGTGCCGGACCCAGCTTGTCGCCGCGGTTGTCATATATGTCCAAAGTAC
>ONNK01000140.1 GCA_900319185.1 uncultured Bacteroidales bacterium
GTGCCGGCCGGGCCGACGGCGAAGACGAGGTCGTTGTCGAAGTAGGCCTTGACCATCTCCTGCTGGGTAAGGTTGCGGGCGCGTATGGGCTTGCCGTCGGTGCTGTGTACGATGACGGCGTCGCCGTTGAGGCGGAAGCGGTCCGGCGAGGTCTCGCCGTCGAATATGTCCTCGACGTCGTAGATGGTCAGGTTCATCTTGCGGTGACGTCTCTGTATCAGCTCGTTGAACTTCATTTCGAAGTCCTCGACACGGGCTTCCTTACCGTCCAGGATGATCTCGTCGCCACGGGCGACGACCTTCAGTTCGGGGTAGTAGGAGCAGAACTCCTCCAGGATCTTGTTGCCCGCTCCGAAGATCTCAATAGGGTCAATGGTTTCCAGCTTTATGGTTTTCCTCATATATACCGGTTTCTTTCTTTACTCTGTCGTATGTGGTTATCATGTTGTCGTAGTCCGAAGGGTCGATCCATTGGCTGCGCCGCCCGATGAAGTCGGCGACGGGGATGGTCACGTAGTTGAAGCGGAGTGTGCCGGGGAGGCAGCACCACAGGAAGATGAGCTCGGGTTCGAGCATTTCCTTGTGTCCGTCAGGATGGTTCACGAAACGCGCGCGGACGGCGAGCTCGAGGCGGGTATTCTCCTTGCTCATGTTGGAGACGGCATTGCCGAGTGAGTATATGACAGGAACTCCGCTGACATGGGAGGTGTCCTGCACAACGTGCGGATGTGCGCCTACGACCAGGTCGACACCCTGCCCGGCAAGCCATGAGGCCCATTCCTCCTGCTCGCGCGAATGCTTCAGGATGAACTCCGTGCCCCAGTGGGGGAGGGCAATTATGAAATCTGCTCCCCGCCTTTTCGCCCTGTCGATCATCTCCTTGACCCCGGCCTTCTCCATGTTCCTTATCCTGGGCCAGTCAGGCTGCGGCTTGTAATTGGTGCCGTATGTGAAGTTTACGAGTGCGATGCGTACGCCCTTGCCCACTACGACGAGCGGGTTGAGTAGGGTGTCGGAAACGGGATCTGCGGCGCAGCCTGTATACCGTATGCCGTGGCTGTTGCGCATCAGATCATAGATCTCAAGGGTGCGTACCAGCCCCTTGCGGCCCTTGTCGAGGATGTGGTTGTTGGCTGTCAGGAATACATCCACCCCGTGCCTGGCGATGCTGTAGGCATATTCGTCGGGAGCCGAGAATGAGGGATATCCGGTGTAAGGCTCTCCGGCCAGGGAAAACTCCAGGTTGGCTACAGAGATGTCTGCGTCGCGCGTTATGGAGCCGAGTTCAGACAGGAATCCGTAGCAGTCATATGCCAGCTGGGCCTCGTGCATCATAAGGTCTCCGATGAAGGTGACGCTGACTGTGTCCGGAGCTGCCATGAGTGGCTTTGGGAAGGGGATGTCATAGTTCCACTGCGCCCTTGCAGGCCCACAGAGGGCCAGGAGTGCAAGGAACGCTATGAATAACCTTTTCTGACGCATCGGCACGGTTTTTCCTGTTACAGATGCAAATATACATTTTTTTTGTTGTCGAAACTTAATTCACTAAATTTGCATTTTGTACAAAACGGCCTTATGAAGAATAAAATTCTTGTTTTCAGCGCGTTCTTGATTACAGTCGTGCTTTGCTCCGGATGCGATTTCTTCCGCACCCTGGCGGGCCGTCCGACCTCTGCTGACATAGAGGCCATGCGCGTGGAGCTCAGCGCCCGCGAGGCGGCTGAGGCGGCGCGCCGGGACTCGCTTGAGCGTGTCCGGCTCGCAGCCCTGGAGGCCGCCCGCATCGCGGCTGCCGAAGATACCCTCCAGACCATGAAGGGTATGCTGCGCTCTGCATCGCGTTTCGCAGGCCTGTCAGGTAACAGCGCTCCCAGCGCCAAGTACAGCATAGTGATAGGCTCATACCGTGACCGGACCAATGCCGTGAAATACAGTGAGAAACTCACATCCGAAGGCTTCCCCGCCGAAGCCGTCAGCTTCCGCAACGGCTTCACTGCGGTGGGTGTCTGTCCTACGGACGATCCTTCTGAGCTTCTGGCCTCGCTGCGCAGGGTACGCAAGGAGCGTTTCTGTCCCAAGGAAGTATGGATCCTTGTAAAAGAGTAGCCCCATGAGACGAGTCATCCTGTTCATTGCGACGCTTCTGTGCACCGCGGCGATCTGCCCAGCGCAGTACCGTACTCCGGACTACCGGGAGCTTGGCTACAGCGAGACCGGGCGGGCCTTGCGCGAGCACGTGGGGTACCTGGCCTCTGCGGCCCTTGAGGGCCGCGCAGCCGGTTCCGAGGGCGAAGCCGAAGCAGCGGACTATGTCCGCGAAGTGCTCGCCGCATATGGCGTGGACCTGCTTTCCGGCCCCGAAGGGGACGTCTTCGGCATCAAGCGGTACCAGGGTCCTCACTATCGACGGACAGCCTTACACACGTATCTACAACGGGGCCAACGGCAATGCTTCGGGTGTCGCCATGATGCTTGAACTGGCGCGTATGCTCAAGACCAATTCCTTGATGCTCAAGCGCTCCGTGGTGTTCGTAGCCTTCGGTGCTTCGCTGGAGTCACAGATCGGATCGTGGTATTTCCTGAACCGCTCGTTCCCTGCGGCCGACCGTATCGACGCGATGGTCAATCTCGACGTCCTCGGCCGTGGCCAGGGTTTCTACGCATACACCGGCTCCAATTCCGACCTCAACAGGATACTCAACCGCGTCAATTCCACCCTTCAGCCTATCAAGCCCGAGATCACTGCTGCTGAGCCCATGGATTCGGACCACAGGATGTTCTATGCCTCGGAGATCCCGTCCGTACTGTTTACCACAGGCATGTATCCCGAGTACGGGACAGACAGGGACACTCCATCCATTCTTCAGTACGATGACATGGAGCGCGAGCTCGAGTACCTGTACAACTTCACGATGGAGCTCGTGAACGGGGCGGCACTTGCCTTCCGGCCGGACGGGAGCGGCGACGCGCCTGTCGAGACCGCGAGGGCGATCCCTTATTATGAGTGCGACATCCCTCCGACCTTCCTTGGCAGCACCGACCCCAAGGTCTTCCTCGAGAAATGGGTTTACGCCTATCTCAAATATCCCCAGGAGGCGGTCAGGAACGGCATCCAGGGACGCGTCCTCGTGGATTTCATCATCGACGAGAAAGGCAAGGTCAAGGATGTGAAGGTACTCAGGGGAGTGGATCCGCTCCTCGATGCCGAAGCCGTGAAGGTCGTGGCGGCCTCGCCCGACTGGAAACCGGCGAGACTCAACGGCAAGAAAGTCCGCTCCGAGATGTCCCTCTATGTCGAATTCAAACTGGAAAAAAAGAAAAACAGATAAGAAACACATGGATTACGATTTCAAGTCAATCGAAAGCAAATGGCAGGCCTGGTGGGCTGCCAACAAGACGTTCAAGACAGTCCTGGATTCCTCCAAACCGAAATATTATGTCCTCGACATGTTCCCTTACCCTTCCGGAGCGGGACTGCATGTCGGACACCCGCTGGGTTACATCGCCAGCGACATCTTCTCCCGCTACAAGAGGCTGACGGGCTTCAATGTCCTCCATCCGATGGGGTACGACGCATTCGGCCTTCCGGCCGAGCAGTACGCCATCCAGACCGGACAGCATCCTGAGAAGACCACCACCGACAACATCAACCGCTACCGCAGCCAGCTCGACAGGATCGGTTTCTCGTACGATTGGGACCGCGAAGTGCGTACCTGCGACCCCGGGTTCTACAAATGGACCCAGTGGGCTTTCCTGAAGATGTTCGACAGCTGGTATGACCGTTCCCAGGAGAAAGCCCGCCCTATCTCCGAATTGACGGCGCATTTCGCCGCCGAAGGCACATCCGGCGTGGACGCCGCATGCTCGCATGAGCTCGATTTCACTGCAGGGCAGTGGAAAGCCATGTCGGAGAAGGAGAAATCCGACGTCCTGATGAACTACCGCATCGCCTACCAGGGTGAGACTTCCGTCAACTGGTGCGAGGGCCTCGGTACCGTGCTGGCCAACGATGAGGTCAAGGACGGCCTTTCGGTCCGCGGGGGATTCCCCGTGGAGCAGAAGAAGATGACCCAGTGGCAGCTCCGCGTCTCGGCCTATGCCGGACGCCTGCTCGACAGCCTGGACAAACTCGTGTGGACCGACTCACTCAAGGAGATGCAGCGCAACTGGATCGGCAAGTCCGAGGGCTGCGAAGTTGTGTTCGACACCGTCTGCGGCGACAAGCATCTGCCCATAACCATTTTCACAACACGTGTCGACACTATTTTCGGTGTGACCTTCATGGTCCTCGCCCCTGAGAGCGACCTGGTGCAGGAGCTCACCACTCCCGAACAGGCCGGGGCCGTCGCCGAATACATCCAGCAGGTCAAGAAAAAGACCGAGCGCGAGCGTATCGCCGAGACCAAGACCGTCACCGGCGTGTTCGCCGGCTCCTACGGCATCAACCCCCTCACGGGCGAGCGCATTCCGATCTGGATCTCCGAATATGTGCTCGCGGGCTACGGCACCGGCGCCATCATGGCAGTGCCGGCGCATGACAGCCGCGACTATGTCTTCGCCAAGACTTTCAACCTCCCCATCGTCCCTATCATCGAGGGGTGCGATGTAAGTGAGCAGAGTTTCGACGCCAAGGAAGGCAAGATGTGCAACTCCGGTTTCCTGAACGGACTTGACGTAAAGGTGGCCATCGAGAAGGCCAAGGACTATGTCGAGGAGAAGGGCCTCGGCCGCCGCAAGACCAATTTCCGCCTGCGCGACGCCATCTTCTCGCGCCAGCGCTACTGGGGCGAGCCTTTCCCCATCTATTACAAGGACGGCATCCCGACCCCGCTTCCGGAGTCCGCGCTGCCGCTCGAACTTCCGGAGATCGAGTCGTTCAAGCCCGCCGCCAACGGAGAGCCGCCGCTTTCCCGTGCCAAGGACTGGACCTATGACGGATATCCGCTTGAGAAGAGCACCATGCCCGGCTTTGCCGGCTCGAGTGCATACTACCTCCGCTACATGGATCCTCACAATGACAATGCTCTGGTGGACAAGGATGTGGATGCATATTGGAGGGATGTCGACCTGTATATCGGAGGCACCGAGCATGCTACCGGCCACCTCATTTACTCGCGTTTCTGGAACAAGTTCCTCTTCGATCTCGGCTATGTCTGCGAGGACGAGCCTTTCAAGAAGCTCGTGAACCAGGGCATGATCCAGGGCCGTTCCAATTTCGTATACCGCATCGTCGGCACCAATACCTTCGTGTCGCTCGGCCTCAAGGACAAGTATGAGACCACCGAGATCCATGTCGACGTGAACATAGTGTACAACGACCGCCTCGACCTCGAGGCCTTCAAGGCCTGGCGTCCGGAGTATGCCGACGCCGAATTCATCCTCGAGGAAGGCGAGTATGTCTGCGGATGGGCCATCGAGAAGATGAGCAAGTCCATGTTCAATGTCGTCAATCCCGACCTCGTCTGCGATACATACGGTGCTGACACCCTGCGTCTCTACGAGATGTTCCTCGGTCCCCTGGAGCAGTCCAAACCTTGGGATACCAAGGGTATCGACGGCGTCAACCGCTTCCTCAAGAAGTTCTGGCGCATGTTCTATGACCGCGACAACTGGCTCGTCACCGACGAAGAGCCGACCGCGGCCGAGCTCAAGTCGCTCCACAGGCTCATCGCCAAGGAGCGCGCCGACATCGAGGCGTTCTCGTTCAACACCACCATCAGCGCCTTCATGATCGCGCTCAACGAGCTTTCCACGCTCAAGTGCAGCAAGCGCGCAATCCTCGAGCCGCTGGTGGTCCTGCTCTCGCCCTTCGCTCCCCACATCGCCGAGGAACTCTGGCATGCCCTCGGACATGAGGACAGCGTCACCTTTGCATCCTTCCCCGAGTATGTAGAGGCTTATACGGTCGAGGACAGCTGCACCTACGCGGTGTCGTTCAACGGCAAGACCCGCTTCACCGTCGATCTCCCCAAGTCGGCGGACAAGGACGAAGTGGAGGCAAGGGTACGCTCCATGGAGCAGACTGCAAAATATGTAAACGGACTCAACATCATCAAGGTCATCGTGGTCCCTGGAAAGATCGTGAATATCGTGGTCAAATAAACGGTGATGGAAGCCGCAAGGAAAAAGTACTTTATTGTCAATGATTTCATTATCCTGACGGTCGCTTGTTTCATCTTTGCGATCGCTTGGGAGGCGTTCATGATCCCGAACGGCATGTCCGCGGGAGGAATGATGGGCCTCTGTACCGTCGTTCAGTATGCCACGGGGGGACTGATCCCGGCGCAGTATTCGTATTTCGTGGTCAACGCATTGCTCATCATCATAGCGGTCATGGCCATGGGGATAGGTTTCGGCTTCAAGACGATATACTGTATCGTCGTGTCATCACTGGCCATGGAGATAGTCGCTTCTATCCCGGAGATCCATTCCGTCGCCGGTCAGTTCTTCTATGTCAAGGAAACGCTGCTCATCCCCGTAATAGCAGGTCTGTTGGAGGCCATAGGCCTCGGCCTTGTCCTGCGGTACGGCGCGAGTACCGGAGGTACTGACATCATCGCAGTGATGATCAACAAGTACTGGCCTGTATCCCTCAGCAAGGTG
>ONNK01000044.1:0-15133 GCA_900319185.1 uncultured Bacteroidales bacterium
AAGCATTTTTAGTGTATGGATTTACCGCCAACTGAGCAAAAACAGGAATTGAGAATGAATCGGTAACCTGAATGTCCTTTGAGGCTGTAAGTGACAGATTAATGAAGGCAAAGCGGTCAACTCCATAGAAGTCAGTGGCAAATGGGACAATGCCTGCCGTTGCAGCACATTCTACACCGCCTAGCGAGAAAGGAACACTTGCTTCCAGGTAACTGCTGTATGCCAGGCTGCCTTTATCGTTCAGGCTGTCGTCCCCTGCAAAGTTTGTAAACCACTGAAGCGAGCCGAACCCGAAATCATAGCCTATATTGGCTTCGAATACCTTGCTTGCAATTTCCGGGAACCAATAGTCCGTTACTCCTATGTTGAAGCCACCTGCCTCATAAGCCAGTGTGAAGTCCAGTTCCCGCGTGTCCATTGGATTGGACAGGCCCTCCGATCCCCAGGCAGAGAGGCTCAGACCCCTATAGGAAAAACCAAGGGAAGGCTGAACCGACACCCCTCCAAGGTCCTGACCGCGCCATACATAGTGGCTGACGATATCTGTACCAAGCGTAGTTTCGACCGTATCCTGCGCTCCCATTGTCACTGCTCCGGAGAGGGACAGAATGATGGGAATGAATATCTTTTTCATAGTCTTCAAATTTTAGTTGTAACAGCTTTCGCCGTGTTCGTAGATATCAAGGCCTTCATCTTCGACGCGTGGTTCTACACGCAGGCCGTGGGCCTTCTTGATGCCGAAGAACAGGATGAATCCGCATACTGCGGCCCAAAGGTCGATGACCAGGATTCCAAGGCACTGTACTCCGAAAAAATGCCATCCGCCGCCGTAGAAGAGACCTCCGTCAGTGGCGAGAAGGCCGGTGAGGATAGTTCCGAGTATACCGCAGACTCCATGTACGGACGATGCGCCTACAGGGTCGTCGATGTGCAGCTTGTGGTCGATGAACTCGATTGCGTATACCAGCACGATGCCGCAGATCAGGCCGATGACGACTGCGCCCCAGGGCGAGACTGCGTCGCATCCGGCTGTGATGCCCACCAGACCGGCCAGGACGCCGTTGAGAGTCAACGACAGCGAGGGCTTGCCGTACTTGAGCCAGGTAAGGAACATGGTCGCAGTACCGCCGGCAGCTGCTGCAAGGTTCGTGGTCAGGAAGACGTGCGATATAGCGATGCGGTTCACTTCACCGCTGGCGGCCAGCTGGCTGCCGGGGTTGAATCCGAACCATCCGAGCCAGAGGATGAATACGCCCAGCGCCGCAATGGCGAGATTGTGTCCGGGGATAGCCCGGCTCTTGCCGTCCTTGCCGTATTTGCCGCGGCGCGGACCCAGCGCAATCGCGCCGATCAGTGCAAGGACACCACCTACGCTGTGCACTATAGCACTTCCTGCGAAATCGTGGAACCCAAGATCAGCGAGCCAGCCTCCTCCCCAGGTCCAATGTCCCTCTACGGGATATACAACAAGAGAAATGAAGGCGCTGTAGATGAGGTACATCGAGAATTTGGTCCGTTCCGCCATCGCGCCGCTGACGATGGTCGCGGCCGTGGCGCAGAAGACGGTCTCGAAGATCAGGAAGCCTTCGACGGGCAAGTCGCCCTTGTAGAAGGAGAGGTCTCCCCAGTTGGGAGCGCCGATGAATCCGGCTCCGTCGCTTCCGAACATGAATCCGAAGCCGATCAGGAAGAACAGCAAGGAGCCGAGCATGAAGTCGACGAAGTTCTTCATCAATATGTTGACGGTGTTCTTGCTGCGTGTGAATCCCGCTTCGCAGAGGGCGAATCCGGGTTGCATCCAGAAGACAAGCATTGCTGCAAGCAGCATCCAAACGGTATCGAGGGATATGGCTAACTCATTCATAGTTCTTTCATCTTTAAGGTTTTACTTCTTGTCACGGAGCACTGTGTCGCCGTGCTCACCCGTACGTATCGACCAGGTGTCGATCACATCGCTGACGAAAATCCGCCCGTCACCGACTTCGCCCGTATGGGCCTCGCGAAGGATGACCTCGACGGCCGGCTCGACAAACATGTCACGGCAGATAATGGTCAGCGCGATGCGTTCGATGACGTCCGTGGAGTACTGGACTCCTCTGTAGATCCTCTCCTGGCGGCTCTGGCCGATACCGTGAACGTCATGGTACTCGAACCAGTTGATGTCCGACTGCAACAGTGCTTCCTTCACATCCTCAAACCTTGTTTTCCGGATGATAGCTTCAATCCTTTTCATAATTTTCGTGTCTGTTTTGTTAAGTTGTCGTTTAATCCCCGGGGAAGGAAAAACAAAAAAGACCGGCTCTTTCGAACCGGTCTCCTATTATGCTCATACCACAAAAATCACCTTATCCGACCGGCAAGACAAGATACAGCATTATTATTCTGGGAATTCTGGGAATTCTCAGAGACAAACTGCTGCTTGAAATTGGCCGTAATGGTGAAGATGTTGATCATTTCGTTCGTTCTTCTGTTACAAATATAGTCAGTGGAAATATAAAATGCAAGATATTTTTTAAAAAATTTTATAAACCGTTTTAATCCTTAACCTTCTTGTACTCAAGCGCTGCGGCGACCAGACCTTTAAATAAGGGATGGGGATTCTCGGGCGTACTCTTGTACTCCGGATGGAATTGCGTTCCAATGAAAAAAGGATGCGAAGGAAGCTCCACATGCCGTTCTTCTCAAATTCTTCGAGATACTCGGAGTTGAACTCGTAGCGGTGACGGTGACGCTCGCGTATGGACAGACCGCCATAGAGCGACGCCGCCAGCGAACCCTCTTTCAGGACGCAGGAGTATGCGCCCAAACGCATGGTTCCGCCCTTTATCGTGGTCTTCTTCTGCTCTTCCATCATGCAGATGACAGGATGCGTGGTGTCAGGGTCCTTTTCCGTAGATGAGGCGTCCGCATATCCGAGTACGTTCCTTGCGAACTCTACGACACACATCTGCATTCCGAGGCAGATGCCGAGGAAGGGGATACCGTTCTCGCGGGCATACTTGATGGCGTGGACCTTGCCTTCGAGACCTCTTTCTCCGAATCCTGGTGCGACGAGGATGCCGTCGGTTCCCTTTAGCAGTTCATCGACATTCTCCGGAGTGACGCTCTCGCTCTGGAGAGTCCTCACGTGCACCTTGCAGTCGTTTGCTGCCCCGGCGTGGACGAAGGCTTCCTGGATGGACTTGTACGCATCCTGCAGCTCGACATACTTACCGACAAGGACAACCTCAACCTCGTACTTAGGGTTCTTAATCCTGTCGAGGAAAGTCTTCCACCTGCTCAGTTCCGGCGTAGCGAAATTGTCAATCTGGAGTTTGCGGACGGCGAGCTCGTCCAGATGCTCCTCGTGCATGTTGAGAGGAACTTGATAAATGCTCCAGGCATCGATGCTCTGGATGACATGGCCGGGGCGGACGTTGCAGAACAGGGCGATCTTGCGCTTAAGTTCCGCCGACAGGGGATGCTCGGTACGGCAGACGATGACGTCCGGTTTGACTCCACCTTGCTGAAGCATCTGGACGGAGTGTTGCGTAGGCTTGGTCTTGAGCTCCTTAGCCGCGCTCAAGTAGGGGATGAGCGTCAGGTGGACGGACATGCAGTCTTCCTCTGGAAGCTCCCACTGAAGCTGCCGGACGGCTTCAACGAAAGGCTGCGACTCCATGTCACCTATCGTGCCTCCTATCTCGGTGAGTATGATGTCATAGTTTCCGGTCTGGCCGAGAAGGAGCATCCTGCGCTTAATCTCGTCAGTAATATGCGGAACGATCTGGACTGTCTTGCCTAGATAGGCCCCTTCGCGCTCCTTCGTGATGACCGTATTGTATATCCTTCCGGTCGTGACGTTGTTGGCCTGGGAAGTGTACACACCCAGGAAACGCTCGTAATGACCGAGGTCGAGATCGGTCTCGGCGCCGTCTTCCGTGACATAGCATTCACCGTGCTCGTACGGGTTGAGCGTGCCCGGATCGATATTGATGTATGGATCGAATTTCTGGATGGTCACACGCAGGCCCCTTGCCTGAAGCAGCTTGGCCAGCGACGAAGCGATAATCCCTTTTCCGAGCGAGGAGGCGACTCCTCCGGTGATGAAAATATACTTAGTATTCATTGTAATGGATATTTATGCGTATTCATCCCAACTCTTGATAGGCAGTTCATCGACTTTCACCGTGCAGAAAGCGTTGATGAAGGCGATGGCGAGCCGGGCATTGGTGATCAATGGAATGTTGAGGTCGATGGCTGCCCTGCGGATCTTATATCCGTTGGAGAGCTCGCGCGGAGTCAGGTCCTTGGGGATATTGACGACCATGTCGATGGTGCGGTCGTGCATCAACTCGATGGCCTGAGGATGCTTTCCCTCGTCACTTGGCCAGTACACGGCCGTGTTGGGAATGCCGTTTTCAGAAAGGTAGCGGGACGTGCCGCCAGTCGCATACAGCTTGTAGCCGTGCTCCGCCAGCATGCGGGCGGTATCGAGCATCTCCGCCTTCTGCATCGGGGTTCCCGTGGACAGGAGGATGCCCTTTGACGGGATGCGATAGCCGACTGAAAGCATTGATTCGAGCATCGCTCCTGTGACATCGTCTCCTATGCATCCCACTTCACCTGTGGACGCCATGTCGACTCCCAGTACCGGATCAGCCTTCTGAAGCCTGTTGAAGGAGAACTGCGAGGCCTTGATCCCGACGCAGTCAAGGTCGAAGAGGTCCTTTGAAGGAGGCTCGGGCGATTCTCCGAGCATGACCCTCGTGGCAAGCTCCACAAGGTTGATTTTCAGCACCTTGCTGACAAACGGGAAGCTTCGGCTGGCACGGAGGTTACACTCTATGACCTTGACGTCATTGTTCTTGGCTAGGTACTGGATATTGAATGGTCCCGAGATGTGTAGCTCCTGAGCAATCTTGCGGCTGATGCGTTTGATGCGTCGTACTGTCTCGACATAGAGCTTCTGCGGCGGGAACTGGATGGTGGCATCGCCGGAATGGACTCCTGCGAACTCCACGTGTTCACCGATTGCATAGGCAATGATACGGCCATGGTCGGCCACGGCATCGAACTCGATCTCCTTGGCATGTTCGATGAAACGGCTGACCACGACCGGGTGCTCCTGCGAGACTTCTGCGGCCAGCTGCAGGAAGCGCTCCAGTTCCTCTTCGTTGGAACAAACATTCATCGCCGCTCCTGAAAGTACGTAGGACGGTCGTACCAGTACGGGGAAACCTACCTTTCCTATGAATGCGGCTATGTCCTCACGCGAAGTGAGCTCGCCCCACTCGGGCTGGTCCACTCCTATCCTGTCGAGCATTGCGGAAAACTTCTTTCGGTCCTCAGCGTTGTCTATGTCTTCCGCGGAGGTGCCGAGAAGCGGGATGCCGCGTGCCGCCAGCTTGACGGCGAGGTTGTTGGGTATCTGACCTCCGGTGGAGACAATTACACCTTTCGGATTTTCGAAACCTGCAATGTCGAGCACGCGTTCAAACGACAGCTCGTCGAAATAAAGCCGGTCGCAGATGTCGTAGTCCGTGGAGACCGTTTCAGGATTGTAGTTGATCATTATGCTCCTGAAGCCCCTGCTGCGTACGGTGTTGAGAGCCTGTACACAGCACCAGTCAAACTCGACGGACGATCCGATCCTGTAAGCTCCTGAACCAAGAACGATGACGCCGTCGCGACCATCGTCGAACGAAATGTCATTTTCCGTCCCCTGATAGGTCAGATACAGATAATTGGTCCTGGCCGGGAACTCTCCGGCCATGGTGTCGATTTGCTTTACGACAGGTGTTATGCCATATTTCTCTCTCAGCGCGCGTATCTCCAGGGATTCGAAGGCATGTCCAGGACGGGACAACGCACGTGCGATCTGGTAGTCGGAGAAGCCGTAGACCTTGGCTTTGCGGATCAGGTCTGGACTGATCCCGGAGTCGGCAGAGCCGATCTCGTCCGCAATATCGACGATGTTGCGCAGCTTGCGGAGGAACCAGCGGTCGATGCTTGTCAGCTGGTGGATCCTGTCTATGCTGTAACCGACCTGCATCGCTTCGCTTATGGCGAAGATGCGCATGTCGGTCGGCTCCTTGAGGGCATGGTCCATGCCGTTCATCCTGATATGCTTGTTCTCCACGAATCCGTGCATGCCCTGTCCTATCATCCTCAGGCCTTTTTGGATTGCCTCCTCGAAAGTCCGCCCTATGGCCATGACCTCTCCTACCGACTTCATGCTTGAACCGATCTCGCGGTCTACGCCATGGAACTTGCCCAGATCCCATCTGGGGATCTTGCAGACTACATAATCCAATGCCGGTTCGAAAAACGCTGAAGTCGTCAGGGTGACGCTGTTCTTGAGTTCGAACAGTCCCTTGCCCAGTCCCAGCTTGGCCGCCACGAAGGCAAGGGGGTATCCCGTGGCCTTCGAGGCGAGGGCCGAAGACCGGCTCAGCCTGGCGTTGACCTCTATGACGCGGTACTCCTCGGAGTCAGGGTCGAAGGCATACTGGACATTGCATTCTCCGACAATGCCCAAATGCCTGACGATGCGTATTGACAATTCGCGCAAGAAATGGTATTCGGAGTTGGTCAGTGTCTGCGAAGGCGCTATGACGATGCTCTCACCGGTATGGATGCCGAGCGGGTCGAAGTTCTCCATGTTGCAGACCGTGATGCAGTTGTCGTATGCGTCACGGACTACCTCATATTCGATCTCCTTCCATCCTTTCAGGCTCTTCTCGACGAGCACCTGAGGTGAAAAGGAGAAGGATTTCTCGGCGAGACGGACAAGCTCGTCTTCGTTGTCGCAGAATCCCGATCCCAGGCCTCCGAGGGCGAAAGCGGAGCGCAGGATCACCGGGTATCCCAGTTCTTCAGCCGCCGTTTTTGCAGCTTCGATGCTCTCGCAAGCTTCGCTCTTGATGGTCTTTACGCCGATCTCGTCGAGTCTTTTTACGAAGAGTTCACGGTCTTCCGTATCGATAATGGTCTGTACGGGTGTACCAAGCACGCGGACCCCGTATTTCTCCAGAATCCCACTCTTGAAGAGTTCAATACCGCAGTTGAGTGCAGTCTGGCCGCCAAAGGAGAGCAGGATGCCGTCCGGACATTCCTTTTCTATGACCTTCCCGATGAATGAAGGGGTTACGGGAAGGAAATAAATCTTGTCCGCTATGCCCTCGCTGGTCTGGACTGTGGCGATGTTGGGATTGATGAGTATTGTCGATATATCTTCTTCGCGCAATGCCTTGAGTGCCTGGGAGCCGGAGTAGTCGAATTCTCCAGCTTCGCCGATCTTCAAGGCTCCTGATCCGAGGACGAGGACTTTGGAAATCTTTCCGGGAAGGTCGGGCGCAGTTACGTGTTTACTGAGATGTCCGCTGATCGGGGCTTTGCCGCAGTTCCTTTCTTCTTCCATCAAGTCGGTGAAGCGATCGAAAAGGGACTCGGTGTCCAGTGGGCCGCCGCTGGCTTCGGGATGGAACTGGACGGAGAACCATGGCATCTCCGTATGCTCAAGTCCTTCGTTGGATCCGTCGTTCATATTGACCAACAACGCTCTCCATCCTTCGGGAAGGGAGTCATTGTCTATGGCGTAACCGTGATTCTGGCTGGTGATGAAGCATCTGTCCGTGCCGTTTAGACGGGCAGGCTGGTTGTGACCGCGGTGTCCGTATTTCAGTTTGAAAACCTTTGCGCCTGCGGCTATGCCAAGCAGCTGGTTGCCGAGGCAGATACCCATCACGGGCTTGGCATGGCCGGTCTTCCGGGCTTCTTCCTCTCCTTCTGCGAGCGCACGTCTGAGTATGCTGATGGTCTGTTTGCATTTCTCAGGGTTGCCCGGGCCGTTGCTGAGGAAGATTCCGTCGTAGCCCATCCCGGTATAGTCATAATCCCAGGGGACGCGTATGACTTCGATGCCGCGGGAGAGAAGGCAGCGGATAATGTTGTACTTGCATCCGCAGTCCACAAGGATGACGGTTTTCTTTGTCAGACCCTCCGGTTTGTAGCGTATGACCTCCCGGCAGGACACCTCTGCGACAAAGTTGTGCTTGCCGTACTCCGGCCACTCGTTGTCAGCCACATCCAATCCTTCAGGGACGATGCGGCCGTGCATCACACCGCGCTCGCGGAGAATCTTCGTGAGCGCACGCGTGTCGATGCCGGTGATGGCCGGGACTCCCTCGCGTTTCAACCACTCGTCCAGGCTTTCTTCGGCGTCCCAGTGGCTGTATTCTTTACTGTAATCCGCCACTACGAGTCCGCTGGCGAAAATACGGTTCCCCTCAAAATGCTCTTCAAGGCCGTTTTTGTTCCGTGCGTGGGCGGGGACTCCGTAGTTGCCTATCAGGGGAAAGGTCGACACGAGGATCTGTCCGGCGTAAGAAGGGTCGGTGAGGCTTTCCGGGTAGCCGGTCATGGCCGTGTTGAACACGATCTCGCCGGCTGCCTCACTCAGGCTTCCAAAGGCGCGTCCCTCGAATCGGGACCCGTTTTCCAGAATTAAGTTCGCTTTCATAAGCACATAAAAAACCGATCCTCCACATGGAGAACCGGAATGTCATTTTACGGGTTTGACAAATTATGGCTTCATCCTACCGGAAGGACATGGCATGGCAAACCCAACCGGGCCTTGACCCGGATGGTCTGATTATTATCCTGATGTCCGGAAGAGCACCAGAGAGCAGTCAGATAGTCACGTCCTTGGATGGAATCGCTCATGGGGAATTCTGCTAACTGGACTACAAAGTTAATAAACGGATTGAAAATCGCAAATACTATTATACCTCCGGTCGACGATAAAAGTATAAAGGCAAGCCATACAGCTTGCCTTTACAAAGTTGATCCGGAGAAGGTTTGATCAAATGATGATTTCGATCTGTGCGGTCTCGTTGGCCTTGAACGTGTACTGGACATGGTCGCCGTCCTTGGGCAGCTCCTTGCCATTCACAAGGATGCGGCAGCCTTCCCGGCGGTTGCGAAGCGTCAGGGTCTGGGCCTGATTGGAGGTGATGGAGGCACGTATGCCCTTCTCGTCCCAGTCCATATGATTAAGCTTGGCAAAGGTGTACAGCCAGACGCCGTCAATGGCGCCGTGCATCAAGTTGTCGGGCATTGTCGGCAGGAATTCCACCGTACCGGGCTCGCTGAAGACGCACATCTCCACCAGGAACGCCGGGACAGCGCCTGTCAGATCAGGGAACACGCCCCTGTAGGGGAAGTGGCTGGTCTGAAGCGTGCGGCGGACGAAGCCGTGGTTGAGCAGCTGGCTCAGGTTCTGCTCAGCTTCTTCCATATCCTTCAGGCGGATGGCCGTGAAGGCACGGTGGATGATGCCCTGGGCGGAGTCATCCTGCTGGGCGCGCTTGCGGTTGGAGATGATGATGGCTTCAGTCAACTCGGGATCCTTCTCGGGCGTGACCGCGCGGCCAGGCCATACGTCATAATGGTGGGACACGTGGCGGTGGTTGTAGTTCTCCTCGATAGTTGGCCAGGCCCATTCCTTGAGTCCGCCATCCGGGTCCAGGAGATAGGTTGGAAGGTCTGCGAGCTGGGCCTCCCAGTGGGGGATGTTCTCCTCCTCGATGCCCAGGGTCTTGCAGCCATCAATCAGGTTCATCAGGACCTCGCGGCAGATGGCGATGTCCATGACGGAGTTGATCCTCGTGGGATTGATGTCCCTGCTGGTGACCGTCTCATAGCCGGGATTCGGAGTCGGATTCTCCGGAGAGAAGGACGGATAGAAGATGACCTTGCCGTCCGGGCCACGGTCGCACGCGTAATCCTCGAAGAACAGGGCAATCTCCTTGTATCCCGGAATTACGCGGGTCCGCAGGAATTCCTTGTCTCCTGTGACGAGGTAGTAGCCCCACAACTCGTTGAAGATCCAACCAAGGCAGCCTGTCCAGGCGTAATGCGGATAGGTGCGGGAGAAATGATAGTACAGGCCGGAATCAGGGTCGCAGTGGACGCTGGCCAGCATGCCGCGGGCGCCGTAGAGCAGTCTCGCGTTGGTGCGGAAGTCATCGAACTTTGTCTCGTAATACTTGAAATACACGTCCATCTCGTCGAAGAGGCCCGTGTTGTTTCCCGCGCAGACCTGCAGGTTGGTGTTGATGTTGTGCTGGCCCGTAAAAGGAGGAATAGTCTTGCCAGTCTCGTAGATCTGGAAGAAGCGGCCCATGTCATAGAGTTTCTCCAGCAGGGCGGGATCCAGCTCGTTCTTGCTGTGCGCGCGGGTGAGCAGTTCCTCGCCGGAAAGCAGCAAGTCCTGGTCGGGGCACAGATGGATCCGGGAACGGTCCATACGCTCGCCGATATACTTTTCGTTACCCTTGAGCATCTTGTCGAAATCGACCTTCATGGCCATCAGTCCGTCACGGACGGGCTTGGCGCATTCAAAGGTGAAGTCGCTTTCGAACCTCTCGATCTTGGAGACGACCATAAGGCCGTCCGCGCCGGAAATGTGCATGCCATTATCGGTCTTTTTCATGGTGCCGCCTTGTGGCAGGAAGCGGATGACCACGACGTAGCCCTTCTGGCCAAACTCCGGATTGTACGCGCAGGCCAGTGTGATCAGGCCGTCCTCGATTTTCAAATCGTGGCTGCTGCCGGCAGACAGTCTGGGCAGCCGCATCTCCACGTCAAGGTCCAGCTGCCCCTTGGGCGCGGTGAAGCGGTTCACGGTGACTTCTCCGTCATAGGCACAGAAGGATTCGTTCCTGAAAGAACCGCGCGCATCAGTCCACATGGAAGTGATCATTCCGTTCTGCATATCCAGGAAACGCAAATAGTCCCGGGTATTTGGCTGCTCCGGCCTGCGGAAGTTGAGAGTGAAGGCTTGGTGCCTGCTCGGCCCGCCGACGGGGTACAGGATCCTGTTGTCGAAATTCATGT
This sequence comes from uncultured Bacteroidales bacterium, assembly GCA_900319185.1. GTDB lineage: Bacteria > Bacteroidota > Bacteroidia > Bacteroidales > UBA932 > Cryptobacteroides. The sequence continues at coordinate 10,882 of ONNK01000044.1, forward strand.
ACTTTTCAAATCCGGCCTTTTTCTGGGCCTCGTCCACCAGGGCGTTCGCCTCGTCCGGCTTGCCCTCCAGCAGCAGCTGGCGGATGCGGGGCATGTAGACGCTCAAGTCCGGAGGCAGAGGAGTCTCCGCCCATTGCGGCTGATAGAGCAGCTCGTGGGTAAAGTTCATCACCTCGTTATAAGGCTGGCCGGAAGCCTGGAGGCGCAGGACACCGCTGCCGGTGATGAAATAGTCCGCAGACTCTTCCGCGGGGGCGATGGAGCAGATATTATGCTTAGGCAGGATGCCGGAGCGCTTCTCCACCGGAATGTATGGGATGCTATACTCAAGCTTTTTGGTATCAATCTTGGCATAACTCCCTGGGGTCTGCAGAAAGCCCTTAGCGCCGGTGGTCCCCACCGCGAGGCACAGAAATGCGAATAATGCAATTAACTTTTTCATGGCTAGTAGATTAGTTATGTAAATATACTGATTTTACCATTATAGTCAATAGTATTCAAGAGATTTAAGACGAAACATTCCTTCTTGAAACTATGCCTGACTGCGGGTATCTCTTTTCGCTGGATAAGAAAAATCCCCCTCAGACTGATCTGAGAGGGATTTTGGTGGAGCATAGGAGGGTCGAACTCCCGACCTCTAGATTGCGAACCTAGCGCTCTGCCAACTGAGCTAATGCCCCGAATCCGGTTGCAAAGATACATTTATTTTTTAATTTTGTGTATTAAACAATCCTTTTTTCCAGCCATGCGTCCATTATCTGTACCAGCGTCTTTAGCCATACTCATCGCAGCGGTTTCTTGTGTCCATTCCGAGCCCAACGGGAACTCCTGGGGCGATACTGGAGACGGCAATTACCTCAATCCTGTCCTTGCCGCCGACTATTCCGATCCCGATGCCATAAGGGTCGGAGATACGTATTACATGGTCGCCTCCGACTTCCATTTCCTGGGGATGCAGGTCCTGGAGTCGAAGGACCTGGTCAACTGGAAGCTCATCTCCCAGATCTACGACCGTTTCGACCTGCCCGGCTGGGATGAAATGAGGCATTATGCCGGTGGGTCCTGGGCTCCCTCCATCCGCTATCACGACGGTAAGTTCTGGGTGTATTTCTGTACCCCGGACGAGGGGCTTTTCATGAGTACGGCAGAAGACCCTGCTGGCCCATGGACCCCGCTTTACTGTGTCAAGGCCGTCCCGAAGTGGGAGGATCCGTGCCCATTCTGGGATGAAGACGGGACGGCTTATCTGGGTCACAGCGTCCATGGCGCAGGTCCCATCATCCTGCACAAGATGTCGGCGGACGGGAAGCAACTGCTGGATGACGGCGTGACCATATATGAAGGTCCGGTAGCCGAGGGCACGAAGTTCCACAAGATAGGGGAGTACTACTATCTCAGTATACCTGAGGGCGGGGTAGAGTCCGGCTGGCAGACGGCATTGCGTTCCAAGGATATTTACGGCCCTTATGAGAAGAAGGTCGTCCTCGAGACTGGCTCCACCGACATCAACGGCCCCCATCAAGGCGCGATCGTAGACACTCCGAACGGGGAGTGGTGGTTCCTGCATTTCCAATACTTGGATCCTCTCGGCAGAGTAGTCCATCTGCAGCCGATGCGCTGGGAGGATGGCTGGCCCGTCATGGGCGAGGACTACGACGGTAACGGCATAGGAGAGCCGGTCAAGGGCTGGAAGAAGCCCAAGGCAAAGAAAGCCAAAGAGGTCTTTGTCCCGGCTTCGTCGGACGATTTCTCCGCCCCGAGCCTTGGTCTGCAATGGCAGTTCAACCACAATCCCGTGGACGGCGCATGGGCACTCGAAGACGGCCGCCTGCGCCTGGATGCGCAGCCTGCGCCGTTCTTCATGTTCGCCCGCAACACCCTCACCCAGAAGGTCATGGGCTTCAATGGCTCATATACTGTCAAGATGGACTGCTCTGGCATGACCGACGGCCAGTCCGCCGGCCTGGCCTGCATGGGCCAGACCAGCCATACGCTTGGCGTCCGTCAGTCGGACGGGCAGAGGATCCTCTATCTGGAAACTTTCGGGGCACCTTCCGACACCGAGCCTTTCACCGGGAAGGATGTATGGCTCAGGTTCAGTTTCGACATTAAGGCCAATTCATTCCGTTTCTCGTACAGCACGGACGGCGCCTCCTTCAATGATTTCGGCGAGCCTTTCCGCATGCGCTTCGGCTCATGGAAAGGCGTGCGCGCCGCCCTCTACAGCTATATGCTCGCAGACATGCCGGGAACGGCAGTTGTCGAGTCTGAAGCCGTGAAGGCGGCGGGCACCGCTTGGTTCGACGATTTCGTCTATTCGAGGGAGGACTAATCCATAGGATACTTCATGCCCCATCCGGCACGGAGCGAGTCCATCTGTTCCATGACGGAGATGGTCTCCGCGTGCGGCATGAACGGTGATTCGAGAAGTCCCTTTTCCAAAGCGTCCTTGCAGGCAAGGACCTGATGCTCATATCCGGTAACCTGTCCTTTCGGAGGATAGTAAGCCTCGATGAGCTTGTAGTTCTCATCGTAGATCTTAACTGCCTCGGGGCAGTTGGTATTCTCGACCACGATATAGGCGTCATCGCAGACGATCAGTCCCTCGCGGTTGCAACGCCCGTAGGCGCTGGAGATGAGGTTGGCGACCTTGCCGTCCTTGTACTGAACCGTGATGGTCTCGTACATGTCCACGCCGGTCTCTCCCATTACGACGCTGGAATCGGTCTTGGCAAAATCACTTCCGAAATACATCCTCATGAAATTGATGCAGTAAACGCCGAGATCGAGCAGTGCGCCTCCGCAGAGGTCAGGGCGCAGGATACGCTCCTTCTGCTCCATGGCATAGCACAGGCTGGCATAGAGCATGCGCGGCTTGCCGAACCTGCCGCTGTCGAGTATCTCCTTGACCTTGAGGGAAAGGGGCATGTAGCGTGTCCAGATGGCCTCGGTGATAAAGACTCCGCGACTCTCGGCAAGAGCGATCAACTCCTTGGCTTCACGGGCGTTGGCCGTGAAGGCCTTTTCGCAGAGAACCGGCTTTCCGGCCTCGATCGCCAGCTTGGCATGGGCGAAATGATGTGAATGTGGAGTGGCTATGTATACGAGGTTCACCTCAGGGTCGGCCAGCATTTCCTCATAGCTGCCGTAAGCCTTGGGGAAGCCCCAATGGTCGGCAAATGCCTTTGCCTTGGCATAATCACGCGAGGAAATGGCGTAGGGGATGACTTCAGGGTTCTTGAGTCCGGTGAGGGTTTCTGCCATCTTGTCGGCTATCCAGCCGGCACCGATGATTCCGAGTTTAATGGTCATAAGTTTATCGTGTTCAGGATGATTTCTGTCTCAACTCTTACAAATGTAGCAAAATATATCGGGAAATATAGCTAAATTTGCATCTTAGAATCAGACCATTCTTATGACAGCACTACTGTTGTTCCTGTTCGGCGCGATGGCCATTTCCTTCCTCTGCTCAATATTGGAGGCAAGCCTGATGTCCACGCCGATCTCATATGTGACCATGCGTGAGGAAGAAGGCTACAAACCTGCTTCCAAGTTTAAAGTATACAAGCAGGACTCTTCGCGTCCCATAGCCGCCATCCTTTCCCTCAATACCATCGCCAATACCATCGGAGCTGCCGGTGTCGGCCAGCAGGCCAACATCCTGTTCGGATCGCACTGGTTTGCACTCGTCAGCGTCATCGTCACCATACTCATCCTCGTTTTCTCGGAGATCATCCCCAAGACCATAGGTGCGACGCGCTGGAAGTCACTCATGGGTTTCACGACCGCATGCATCAGCTTCCTCATCTTCATCATGTATCCCATCGTGGTATGCATCGAATGGCTCCAGAAGCACATCACCCCCAAGGACAGCTCCGATACCACCGTCTCCCGTGACGAAGTGAGCGCCATGGCCAACGTCGCTGAGGAGGAGGGAGACCTGGAGGAGGATGAGAACGCCATCATCCAGAACCTCATCAACATGGATGATGTCACCGCCGCCGATGTCATGACTCCGCGCGTGGTTGCGCATATAGCTCCGGAGAGGATGACCATCAAGACTTTCTACCGCGACAAGCGCTACCTGCACCACAGCCGCATCCCTGTCTTCGCCGACAATGACGAGTATATCACCGGCTACATCCTCCGCATGGAGGCTCTCCAGCTCATGGCGGAGGACAAATACGACGTGACACTTGGCGAGATCAAGCGCGAGATCGCCAGTTTCAACGAGGACACTCCGCTCGACGAG
>ONNK01000044.1:15168-23005 GCA_900319185.1 uncultured Bacteroidales bacterium
CGAGATGCTCCGCAAGGACGAGCAGATATCCGTCGTCATCAATGAGTACGGCAGTTTCCAGGGCATCCTCACCCTCGAGGATGTCATCGAGACGCTCCTGGGCAGCGAGATCGTGGATGAGTACGACACGGTCCGAGACATGCAGCAGCTTGCCCTCGATAAATGGAAAAAGAGACGTGATTCATCATCACGTCTCCCTTCCAAAGAATAATCTCTGTCTAGAAATCCCTATTTGAAGAGCTTCTGAGCCATCTGGTAGAGACACCTTCTCCAGGTGAGGAACTCGTGTGCGGTACCCTCGGAGACATAGGACATGGCGTTGTAGCCGGCGGCCTTGAGGTCATTGGCGGCCTTGGTGACGCCGTCGGGATTCTCCTTGCTGCCGCAGCCCATGAAGACGAACTTCACGCCGGTATTGGCAACCTCCTCAGGGGAGTAGGTGCCGCCGGAGAGGAGGCCGTAGTAGCCGAATACCTCGGGACGGGCGAGAGTGATGCTGTGAGTCTCCATGCCACCCATGGACAGACCGGCCATTGCACGGTGATCCTTGTCGGCGATGGTGTTGAAGTTGGCATCGATGTAAGGGATGAGCTCCTCGACGAGAACGGTCTCAAAGCCGTTGTTCATCATCATGCCCATGCCACCGGCAGGACGCTGTCCGCCGGGACGCTGGCCACCCGCGGGAGCACCCTGAGGACGCTGTCCGCCAGGGGCGGCAGCAGGAGCACCAGCGGGACGCTGGCCGGGAGCTGCAGCAGGGGCGCCCTGAGGACGCTGTCCAGGTGCACCTGCACCGGGGCCAGCAGGCCTGGGACCGGCCGGCATAGCGCCGGGACGGAAGCCTTCATTGGTCATACCGTAAGTCATGACGATGATGAAAGGCTCGACCTTGCCCTCGGAGATGAGGTTGTCCATGATGAGGTTGGCGTGGCCCTGGTTCCACCAGGCATACTCGTTCTCACCCCAGCCATGCTGCAGGTAGAGGACGGGATAACGCTTGTTGTCCTTGCCGTAGGTCGGAGGGGTGTAGACGAAGGCCTTCTTGAGCATGTTGGTGCTCTTGGACCAGAAGAGGACCTGCTGGACGTTTCCGTGAGGGATGTTGCGCTCCTCATAGAATGCGCGGTCGTGTGCAGGGATCTCGATACCGCTCTCCTGACGGGTGGAGCCGTAGAAATTCTCAGTGCCGGGGTCGTTGAAAGTACCACCGTCGATGAAGATGTGATAGTAGTGGAAGCCCTCGTCCATAGGACCTGAGGTGGTCCCCCACCATGCGCCGTCCTCGCCCTTGGCCAGGACGGTACCGCCGGAGCCACCGAGGCCGAGGCTGACGCGAACGGACTGTGCATCAGGAGCTTCGATACGGAAGCGGGCATAGCCCTGCGAATTGACCATAGGATACTGCTGACCAGGCTGGTTTAGCTCGGAAGGAACGAAGTCCTCCTTGATCTCGGTATTCTGTGCGAAGCCGAGGTTGGCCACCATGAAGATGGCGCTCAAAAGAATCAATGATTTCCTCATAGCGATAATAATGTTAGTAATTATGCTTTTCCCAAAGATAGGCATAATTACCGAAAATGCTATCAAAAAATGAGGAAAATGGAGCCTTATCGCGCCATCAGGTATTCCTTGAAGGATGCATAATCCTTCGGAAGGGGAGTCCGCTCTACGCGACCTTCCATGAATGCTCGCAAGCGTGCCGGGATCTCAACAGACGAGCCGGTGATGGCGTCCACGGTGTCCTTGAACTTCGCCGGATGCGCGGTCTCGCAGAAAAGCCCGGTCTCGCCGGGGGCGAGGCCCTCGGACAGGGCACGGTAGCCGCATGCTCCGTGCGGATCGCAGAGATAGCCGGTACGGTCGAATACCTCGCGGATCGTCTCTCCGATCTGTTCATCGGAATACGTAGCCCCGGATATGTCGGAGCAGATGGCCGCGTGGTCATGACCGTAAAGGTCCAGGATACGGGCGAAATTGCTCGGATCGCCTACATCCATGGCGTTGGCTATGGTCTGGATGGAAGGACGGGGATCGTAGACTCCCGTGCGTAGATAGTCGAAGAACACGCAGTTGGCGTTGTTGGCAGCAATGAAACGCTTGACAGGCAGTCCCATGCGCTTGGCGAAAAGACCCGCGCAGATGTTGCCGAAATTGCCGGAAGGCGTACAGACGACAAGCTGGTCCGCAAGGTCTAGTTTCTTCATCTGTGCATAACCCCAGAAGTAATAGAAAGCCTGGGGCAGGAAACGCGCGACATTGATGCTGTTAGCGGACGTCAGGCGCATGGCGGCGTTCAGTTCATCATCCATGAAGGCGTTCTTGACCAGGGCCTGGCAGTCGTCGAACACTCCGTCTATCTCAAGCGCAGTGATATTGCGACCCAGGGTGGTAAACTGACACTCCTGGATGGGGCTGACCTTTCCCTTGGGATACAGCACATAGACGTGTATGCCTTCCACGTCCAGGAAACCGTTGGCGACGGCGCTGCCCGTGTCACCTGAAGTGGCAACCAGCACATTGAGTTGCTCCCCGGAACTGAAATAACTCAGCAGCCGGGCCATGAAGCGTGCCCCGACGTCCTTGAAGGCGAGCGTGGGACCGTGGAAAAGCTCCAGGGCATAGATATCGTCGTCGACCTTCGCCACGGGACAGTCGAAAGACAGTGTATCGTAAACGATGTCGTGCAGGACGTCACGGTCGACATCCTCGCCGAAGAAGGCGTAAGCCGCCGCGCACGCCACTTCGCGGAAATCCATCTCTCCAATATTCTCGAAGAAGATGCCCGGCAAGGGCCGGATGCTCTCGGGCATATAAAGCCCGCGGTCCTCCGCCAGGCCCTTGACGACGGCCTTCTCCAAGGTCGCGAGCGGGGCCTTGCCGTTTGTGCTGTAGTACATCATTGTGCCAGAAGTTTTGCTCCCTTGTTGGTGACTTTCACCACGTATACCTCGCACTTGATGCCGCGGGAGCCGAAGTGCTCCTTCATGATCTCGCCGGCCTTGTGCGCAGTCTCGCGCTTGTCCGAGAGCGAGAATACTGAAGGACCCGAACCGGAAATGTTCATGGCCATGGAGCCGGAAGCGAGGATCTTCTCGCGAAGCTCGTCGAATCCGGGGATGAACTGCTTGCGGTAAGGCTCGGCCACGGCGTCGCGCATAGCGCGGCCTACAAGGCCGATATTTCCCGAATACAGGCCGGCGACGAGGCCGCCGACATTGCCCCACTGGCTGATGGCGTTGTGCATGGGCACGGCCTTAGGCAGGATGCTGCGCGCTTCCTTTGTGGAGACCATGATCTTGGGATGCACGACGGCGCAATAGAAATTGCCGGGAATGGGGAGTTGGATAATATCGAGGGGTTCGTAACCTCGGATAAGGATGATGCCGCCGAGCAGGGCCGGGGCGGCATTGTCGGCGTGATAGCCGCCGCTGGCGAGGTTCTCGCCCTCCATGGCGCATATCACCATGTCCTCGTCCGAGAGGGGACAGTCGAAAAGTTCGTTCATGCCGTAGGCGGCAGCGGCACTTGATGCCGCGCTGGAGCCTATACCCGAGCCGGGATAGATCTTCTGGCAAACCGTAACGTCGATCTGTGCCTTCTGTCCGGTCATTTCCAGGAACTTGCGGATGACCGGAGTGATGACGTTGTCCTCGATGTCATCGGGGAGGGGGACGTCGGTCTGGTTGGTGATGGTGATGCCGTCACCTTCCGAAGCAGTCATCTCGAGGATGTCTCCAACCTCGTCAAGCGCGAGGCCCATGATATCGAAACCGCATCCGAGATTGGCGATGGATGCCGGGGCGAATACTCTGACTTTCTTCATAGTCCTATACGTTTGCGATGCTCATGATGTCAGCGAAAACACCGGCGGCGGTGACGCTTGCGCCCGCGCCATAACCCTGGATGAGCATAGGATGCTTGTTATACCTCTCGGTGGTGAGCAGGATGATGTTGTTGGAACCCTCGAGCTCGTACAAGGACGAACGCTGGCCGAACTCCTTGAGCGAAACCGTATACTTGCCATCCTCCATGCGGGCGACGACGCGCCAGTGCTTGTTCTCGGCAGCAAGCTTGCGGCGGCGCTCCTCGAAATCCGCATCAAGTTCGGGAAGTCTCTTCCAGAACTCTTCGAGGCTGCAGCGGAAGTAATCCTCAGGGATGAGGTTCTCTGCGACGACGTCCTCCTGGTCGACCTTGTATCCCGCTTCGCGGGCAAGGATGACAAGCTTGCGGATGACGTCCTTGCCGGAAAGGTCGATGCGCGGATCGGGCTCCGAGAAGCCCTGCTCCTTGGCCATCCTGACCGTCTCGCTGAAGGGGACAGTCTCCGACAGGGTGTTGAAGATGAAGTTCAAGGTACCACTCAGAACTGCCTCTATCTTAAGGATTTTGTCTCCGCTGTTGCGGAGTGCGTTAATCGTATTGATGATGGGAAGTCCGGCTCCTACGTTGGTCTCGAAGAGGAACTTGACGCCCCTCTTGAGGGCAAGCGCCTTGAGGGACGCATAATTCTCGTATGCCGAGGATGCTGCGACCTTGTTGGCAGCAACGACCGAGATGCCGTGCTCGAAGAAATCCTTGTACAGGCTGGCGACCTCAGCGCTGGCCGTACAGTCGACGAATACGGAATTGAAGATGTTCATCCCGATGACTTCGTCACGAAGCCTGTCGAGGTCGAGGGTCAAGCCGTTTTCAAGCTTCTCCTTGTAATCCGTAAGGTCGATGCCTTCGCGGTCGAATATGCCCTTGGTGCTGCGGGCGATGCCCACGACGTTGATCTTGAGGTTGTTTTCCTTCATGAGCTTCTCCCTCTGTGAGGCGATCTGGCCGATGAGGTTGCCGCCCACCGTACCGATGCCGCAGATGAATACATTGAGCTCCTGGTATTCGGAGAGGAAGAAACTGTCATGGATGACGTTCAGCGACTTGCGGAGGAACCTGCGGTTCACGACGAAGGAGATGTTGTGCTCCTCCGTGCCCTGGGCGCAGGCGATGATGCTGATGCCGTTGCGGCCGAGGACGCTGAAGAGCTTTCCGGCGATACCGGCGTTGTTCTTCATGTTCTCGCCGACGATGGCGACGGTGGCCAGGTCTTTCATGACCTGGACCGGAGCCATCGAGCCCTCGGCGATCTCGTGGGCGAACTCATTGTCAAGCAATTCGCAGGCCTTGTCGGCCTGGGCGGCGGAGACGCCGAGTGAGATATGGGTCTCGGACGACGACTGGCTCACGAGGAACACGCTTATGAAATTGTCTGCCAGGACCTTGAAGATGCGGCTGTTGACACCGATGATACCGGCCATGGAGGTACCGGCGACGGTGATGAGGCAGGTATCGTCGATGGACGAGATACCCGTGACGGTACGCGCGCCTGGATGGCTGTGCTGGCGTATGACAGTGCCCTTGGCGGAAGGGTTGAAAGTGTTCTTGACGAGGACGGGGATGTCCTTTGCTGATACGGGATAGATTGCAGGAGGATAGATGACCTTGGCGCCAAAGTTACAGAGCTCCATGGCGTCCGAGAAACTGAGCTCATCGATCACGTAGGAGGTCTTGATCACACGCGGGTCGGCGGTCATGAAGCCGTCCACGTCCGTCCATATCTCGAGGCAGTCTGCGTTCAGCGCGGCTGCGATGACACTGGCGGTGTAATCGGAGCCGCCACGGCCGAGGTTGGTAATCTCGCCTGTACGGGAGTCGGTAGATATGAATCCGGGGACGACGGCTATCTCGTTGCGTCCTTCGATGCCGGAGAATTTCTTGCGGACGAGCTCCTCGGTGACCTCGGAGTCGAGGACGTTCTTGCCCTCGATCACGGTGGACTTGATGAACTCCAGAGAATCGTAAAGGAAGGATCCCGGGAGGAGCGCACTCACGATCATCGCGGAGATTCTCTCGCCGAAGCTCACGATCTGGCATGAGGTCTTGGCGGGCAGCACGCGGAGCGTGTAAACCCCCTCGTACAGCGCACGCAGGCGCTCATGCTCAACCTCAACGGCCTCCAGGAGCCTGGTCTTTGTGTCGGAAGGCTCAAATATGGTCTCAATGAGGCCGATATGGCGTTTGCGGATGTTCTCGTAAGAGGAGCGGAAATCCTTGTCCCCGCGCTCGGCCTGGGCCGATGTCGCGAGAAGCAGGTCGGTGACGCCGCCTAGGGCGGATACGACCACTATGACGCTTTCCTGACGCGAAGATACGATCTGTTTGACATTGAGGATGGACTCCGCAGAACCGACGGAAGTGCCACCGAATTTAAGGACGTTCATATACTACTAACCCGTTTATTGGGTGTGAAGATATGAAATTATTTTAAAAATAGCAAATACTATTGCAGAAGATGGCTCAGGAACAGGCGCTTTTCTTCGTCGGAGAAGCCCCTGCGGCATGCATAGGCATCCAGCTTGTCAGCACTGACGCGGCGGATATTGTTGTACGCGGCATCCTTGTGCGCGATGATGAGGCCGCAGATGCTGGCCTCAGGGATCATGGCGCATGAGTCGGTCAGTGTTATGCCAATTCCGGGCAGTGCTGCGAGCACGTCACGCTTGAGGCTATGGTCCGGGCAGCAGGCATATCCGATGCCGGGACGGATAAGCTTGAACCCTTCAGGCAAAAGGCCTTCCCAATTCCGTCCAAGGTATTCTGAAGCGGCTTCTGCAAGTGTTACGCGCAGGGCATGTCCCACGAAGGATCCGTCGTCCGGGCAGTCGACCCTGACGGCGAACAGGCCCAGCTGGGCGCTTCCTTCCTCGGGGAAGAAGTCGGCGAGCGATGCGCCGTCCCGGAGCATCGGCAGTATCAGACTGCCGTCCGTTGCGACGATGTCGTCGCCCCTGCGGCAGCAGTCGAAGAAGCGGGCCGTAACCACGGCCTCAGGCTTCTCCGCCGACAGGATGCCGAGCGCCTCATGCTCGAGCTCGGCGGATTCGGCGCAGCCATCCTCGCCCCTGCATTTTAGCCCGCAGACGCCGAAGAACATCCTCCAGTCGAAACAGCCCTTCAGTTCTTTCCAGCCCAGCTTCGTCAGCGGAATGTCCGAGAACGGCTTTCCCGGCAAATAACCTGCGGGCATTTCCCGCAGGTTATCGGGGTTCTGGGCGGAACCTGCGGGTGTGCGCAGGGCAGCCAGGCGGGCCTGCTGCGCATGCTCCGTGGCTGCAAAGGCGGCCGGGTCCTGCATGTACCTCTTGGCCATGACGGCCGACGCAGAAGCGTCTGAGCCGTAGTATACATTCGGGTACAGCGGAGCAAGTTTGACGGCCGTGTGGATGGCCGAAGCGGCGGCTCCGCCGACGAAAAGGGGAGTGGTCATGCCTCTCGAAGACATCTCCTGGCATATCTCTTCCATCCTGTGCAGGGAAGGGGTGATGAGTCCGCTGACACCGATGATATCGGCACCTATCTCAGCAGCCTTTTCCAACAGGGTGTCGCAAGGCACCATCACACCGAGGTCGGTAACGTCGAAACCGCTGCAGGTCAGTACTATGGCAGTGATGTTCTTGCCGATGTCATGGACATCTCCCTGGACGGTGGCTATCAGGAACTTCGGTTTGTCTCCGGCGGCCTCTTCCGAACCCATGTACGGCTCAAGGACGGACACGGCGTCGCGCATGACCCTGGCGGACTTGACGACCTGCGGCAGGAACATCCTTCCGTCTCCGAAAAGTTCACCGACTTTCTCCATACCAGCCATCAAAGGGCCCTCTATAACAGCGACTGCACTGCCAAGCTTCTCGAGACATTTAAGTGCATCCTCTTTCAGATTGGCTGACAGTCCTTTGATAACTGCATTTGAAAGTCTTTCTTCAGGATCGCCGGCAAGCTCTTCAACGGCTTT
>ONNK01000124.1 GCA_900319185.1 uncultured Bacteroidales bacterium
GAAGGTGGTCTGGCGCTTGCCCTGGGCGTTGAAGGGGGAGATGCGCACGAGGCGGTGCACGCCGGACTCGGCCTTGAGGTAGCCGTAGGCGTAGTCGCCTTCGTACTGGATGGTGCAGGACTTGATGCCGGTCTCGTCGCCTTCGATCTCCTCGGTCACGGTCATCTTATACCCATTGCGCTCGCCCCAGCGCATGTACATACGCATCAGCATGGCGCTCCAGTCGTTGGCTTCGGTGCCGCCGGCGCCGGAATTGATGGTCAGTACCGCACCGAGGTTGTCCCCCTCGTTCCCGAGCATGTTGCGCAGTTCCAGCGCCTCGACCGCTTCGACGGCCATCTGGTAGGCCACGTCCAACTCCCGCGTCTCTTCGGTTTCCATGGACTCCTCCTCCTGCGCGCCGACACTGTCCCGGGCGAATTCATACAGGACGTCCAGATCGTCGATGGCCCCGGCCGCCTTGTCGAAATCGCTGACCCAGGACTTGGTGCCCGAGAGTTTTTTCAGAAAGGCTTCCGCCGCCTTGGGATCGTTCCAAAAGTCGGGGGCAAGGGTCTTCTCCGTCTGCCTTGCCACTTCCGCGCGCCTGCCGGCCATGTTGAGGCACTGGTCAAGCGTCTCCAGCCTGTCCTTCAACTCCTTTATCTGGTCTGTCGTCGTCATACAGAAACTTGTAACTTACAAATATACGAAAATTACCCGGTCTATACCAGCTCGATGCCGGCTGCGGCGCAGGCGATACGCATGTCGTCCGGCCAGAGGCTGGACTGGATCTCGCCGATGTGGGCCTTGCGGAGCAGGTACATGCAGAGGCGGGACTGGCCGATGCCGCCGCCGATGCATGCTGGCAGCATGCCGGCGAGCAACTTCTTGTGGAAGAAGAGGTCCTTCTTCCACTCCTGGCCGCGGATGGCGAGCTGGCGCTCCAGCGACTCGGGGCTCACGCGGATGCCCATGCTGGAGACCTCGAAGGCACTCTCGAGGATGGGATTCCAGAGCAGTATGTCACCGTTAAGGCCATTGAAGCCGTCGGAGTTGGGAGTACTCCAGTCGTCGTAGTCCGCGGCGCGTCCGTCATGGACGGAGCCGTCGGACAGTTCGCCGCCGATGCCGATGATGAACACGGCACCGTACCTGCGGACGATCTCATTCTCCCTTTCCTTAGGGGTCAGGCCGGGATACATCTGGAGAAGCTCCTCCGAATGGATGAAATATATCTCCTCGGGAAGCGATGGGATGATCTGGGGGAACTCCACGTAGAGCTTGTTCTCCGTGACCTTGATGGCCTCGTAAATGCGTCGTACCATCTTCTTGAGGAAGTCGAGGTTGCGGTCCTCGGGGCGGATGACGCGCTCCCAGTCCCACTGGTCCACGTAAATGGAGTGGATATTGTCAAGCTCCTCGTCTGGACGGAGGGCGTTCATGTCGGTATAGATGCCTCGGCCGGGGGCGATGCCGAGCTCTGCAAGCTTGAGCCTCTTCCATTTAGCGAGCGAATGCACGACTTCGGCCTGGCGCTCGCCCATGTCCTTGACGGGGAAACGGACCGGGCGCTCGACGCCGTTTAGGTCGTCGTTGATGCCCGTTCCGGTCATGACGACCATCGGCGCCGTGACGCGCAGGAGCGCGAGCTGGGCGGAGAGGTTGTCCTGGAACATGTTCTTGACGGCCTTGATGGCTTTCTCTGTGTTTTCAACGCTGCCTAGGATGTTGCGGTAGCCTGCGGGAATGTACAATGACATACGATGTTCGTTTTATTTTCAATCCTTCAAATTTACTGAAAAAATGCGTATTTTTGTATGGTATGATCGGTATTTTTGACTCGGGAGCGGGCGGACTGTCCGTCTACAGGGAGATCGTCAAGGTCCTCCCCGAGGAGAAATATGTCTATTATTCCGACAACGCGCACTGCCCTTACGGCGAGAAAAGCCGCGAATACGTCATCGACAGGGCCCGCAAGATCACCGATTTCCTTCTGGGACAAGGCTGTGACGTCATCGTTGTCGCCTGCAATACCGCCACGGCGGCGGCCATCGCCGCCCTGCGCGCCGAGTATCCCATCCCGTTCATCGGGATGGAGCCGGCAGTCAAGCAGGGCGCCCTGCGCACGCGCAGCGGCGTGGTGGGCGTCCTCGCCACCGCCGGCACCCTCAAGGCCGAGAAGTACCACGACACCCGCGACCGCTTCGCCGACGGAGTCACCGTCGTCGAGCGCACAGGCGAGGGTTTCGTGGAGCTGGTGGAGGCCGGCACACTCGACGGTCCGGAGGCCGAGGCGGTCGTGCGCCGCAGCGTGGAGCCGCTGCTGGACGCCGGGGCCGACATGATCGTACTCGGCTGCACGCACTACCCCTTCCTACAGCCGCTCATCGAGCGCATCGCCGGCCCTGGCGTCACCGTCATCGACCCGGCTCCCGCCGCCGCCCGTCACCTGCTCCACGTCATGGAGGACCGCGGCCTCATACGCCACGACGGACAGCCAATGAAAATCGGCGACCCGAAGGCCGCCGATGTCAGGCTGTTCTCAAGCGGCCCGCAGGCCGCGCTCGAACGTATCTTCAGTATCCTCTAGGAGGAATATCCTAATAGTAGTAGTTGTACTTCCTGGCCATGTTGCCGTACATCTGTCCGAGGACCTCGAGGGCGGGTATGCCGTCGACGAGTACCAGACGATAGACGGTGTCATCGACCTTGTAGTACTCGACTCCGTTGAGTACGATCGTGTCGTAGTCATCCGGAAGTTCGTTGACCAGAGCTCCTGCAGGAGGTACGATGACCTCGTAGCGGTTCTTCTTGGTGGCGACGTAGAAGACGCCGTCCTCATAGAAGTACTCGGTGTTGATGTTCGCGAAGCTCTGGACAAGTCCGAGGGCGGAAGCGATCTCATAGGCCGAGAGGGCTCTGTTGGAGTTCAGCGCGAGCGCCGAATTCTGTCTTGCGAGCAGGGCGTTGTTCCGGGCGATCTCCCGGTTCTGCTCCAGGATGGTCCTGTAGTTGCTGTCAATGATATCGAACGTGCGATATACATTGTGGTAGTACGAGAACCTCACGGAAGCGAAGGCCATGTCGCGCAGTGCGATGTCGATCATCACTCCGAAGGGAGGACGTGTGATCACGTACCAGTTGCCATAGCGGAGGTAATAGACATTGTTGTAGTAGTAATAGTCCCTGCCCCAGTGGGAGATCCTGCGGTATCTCGGAGGAAGGGTGTGCACCCTGTATCCGAAGTAGTGAGGATCGTGTCCGAAGAAGGCTCCGGGCCTGTCATGGGTCATGAAGTCGCGCTCGCGCGGAGGAACCCTGTTGAGATTCCTGTTGTCATCCATGCGGATGCCGCCGCGGTCATCGTGACCGGTGCTGTAGTTGACGTTGGGAACGGCGCCCCTGTTGTTGGTGGCTGCTCCGCTGCGGCTGACGTTAGCCTTGGCTGCGGAGGCCTCCGGAGCGGAGGTCAGGCCGTTGCTGGACGTCGCCTTGGCATTGGAACGCACCGTGGTCACGGGCGTGGTGTTCTGGGTGGTGGGAGCATTGGCCGTACCGTTGTTGGCGGAACGGGAAGTCGTCACCCTTCTGGAAGGAGTCTCAGTGGTAGTCGCTGCGGCATTGCCCGCGGAGCGGGTGGTACCGTTGTTCTGCCTTGCGGCAGTGCTGCCGGAATTGGTGTTGCCGTTGCTGCGGCGGGTAGCGGTGCTGCCGGTATTACCGGTGTTGCCGTTGCTGCCGTTGTTGCGGTTCACCTGGCTCTCGGTAGTGGTACCGGTGGTGTTGCTGCGGCGGTTGACCTGAGTGGAAGTGCTGCCCGAAGGGGCTGCGGTATTCCTGGTGGTAGTGCTGCCCTGACGGGCGGCAGTGGAATTGCTCTGACGATTGGCAGTGGTACCGGCGCTGCGCGTCGCAGTGTTCGTGCTTCTGGAAGCTGTGGAGCTGGAAGAAGCAGAGCTTCTGCTGGCGGTTGCGGTGGACTTGTTATCGGAAGAGCTCGAAGTGGAAGTCGTAGTGGTGCTACGTCTTGCCTGAGCGTTCAGCTCGGGCGCTGCAGCGGCGAGGGTGAAAACCAGGACGCTGGAAAGTGCGATTTTGAATGTGGTTCTCATGGCTCTAAATTTTTAATGGTTAGTGACTCAATCAGTACATGTAGTACTTCTTCGAAAGGTTCTTGAAAGCTTCGACATCCTTGAACCATACGGTCCTGAAGTCTTGGGCTTTGAAGCTCTTCTCAAAAGCCACCCTTGCACAATCCGTACCACAAACGCGGTCGAAGGTGGAAATTTTATCGCGCGCGAAAGGGTTATGGCTTGGATAAAGCTCATGAAGTGCTTGTAACACAAAGAATTGCACCATCGTCAGCTCCGCCTTCGAGTAATCTGTAAAATAATACTGGACTCCGTGCAAAAGCTTGCCGGAATCGGCCCCGGAGGTGGGTTTGTAATGGATAGTCCGGAAGGAAACGCCCGGAATGTCGTACGAATCGAGCCGGAATTTGAGCTCGTCGGCGTCGATCCATTCGGCCGCGAAGCAGCCGAAAGGGAGCGTGTAGCCGACGCCGATGTTGACGAAGCCCAGTTCGCCGAGTATCCCGGCGGCAGGGTATCCCTGTGCGCTCTGGGGATACGGTATATTGGGCGAAGGAAGCACCCACGGGAGTCCCGTATCCATGAAGGTCATGTCACGGGTCCACCCCTCCATGGGGACGACCGTGAGCCGGCACTTCCTGTGGGGAAGATTGCCTTTCTCGCCGCGGTTGAGTCCTTCCTCGTTGATCAGTTGCGCCAGCTCTCCCACCGTGAGTCCATAGACATAGGGTATGCTGAACTGGCTGATGAACGAGAAATACCCGTCCTCGACGGGACAACCCTCGACCTTCTCCCCGCCGAGCGGGTTGGGACGGTCGAGGACGACGACCTCGACGTCCTGCTCCGCGCAGGCCCTCATCAGCAGGCCGAGCGAACTGATGAAGGTGTAAGACCTTGTACCGACATCCTGGATATCGTAGACCACGGCGTCGAGGCCCTTGAGCATTTCCGGCGTAGGCGTCCGCGTACTGCCGTAGAGCGAACGGACCGGGAGGCCCGTGACCTCGTCGACGGTGTCGGACAGGCGGCCGCCGGCATAGACGTCGCCGCGGACGCCGTGCTCAGGTGCGAACAGCACCTTGAGATCGACATCCGGAGCGGTGAAAAGGATATCGACCGTATCAAGGATATTCCTTATCAGGAAC
>ONNK01000099.1 GCA_900319185.1 uncultured Bacteroidales bacterium
GCCCGTTGCGGCGACATCTGCGCCCTGGTGGGCATCGACGGATTCGAGATTGGCGATACCATCGCCGACTACGACAATCCCGAGGCCCTGCCGCCTATCGCCATCGACGAGCCGACGATGAGCATGCTCTTCACCATCAACAATTCTCCTTTCTTCGGGAAGGACGGAAAATATGTCACCTCCCGCCACCTGAAGGAGCGCCTCGAGCGCGAGCTCGAAAAGAACCTCGCGCTCCGCGTCAAGCCCGGCCTTTCCGCCGACTCCTTCGTCGTGTACGGCCGCGGCGTGCTGCACCTCTCGGTGCTCATCGAGACCATGCGCCGCGAGGGCTTCGAGCTTCAGGTAGGCCAGCCCAAGGTGCTGGACAAGGTCATCGGCGGCCAGCGTTGCGAGCCGATCGAGGACCTCTCCATAGAGGTGCCGGAGGCGTTCGTCGGCGCGGCGATCGAGATCGCCACCCGCCGCAAGGGCGCCCTGCTGCGCATGGAGCCGCGCGGGGACCGCACCCTGCTCGAGTTCGAGATCCCTACCCGCGGCCTGATGGGCCTCAGGAGCAACATGCTCACCGCCACTCAGGGCGAGGCCATCGTCGCCCACCGCTTCAAGGAATACCAGCCCTTCAAGGGCGAGCTTGAGCACCGCAACAATGGCTCGCTCGTCTCACTCGAGACCGGCGAGGCAGTCGCGTATTCGATGAACAAACTCCTCGACCGCGGCCGTTTCTTCGTCGAGCCTGGCGAGGAGATCTACGGCGGCCAGGTGCTCGGAGAGCACACCCGCGAGCGCGACCTCAACATCAATATCTGCAAGACCAAGAAGCTCACCAACGTCCGCGCTGCCGGAAGTGACGAGAAAGTGGTCCTGCCTCCCGCCATCAAGTTCTCCCTCGAGGAGGCCCTGGAGTACATCCAGGACGATGAATTGGTGGAAGTGACGCCGCATTTCATGCGCATCCGCAAAATTTTGCTCGATCCTTTGGAGCGTAAAAGAAAAAGCGGCGAAGAAGATTGTTAATAGGAAATTTTTTACTAACTTTGCAACCCTTTATTGTACCGTTAAGCGGTTTGGCGCCCGGAGGGACGCACTTCCGCTGGCATGCTGAAGGACAGTTCTTTAGCGGTTTTGAGAATTCGGAGATACTTGATGCTGACTTGGTTGTCGACGTCGAGGCTGAAAAGTCCGGACGCTTCACCTGGGTGGATCTCGGTATCAGGGGCACCGTGGTCGTCGCATGCGACCGCTGTCTCGGAGAGCTGAGCCTTCCGGTGTCCGTACACCAGGGTTTCAGCGTGAAGTTCGGTGAAGTCCCTGAGGGTGAGTCCTCTGCGGACGAGGGCGGAAGGGAGATTATCCTCTTGCCCGAGACCGATGCCGACATGGATCTGAGCCAGATCGTCTACGACTATGTCTGCACCTCGCTCCCGCTCTCCAGGGTACACCCCGAAGGGGAGTGTGACCCGGAGACGGTCAAGTACCTGAATTCTGAAGACAATGGTGACGAGGAAGAGTCCGACATCCCTGTCGAGAGCCCGTTCGCCGCGCTGAAGGATTTATTTGGTGAAAAATAAAATTTTAAAGATAGTTTAATATGGCACATCCGAAACACAAACTCTCCAAGCAGAGAAGAGACAAGAGAAGGACCCACGATCTCGCTCCTGTACCGACCCTCGCCACCTGCCCCAACTGCGGTGCGACCGTCATGTACCACAGAGTATGCCCTGAGTGCGGCTACTACAGAGGTCGTCAGATCATTGAGAAGAGCGCCGAGTAATCGTCCTCTTCGATTGATGGTCCCATAGTTCAACGGATAGAACGAAGGTTTCCTAAACCTTAAATACAGGTTCGATTCCTGTTGGGACTACGAATAAGCCCGGCACAACGTGCCGGGCTTATTCGTTTCTGGAGGAAGAAGGAGTTTTGGAAATAAAGCCGATAATTGTTAAATTTGTTTTTAATATGCATCAAAGTGCGCAGCAATGAACAAGAAAACCTTGATCACCCTCATCGTCGTAGCGGCCATCTTCCTGCTCGGGATAGCGGCCGGGGTCATTTATCTCTATAAAGGAGATACGGGGAAAAGGACTTCCCCTGCTGCCGGCAAGGTCAATGTCAACGTCCAGTTCCCGCTGCTGCGCGCCGTTCCTTCTGACGCCATAGCCATCCTATGCATGGACGATACGCGGGATTGTGCCGCCCTGCTCAACGACGGGACCAAGGCCTTCTCCGCGTTGGTCAAGGACGGCAAGAAAGACTCCTGCGCCACTTTTGTCAGGAGGCTGGGCGAAGCGGTTGAGGGCGGCAGGCTCGCCGCACTGCGCTCGGAGCCCATGGCTCTCTCGCTGCACTACAGCGGCTCCCTCGCTCCGCTCCTGCTCCTTGGCATGCCTGCTGCCGTATCTGACTCCACTGACATGGTCCAGCACGTCCGCAACCTTGCGGATGACTGCGGCCTTTCAAACGCTTTCTACAGCACTGACGGGGTCAATATGCTGCTCGTATCTGCCTCCGAGACGCTTGTCAATTCGTCGCTCCGCCATCAGGACGAGGGCCTGTCCATACAGGCGAACAAGGAGTTCGTCAACTGCCTTCGGGGGACCGAGGGCAAGAACGTCCTGTTCCTTTCCAATGCCTATTCTTCGAGACTCCTGCAGGGCTTCTTCCAGCGTCCGGTATACCGTCATGCCGACTTCTTCAAGACAGTGGCATCATGGACTGTCATGTCCCTGACCTCCTTGGACGAGGAGGCTTTTTCCGCCAGGGGATACCTTTCATCCGGCCGCATCGCCGATACCTTCGCGGGTGTCTTCGCTTCTGCGCGGACGGAGACTCCAGGCTTTACAAAGGCCGTCCCTTCTGGGACAGTCTTCGCAGTATCCATACCCATGGCAGACCAGGCCGATTATCTGGAAGCTTACAGGAAGTATCTTGATGCATGCTCCAAGCTTGGGCCTAACGAGTCTGCGATATCAAGCCTTGGTCGTTCTGCCGGCCGCAATCCCAACGACTGGGCCAAGGCCTTGGCAGTCAAGGAAGTGGCCAAGGCGCAGTGGCGCTCCAAGGATGATACCTTCGAGGCCCTGTTCGTTCGTGTTGGCAGGAAGGATTATTCCTTGATATTCAAGGGATTGGAAATATCGAACGAGAAGGATTACGTCATGTCCGCGCAGCCTTACGCCTTCGGCGGCTTCGCCTCGACGCTGTTCGGCGGCTTTTTCTCGCTTGCAGACGAGAGCAGCTTCGCCTTTACGGATGAGTGGATCGTAAGCGGCAGCCGCTCTGCGGTGTCAGACTATGTTGAGCGTTACGCCTCCGGTGACGTGCTGCAAGCCTTGTTGAACGATACCGCGTCCGCTCCGGCGGCGCTCGGTAGGGACTGCTCCATGGTCGGTTATTTCTCCGCCGGAGCTGCGAAGGGCGAAGACCTGTTCACACCGGCGATGCTCTCTGCCGTTAGCTCCACTCTGGACGGCGCTGCATTCGAGCCTTGCTTCATTATCTGCAACGGCGACAGTTTCCAGTTCGATGTGGTCCGGGTACCGTTCATCAACCGCACCAGCACTCCAGCCGTTGTCTCTGATGCCGCGATCGTCGTCCCGGCGGGACCTTTCGAGGTCCAGAATTCCGGAACAGGAGGCACCAACCTCCTGGACCAGCAGTCCAATTACTACCTGAGTTTCAAGGAAAAGGACGGTAAAGGCATCTGGAGCGTCCCGTTCAACGGACCGCTCTGCGGAAAGGTGGAGAGCATCGACTACTACAACAACGGCAAGATACAGTTCCTGTTCGCGTCCGGATCGCAGCTGTGGCTGCTGGACCGCCTCGGACGTTTTGTCTCCGGATTCCCGGTCGAGCTTGGCAAGGATGTCCTCCTTGGCCCCGCCGCATATGATTTCACCGGGGCGAAAGGCTATACAGCAATGGTCCTCCATACGGACAATACCATCGGAATGTACAATCTTCACGGCGTGAAACCCGACGGATGGAAGGGTATCACGTCTGACGAGAAAATCATATCGCTCCCTGAGCTCATCACCGTGGACGGCGTCAGATACTGGGCCGTCCGCACTGCGGTACAGACGCAGGTCTTCCCTTTCGACGGTGGGGACCCCGTCTACCGGCAGGAGGGAGCCAAGTCCATCCGTCGCGACAGCGAACTCGAGGTTGACGGCAAGTCCCTCAAGGTGACCTGCAACGACGGCAAAATCAGAAACATCAAGCTTTAAAGATGGAATTCAAATCAGTAAACAAGCTCCTTGAGGAAAGCTTCAAGAAGAATTGGGACCGCCCTGCGCTCTCCAACTACCACGGTGTCACCCTGACTTACGAGACCGTGGCCAAGCGTATCAAGCACTTGCATATCACTTTCGAGAAATGCGGACTCCAGAAGGGCGACAAGGTCGCCATCTGCTCCCGTAACCAGGCCAACTGGGGTGTTTGCTTCCTCGCAGCCCTTACGTACGGCGCGGTGCCCGTCCCCATCCTGCACGAGTTCAAGCCCGGCAACATACACTATCTGGTCAACCACTCGGAGGCTAAGGTCTTCTTCGTGGACGAAGTACTCTGGGAAAGCCTCTCCGAGGCCGAGATGCCCGGACTGTACGTCATCGTACAGATGAATACCCTTAAATACCTTTACTCGCGTGCCGAGAACCTGCAGGATATCCGTGACAACCTCCCGGAGACCTTTGCGGCCCTTTATCCCAATGGATTCACGCCTGATGACATCTCTTATTATGAGGACTCACCGGAGGAGCTCGCCGTCATCAACTACACTTCCGGCACTTCCGGCTTCTCCAAGGGAGTCATGATCCCTTATCGCGCCCTGTATGCCAACATCCGTTTCGCCAGGGAGGATGCCGAGCCCCAGATGACCGCCGACTCAGAGATGGTCTCGATGCTGCCAACGGCCCATATGTACGGTATGATGTTCGAGTTCCTTTTCGAGATGACAATAGGTGCGCACGTCCATTTCCTGACGCGTGTCCCCAGCCCCAAGGTCATCATGAATGCTTTCCAGGAGATCCGTCCGGACGTCATCATCGCCGTTCCGCTCATCATGGAGAAGGTATACAAGTCGCAGCTCAAGCCCATAGTGGACAGGAACAATACCTTCCTCAAGATACCTCTTGTGAATCAGTTCATACTCAAGAAGATACGCAACGGCCTCATAGAGGCGTTCGGCGGGCGCTTCGAGGAGGTTATCCTCGGCGGCGCCGCCTTCAACCCCGAGGTGGAGCGATTCATGAAGCGCATCAATTTCCCCCTGACCGTCGGATACGGCATGACGGAATGCGCTCCTATCATCACCTACGCCAAGTGGTACAAGAGCAAGCTCTACTCCTGCGGCAAGCCGATCGCCGGCTGCCAGATCCGCATCGATTCCGATGATGAGCGTACGATTCCCGGCGAGATCCAGATCAAGGGCGACAACGTTTTCCTCGGTTACTTCAAGAACGAGAAAGCGACTCGCGAGGCGTTCACGGAGGACGGCTGGTTCCGTACCGGCGACATGGGAGTGATCGACGAGGACGGATACCTGTTCCTGCGCGGCCGCTCCAAGTGCATGATACTCAGCGCAAATGGCCAGAATATCTATCCAGAGGAGCTGGAAGCGGTCATCAACAACATCTCCTACGTGGTCGACTCGCTCGTGGTCGAGGAGGACGGTGGACTTACCGCCCTCATCTATCCCGACTACCACCAGGCAGACCTTGACGGAATGACCAGGCTTGAGCTCGAGAAACGCCTGCAGGACGCTCTCCCGGAGATCAACAAGGAGATACCCAACTACGCCAAGATACGCAAGATAGAGTTCATGCCTGAAGACTTTGAGCGTACTCCCAAGAAGAGCATCAAGCGTTACCTTTATCAGAGAAGTTAAACATGGAAAAGTTCGACCACAGCTATTTGGAGATGGCCTCGGTATGGGCCAAGAACTCCTATTGCAAGCGCCGCCAGGTCGGTGCGCTGCTCGTCAAGGACAGGATGATCATCTCCGACGGGTACAACGGTACTCCCTCGGGCTTCGAGAATATATGCGAGGATGAGAACGGGGTGACCAAGCCCTATGTCCTCCATGCCGAGGCCAATGCCATCACCAAGGTGGCTAAGTCCGGCAACAGCAGTGCCGGAGCCACCCTCTATGTGACGGCCTCGCCCTGCATGGAGTGTTCCAAGCTCATCATCCAGTCGGGCATCAAGCGCGTCGTCTACAGGGACGAGTACCGTCTCACCGACGGCATAGACCTGCTCCGCCAGGCCGGGATCGAAGTTGAAAAAGTGGATTGACGATGTCTGAGAAGAGAATATCCTCGGTATGGGTGGCCGTACTGGGCGTGGTACTCGGGGCCTTGCTCGTCCTTACCATCCAGAAGGTGACGGAGAACAACCGTCGCCTGAGAACCAGATACGAAGACTGGCGTAAGCTCAATCTCGTCCTTGAGAAAGTCGACGAGATGTATGTGGATACGGTCGATCGCAAGAAGGTTACGGATGCCGCCATTTCTGCGGCGCTCTCCGGGCTTGATCCGCATTCCGTGTATATGCCTCCGGCAGAGCTGGAGGAGTCCGAGACTGACCTGGCCGGCAATTTCGACGGC
>ONNK01000196.1 GCA_900319185.1 uncultured Bacteroidales bacterium
TTCAGGTCTACATTAACAAGCTTTCATAGTTTTTGACTCTCGAGAAGTAGCGCAGTTGGTAGCGCACTACGTTCGGGACGTAGGGGTCGGGCGTTCGAGTCGCCTCTTCTCGACAACAGGGTTCGGAAATCCGGACCCTGTTGTCGTTTTTTGTCTTTTTGTGAACAAAACGGCCTGTTTTGTTCATTTTCAAACATTCTTTGCCGTTTTTTGAACAAAAACGCCGTATTTGTTCAAAGGATTATGCGGCCGTCGCAGAGGACGTGACTGATGCAGCGGCTGTCGGCGGAGTAGACGAAGTTGGACACGAGGTGATGGCACGGCTGCATGCGGATGTCCGACAGGTCGATCAGCAGGCAGTCGGCGAGCTTGCCTTCGGCGATGGCGCCGGCGTCGATGCCGAAGGCCTCGGCACCGGAGCGCGTGGCCCAGCGGAAGACTTCTTCCGCGGGCAGCAGCTCCGGGTCACCGCCGGCCTTGGCCAGAAGCGCGGCGAACTTCATGGCCTCGCGCAGGTCGAGGTTGTTGCCGGAGGAGGCTCCGTCGGTGCCAAGGGTAACGCGGCAGCCCGCCTGCATCATCCTGCGGTAGGGGAATACACCTGAGCCGAGCTTCATGTTGGAGCAGGGGTTGTGCGAGATAGTCACGCCGCGTTCCGCGAGGATCGCGGCTTCTTCGTCATCGACATGCACGCAGTGCGCTGCGATGACGTCCGGGCCGAGAAAGCCTATGCGGTCGAGGTATCGCACCGGCGTGGTGCCATGCTCCAGCAGGCAGTCCTCCACCTCCTTCACCGTCTCTGACAGGTGGATGTGGAGGAGCATCCCATGCTCGCGGGCAAAGGCCGCGCAGTCGCGCAGCTTTCGCTCGCCGACGGTATATATGGCGTGTGGAGCCATCACGAGGCGGATGCGTCCGCCCGTCGGATCCTGCCATTCGCGGATGAATTCTTTCTTTCCTTCCGTCACGGTCTTGGAGTGGTTCTCCATCACGGTGATGCCGATGGCCGCCCTCATCCCGGTACGGTTCACTACATCGATGGTCTCCTCAATGTCGAAATACATGTCGTTGAAGAAAACCGTGCCACTCTGGACCATCTCCCTGATGGCTATTTCGCTTCCGTGCATGACATCTTCCGGTGTCAGTTTGTCCTCGAACGGCCAGATGTAATCCTGAAGCCATGCCTGCAGTGGCATGTCGTCGGCATATCCGCGCAGCAGTGTCATTGCCGCATGCGTATGCGTATTGTATAGGGCAGGGAGGATGGCCATGCCGGAAGCGTCAACGACTTGGGTTTCAGCCACTTCGGCAGGCGCGTCAAGGTCCTTGAAACGCTTGCCCTCGATTAGGATGTTCCGCGTCCTGCCGTCGTGCAGGACATTTTTCAGAAGGAGTCTTTCCATGCTTTATTCTGCTTCGGGCAGAGGGATCAGCTCTCCTGCCAGCTCGAAGAGCCAGATGCGCAGGTCGCACATCCAGGACTCGCGGTAGATGAAGTCCTTGTGGTCGGCCCAGCCATGCCCGCCGACAGGATAGATGTGCAGCGCGGCGGGGACATTGTTGGCCCTCAGGGCCTTGTAGTACTCGATGCTGTTCTCGCAGGGGACAACGCGGTCGTCGGAGTTGGCCATGATGAAGGCCGGCGGCGTATCTGCGGTCACCTGCTTTTCATTGCTGTAGAGGTCCAGGAGCTCCTGCGAGGGCTCGCGGCCGAGCAGGTAGTATGACGAACCGGCATGCGTGAAGGCCGGGTCCAGCGTGACGACGGGGTAGAAGAGGATAGTAAAGTCGGGGCGTTCTTCAGGCTTGGTGAAATGCGTCGAGGTCATCGCGGCGAGATGGCCTCCGGCCGAGCAGCCCGCGATGCCGAGCTTGCTGAAACCGTACTCATCCGCGTGCTCCTTCAGTACGCGCATGGCCTCGTGGACGTCGTCAAGCGGCACTTCGGGATGCCCGTTGGGCAGGCGGTATTTCAGTACAGCATACACTATGCCCTGATCGGTGTACCACTTGGAATTTGCATATCCCTCGGTCTTGTCCCATACGTCGACATAGCCGCCGCCGGGGCAGACCAGGATGGCGAGGCCGTTAGGATTCTCAGGAAGGAACACAGCCAGCGTGGGTTTGGTGACGTTGGAGACGTGGTTGCCGTAGTCCTTCTCCTCCCCGGTCAGGCCGTTGTCGGTCGGGGCGCCATCGGGCCAAAGGTTGAACATGACGTCCGGCTGCGGGAAATCGAATGCAGGGCGTTGCGGCATGCCGCCGGGCACGTCCTGAACGTTCACGGCCTGCGCCCATACCTGTCCTGACATTCCGGCGACCAGCATCGCCGCTATGAGGGTAATGATCCTTTTCATATCGT
>ONNK01000100.1 GCA_900319185.1 uncultured Bacteroidales bacterium
GAAGATGACATCCTCGACGGCCTTGCGGAGATCCGGATCTATCTCGTCGTAAATCTTCAGCATCTGAGGATTGACGATGGCCATGTCGAGACCGGCCTTCACCGCATGGAACAGGAAGACAGAGTGCATCGCTTCGCGAACCGCGTTGTTGCCGCGGAACGCAAAGGACAGGTTGGATATACCGCCCGAAGTCAGCGCTCCTGGGAGATGCGTCTTAATCCATCTGACGGCTTCAATGAAGTCCACGCCGAAGCGTGCGTGTTCATCAATGCCGGTACCGATGGAAAGGACGTTTGCATCGAAAACGATGTCCTGGGGAGGTATGCCGGCCTCGGTCAGAAGCCTGTAGCTACGGGAGCAGATCTCTATCTTGCGGTCAAGCGTAACCGCCTGACCTTCTTCGTCAAAGGCCATCACCACCATGGCTCCGCCGAGTGCGTGGATCTCCCGGGCCTTGTGGAGGAAGTCCTCCTCGCCCTCCTTGAGGGAGATGGAGTTCACGATGCACTTGCCCGGAGTATTCTTCAAGCCTTCGACGATAGTATCCCAGTGAGACGAATCTATCATGATGGCAGCCTTGGCAATGTCCGGTTCGCCGGCGATATGGCGGAGGAATACGCGCATCTTTTCCGAAGGGTCCACCATCGGATCGTCCATGTTGATGTCGATGACGCTGGCGCCTCCTTCGATCTGCGCAGAAGCGATGGCCAGCGCTTCGTCGTACTGGTCGGCGGCAATGAGACGGGCGAACTTCCGTGATCCGGCGACATTCGTCCTTTCTCCGATATTGGTAAAATTGCGGCTCCTGTCGATAAGGACAGGCTCGAGACCACTGACGGTCAAATACTTGCGGGGCTCGCAGCGGCGGGGATCAAGTCCACGGACGGCCTCGGCGACGGCCCGGATGTGGCCGGGCGTAGTGCCGCAACAGCCGCCAACTATGTTCAGCATACCGCGCTCTGCAAGCCTGCGTACCACGCCCGCCATGACCTCTGGGCTGTCATTGTAACGGCCCAGTTCGTCAGGTATGCCGGCATTGGGGTAGAAGCTCACGGGATGGTTGCTGAATCCTGCTATCTCGGTGACCAGCGAGGCCATCATCTCCGCGCCCAGGGCGCAGTTGACGCCGAAGGCGCAGAGCGTCGGCGCGTGCTCAATCGAGCGGTAGAAAGCCTCCAGCGTCTGGCCGGTGAGCGTCCTGCCGCTCCTGTCAGACACCGTCGCGGAGACGATGAGCGGCAGGGGATTGCTGAGCTTGTCGAGCGCGTAAATCGCGGCCTTCGCGTTAAGCGGATCGAAACAAGTCTCAAGAAGGATGAGATCTGCGCCTCCGCGCACAAGGGCGTCGATCTCCTCCCGGTATGCATCGACGAAATCGTCGAAGCCGTACGGCCTGTAAGCGGGATCTGACGCGTCGGAGGCCAGCGTGAGGGACTTTCCGGTCGGGCCGACACTGCCGGCGACATAGACCTTGCGCCCGGCCGCATCGGCCACGAACCGCGCCCTGCGGGCTGCCTCGAAGGCCAGCTCGGCGGCCTGGCCCGCTCGACCCTCGTCTGCCAGCGATATCCTATTGGCATTGAAGCTGTTGGTCGTGATGATGTCCGCCCCGGCATCGATGTATGCCCGGAGCGTCTCCTCCTCGGAAAGCCCCTGCTGGAGCATGGTGCCCATGGCTCCGTCAAGGACGAGGATACGGCCTTGTATGTCTTCGAAAATGCCCATCAGAAGTGCCTGCGTATGATCTCAACGGTATTGTCCGGACGGCCCATGGTATAGAAATGCACGGCCGGGACGTCGTTCTTCAAAAGGTCGGCACACTGGGCCGAACACCACTCAAGGCCTATCTGATAGCATGCGGCCTTGTCGTCCGCATGTGCCTGGAGCTCCTTCACGAGTTCCTGCGGAATGTCCAGTGAAAACAGGTCCGGTATCATCTCCAGCTGCTTCGCGCTCGAAAGAGGCTTGAGACCGGGGATAATGGGGACGTTGATGCCGGCAAAGCGGCAGCGGTCGCGGAATTCGTAGAAATGGGCGTTGTCGAAGAACATCTGCGTGATGATGAAGTCCGCACCGGCGTTGACCTTGCGCTTGAGGTTGGCGATGTCTGTCTCCATGTTCGGAGCTTCGAAATGCTTCTCCGGATAAGCTCCGACGCCGATACAGAACTCCTGGCCGTAGGTACGGCGCACTGCCTCGACGAGTTCATTGGCATAGCGGTACCCTCCGGGCTCGGGAGTGAAACGCTTCTCGCCCAGGAGGCTGTCGCCGCGCAGCGCCAGGATGTTCTCGATGCCCAGGAACTTGAAATCACTCAGGGTATCCTCGATATTCTCGGCAGTGGCTCCGCCGCAGATCAGGTGGGGGACCACCTCGACGTCGAAAGCGGCCTGGATGGAGGCGCAGACGGCGGTCTCGCTGAGGCGCCTCCTCACCGTGTGGCGGGTGAACGACCCGTCCGGCTCCTGCCGGAACTCCACTTCGTCGCGATGGCACGTGACGTTGATGAACGGAGGCTTGAACTCCATGAACGGGCGTATGGAATCCAGGAGCTCGTCCTTAGTGACTCCCTTGAGGGGCGGGACGATCTCGAGCGAAGCGAAAGGCTTCTTCTGCGAAGCTATGATGTCCTTGATCTTCATGGTCTTGTCTGTCCGTTTCCTTCAATCAGCCATTTATAGGATGTGATCTCCTCGAGGCCCATAGGGCCGCGGGCTCCGAGTTTCTGGGTGCTGATGCCTATCTCGGCCCCCAGGCCGAACTGGGCCCCGTCGGTAAAGCTCGTAGGAGCGTTGACATACACGCAGGCGGCATCCACCATGGCCTGGAACTTCCGCGCGGCGGAAGCATCCTCGGTAACGATGGCCTCGCTGTGGCCGGAGCCGTAACGGCGGATGTGTTCCAGGGCTCCGTCGAGGTCTCCGACGGTCTTGACGGCCATCTTGTAATCCATGTACTCGGTGCCGAAAGCGTCCGGACCGGCATGCTGCAGGCGCTCGGCGGGATAATGACCCGCAAGGACTTCAAATGCCTCTGGATCGGCATATATCGTCACCCTGTCCGACATCTTCTCCAATAGCTTCGGGAGGTCTGCCAGACGGGCGGAATGGACGATGAGGCAGTCAAGGGCGTTGCATACGCTCACGCGCCGCGTCTTGGCGTTAGTAACAATGCGTATGCCTTTCTCGAGGTCTCCAGACTCGTCGAAATATGTATTGACGACTCCAGCTCCTGTCTCAATGCAGGGGACCTTGGCGTTGTCGCGAACGAAATCGATGAGGCGGCGGCCTCCGCGCGGTATGACGAGGTCGACGTATCCGACAGCTTCCAGCAGTTCTCCCGCTGCCTCGTGCGTAGCAGGCATAAGGTTCACGGCATCGGCTTCAACGCCTTCATCCACCAGTATCCGCTTGATCAGAGCCACGGCGGCGCGGTTGGACGCATCAGCATCACGGCCGCCCTTCAGCAGGCATGCATTGCCGCTCTTGAAGCACAGCGAGAACACGTCGAAAGTGACATTCGGCCTCGCCTCGTAGATGACTCCTATCACTCCGAACGGAACGCTTACCTTCTTGAGTCTCAGCCCGTTGGGCAGAGTCCTCTCGACGAGGGTACGGCCTAGGGGCGAGGGGAGTGAGGCCACCTGCCGCATGTCTGCGGCTATGCCTTTCAGGCGGTCCTCCGTCAGCATCAGACGGTCGTACAAGGGATTGGAACGTTCCATCGCCGCAAGGTCTGAGGCATTGGCCTCGAGCAAGGCGGCGGACTCTTCGACTATCGCATCTGCGACTCGCAGCAGCACTGCGTTGCGCTTCGCGTCGTCAATCACCGACAGTGCACGGGACGCATCTTTGGTACGTGAGAATATGGTTGACATGGCTATTCTATTGTGACAGGTACGAACTCGGTATGTTCGGCTTCTGAGGCGCCGGTCAGCACATCTACCAGGATGTTTTCGCGGTTTCCGTTGGCGATGATGACGCGGATGCCTTCGGATGCGAGTTTCATGGCAACATTGCACTTGGAGAGCATGCCGCCGCGGCCGGACGAACTCTTCTTCGCAGAGATATGGTCCTTGACGGCATCTCCGGGAAGTATACGGGGGATGACGGAGGAGGCGGGATCGTCAGGAGAGCCGTCGTATACACCGTCTACATTGGTGAGTATCACGAGCGATTCGGCCCCGACCATGCCGGCCACGAGGCCGGAAAGTTCGTCGTTGTCAGTGAACATCAATTCGGTGATGCTCACGGTATCGTTCTCGTTTACGACGGGCAGGACATGACTTTGGAGCATGACCTCCATGCAGCTCTTCTGGTTGTTGTATTCCTGGCCCTCGTCGAAATTCTTCTTCATGGTCAGCACCTGTCCGACCGTGATGCCATAATTCTGGAAAAGCCTGTAGTATAGGTCCATGAGGCGCACCTGGCCGATGGCGGAATACAGCTGGCGCTGCTGGACGTCAGAGAGCTTGCGGTCCTCGCGGATGAGGGAGCGGCCGCAGGCGACTGCGCCGCTGGTCACGAGGACGGTCTCGTATCCGGCTCCGCGCAGCGTGACGATCTGGTCGACTATCGCGGATACGCGGGTGGTATCCAGAGATCCGTCCGCCCTGGTGAGGACATTGCTGCCGACCTTGACTACGATACGGCGCTTCCTGGGCTGTTTGATGACTGTCAGGCCCTTGACGACGGCATCGCTGAAGCCGGCCTCCTCCATGGCATCCAAGCCCCTGATAGTAAGCCCGTTCGGGGTGGTGACACGGTCAATCTCATGCTCGGGGTCGAAGCCCTTGGCACTGACGAGCGCGGCGGCGCCCCGTACAGTCTGGCAGACGGCTTCGCCGATCTGCTCCCCGTCCAGTCCAAGCCGCGCACCGCCCTCCGCCGAGGCGCTGATATAGCGCATGGCGTAGGCGATGCCGCAGGAGGCGAGGGAAGTGCCCGACAGCAGCTGCTCCAGGGGCACGACGATGGTCTTGCCGACCTTGTCGAACAACTCCTTGAGCATGGCAGTCTGCGGCTCAGATGCCGTTACGGGTGATATGTAGGTCATGCTTTCGCCTATCTCGATGGCGGTATTGGGGATGGCATAAGCCAGGGATGGCATCGAGCCGTCCTTGTCCAGCCATTCGCGGAACTGCTCAGGCTTGATGCCGGGGGCAATGGACACGACCAGCTGGCGTCCATAGTCAAGGACGTCGCGGGTCTCCTTGAGGACATCCTCCATCTGCCATGGCTTGACGGCGAAGAATACGATATCGGCATCCTTGACGGCGGCGCGGTTGTCCGTGCCGGTAAGGATGCCCGCTGACTTGAACTTTTCGAGGCTGGCGGCGTGGCGCGCCGTGACCGTGATGCATGATGCGGGAAGGGCGCCGCATGCGGCGAAGCCCAGGGCGGCGGATCCGCCCATGTTCCCTGCTCCGATGATCGTAACTTTCATGGGACTTGCTAACCAACATTTTTTCAAATGTATCCTTTTTCCCGCTCAAATCCAAACTTTAGACCTGCTAAAACTCTCCCAGGGCAGTTTTTTCCCCTAACTCTTTTATTTTTTAAAAATTTTATTTATCTTGCCGAAACTTAGTTAGTAGAACGGTTATGAAACTCAGGAGCAGTGTCACTTTCGAGGGACGCAGGATGGCCGGCGCCAGGTCCCTCTGGCTTGCGAACGGTATGAAAAAAGAGCAGTTCGGCAAGCCCGTCATCGCCATAGCCAATTCCTTCACACAGTTCGTACCAGGCCACGTGCATCTGCACGAAGCGGGTCAGATCGTGAAGGAAGAGATTGAGCGTCTTGGTTGCTTCGCCGCCGAGTTTGACACCATCGCCGTTGACGACGGTATCGCCATGGGCCATGATGGCATGCTCTACTCGCTTCCTTCCCGCGACATCATTGCTGACAGCGTCGAATACATGGTCAACGCCCACAAGGCCGACGCCCTCGTCTGCGTCAGCAACTGCGACAAGATCACTCCCGGTATGCTGATCGCCGCCATGCGGCTCAACATCCCCACCATCTTCGTCTCCGGAGGTCCCATGGAGGCCGGCGTGCTCGGCAGCGCCAGGCTCGACCTCATCGACGCCATGGTCAAGTCCGCCGACCCTACGGTCAGCGACGCTGACGTAGCCGCCATAGAAGCCTGTGCATGCCCGACCTGCGGCAGCTGCTCGGGCATGTTCACCGCCAACTCCATGAACTGCCTCACTGAGGCCATCGGCCTGGCCCTGCCCGGCAACGGCACCGTCCTCGCCACCCACGCCCTCCGCAAGGAGCTCCTGCAGAAGGCTGCCCGCCAGATCGTCGCCAATGCGTTCAAGTATTACGATGAAGACGACACTTCGGTGCTTCCGCGCAGCATAGCTACTCGAACGGCTTTCCTCAATGCCATGTCCCTGGACATCGCCATGGGAGGCTCCACCAATACCGTCCTGCACCTGCTAGCAGTTGCCGGAGAGGCAGGTACGGATTTCACGATGAAAGACATCGACGCGCTTTCGCGCAAGGTCCCTTGCATCTGCAAGGTCGCGCCGAATACACAGAAATACCATGACCCGTCCGCAGCACGCGTCGACGGCATGACGCTCGGCGAGGCCGTCAAGCGCTACGACATCCTCTCCGAGGACTGCAGCGCCGAGGCCCGCAAGCTATACGCCTCGGCCCCTGCCGGCCGCAGGACCACCCTCATGGCCTCACAGGACTTCTACCACGACAGCCTCGATACCGACCGTGCCAACGGCTGCATCCGCGACATCGCCCACGCCTACACCAAGGACGGCGGTCTCGGAGTGCTCTTCGGCAATATCGCTAAGGACGGCTGCGTGATCAAGACCGCCGGCGTGGACGAGTCCATCTGGCACTTCCGCGGCCCGGCCAAGGTCTTCGACTCCCAGGAGGCTGCCTGTGACGGCATCCTCGGCGGAGCCGTTAAGAGCGGCGATGTGGTGGTCATCAACTTCGAGGGCCCCAAGGGAGGCCCCGGGATGCAGGAGATGCTGTACCCTACTTCCTATATCAAGTCCATGCACCTGGGCAAGGAATGCGCGCTCATCACCGACGGCCGCTTCAGCGGCGGTACCTCCGGCCTGAGCATCGGGCATATTTCGCCCGAAGCGGCGGCCGGCGGCGAGATCGGCCTTGTGCGCGACGGTGACGTCATCGAGATCGACATACCTTCGCGCAGCATCAACGTCCTGCTGTCCGACGCCGAGCTCGAAAACCGCCGTGCGGAAGAACTGGCCAAGGGCCGTAAGGCCTTCCGCCCTCCTCACCGCATTCGCGAGGTCTCAAAGAGCCTCAAGGCCTATGCAGCCATGGTCAGCAGCGCTGACAAGGGTGCCAGGCGCATCATTGAAGTCCGAACGGCTGGATGCTGAAAGGATCCCAGATCCTCCTCGAGTCCCTCATCAACCAGGGAGTGGATACCATATTCGGGTATCCCGGCGGCTCCATCATGCCCGTGTACGACGCCCTGTACGACTACACGGACAGGCTCCGCCACATCCTCGTGCGTCATGAGCAGGGCGCCATCCATGCGGCCCAGGGCTATGCCCGGGTCAAGAATTTCCCCGGAACGGTCATAGTCACCTCCGGTCCAGGCGCCACCAACGTCATCACCGGCGTCGCAGACGCCATGATCGATTCCACGCCGGTCGTGGTCATCGCCGGACAGGTCGCATCGACCGCCCTGGGCAGCGACGCCTTCCAGGAGACCGACCTCATCGGCATGACCACCCCTATATCCAAGTGGGCCTACCAGATCCGCCGTCCCAAGGACATTGCCTGGGCAGTAGCACGCGCATACTACATTGCTGCCAGCGGCCGTCCCGGCCCGGTCGTCCTCGACTTCACCAAGGACGCCCAGATAGGCATGGCCGAGTATGTCCGCAAGAACTGCTCGTTCATCCGCAGCTATGTCCCCGTGCCCGAGCCGACAGAGAAGTCCCTCGCAGAGGCTGCGGCCATGATCGACCAGGCCCGCAAGCCTTTCGTGGTCTACGGCCATGGAGTCATCCTCTCCAGCGCGGAGAAGGAGCTTGCCGGCTTCCTGGACAAGGGCGACATCCCCGCAGGTTCCACCATGCTGGGACTCAGCGCGCTTGACAGCGACAATCCCCACTACACCGGCATGCTCGGCATGCACGGCAGCCTGGCCTCCAACGTCCTCACGCAGGAGTGCGACCTGCTCATCGCGGTCGGCATGCGTTTCGACGACCGCGTCACGGGCACGATCTCGACTTACGCCAAACAGGCGAAGGTCATCCATATCGACATTGATGCATCCGAAATAGGGAAAAACATTCCCGTCGACCTCGGCATCCTCGGCGACGCGCGCGAGGTGCTCTCCGAACTAACCCGCCGTATCAAGTCCGACGTGAAGCGCGACTGGAACGGCGAGAAGGCCGCATGCGAGGCCGTCGAGAAAGAGAAAGTCATAGACCCGGAAGTCAATCCTTCCGAGGGTCTCATAAAGCCCGGCGAGATCATAGCCGCCGTGGCGGAGGCTTGTAAGGGCAATGCCATCGTCGTCACCGACGTGGGTCAGAACCAGCTCTTCGCTTCGCGCTATTCGCGCTTCAAGCAGTCCCGCAGCATGATCACCTCCGGCGGACTCGGTACGATGGGTTTCGGCCTCCCGGCTGCCATCGGAGCCAAGGTCGCCGCTCCCGAGCGTCCCGTCTGCCTGTTCGTCGGCGACGGCGGTATCCAGATGACCGTCCAGGAGCTCGGCACCATCATGCAGGACGGCATCGGGGTCAAGGTCATCCTCCTGAACAACAACTGGCTGGGCAACGTCCGCCAGTGGCAGCAGCTTTTCTTCGACGGCCGCTATTCCTTCACTAGGATGCAGAATCCTGATTATGAGAAACTTGCCGAGGCATACGGCATCACCTGCCTATCCCTTGAGGACCGCGCGGAGATGCCTGCCGCCATCGCGCAGATGCTTGCCGACGACAAGCCGTTCATCCTGAACGTGCATGTCGCCGAAGCCGACAACGTCTTCCCGATGATCCCTCCGGGCAAGAGCGTCGGCGAAATCATGTTGAACGATAAAGACTGGTTCGTATATGGAAAGTGAGAAACTGTATGAGATAACGGCCTACACCGAGAACCAGGTCGGTCTGCTCAGCTCCGTCGCCGGCATTTTCACCCGCCGGAGCATCAATATCGAGAAACTGCTTGTGTATCCTTCCAAGATCGAGGGCATACACAAGTTCAAGATCCTCGCCCGCACCACGGAGAAGAACGCGCGTGCGGTCGTGCTTCAGATGGAAAAACGCGTGGACGTGGTCAAGGCTTTCTACCAGGAGGACAACGAACGTTCCTTCCGGGAGATCGTTTCCGTCGGCCGCTTCCTCAAGGAAAGAGAGAACAAACAATAAAATAAACAAACGATTATGGCAAAAATGAATTTCGGCGGAGTCGAAGAGAATGTTGTGACCCGCGAAGAGTTTACCCTCGAAATGGCACGTGAAACCCTGGCCGGCAGGACCATCGCAGTGATCGGATACGGCGTACAGGGCCCCGGACAGTCCCTCAACCTCAGGGACAACGGATTCAAGGTCATCGTCGGACAGCGTCCCGGCAAGACCTTCGAGAAGGCCATCGCCGACGGCTGGGTGCCCGGTGAGACCCTCTTCGGCATCGAGGAGGCATGCGACCGTGGCGACATCGTCATGTGCCTCCTCTCCGACGCTGCCGTCATGTCCGTCTGGCCCCGCATCAAGCCCATGCTCAGGCCCGGCAAGACCCTCTACTTCTCACACGGTTTCGCCATCACCTGGAACGACCGCACCGGCTGCGTGCCTCCGGCTGACATCGACGTCATCATGGTAGCCCCCAAGGGCTCCGGCGCCACCGTCCGTTCCCTCTACCTCGAGGGTCGCGGCATTAATTCCTCATACGCAGTTTACCAGGATGTCTCCGGACATGCCTTGAACGACGCCATCGCCCTCGGCATCGGCATCGGTTCCGGCTATCTCTTCGAGACCACCTTCCAGCGCGAGGCTACCTCCGACCTCACCGGCGAGCGCGGCTCGCTGATGGGTGCCATCCAGGGCCTCCTTTCCGCTCAGTATGAGGTTCTCCGCGAGAACGGCCATTCGCCTAGCGAGGCTTTCAACGAGACAGTGGAGGAGCTCACCCAGTCCCTCATGCCACTCTTCGCTGCAAAGGGTATGGACTGGATGTACGCCAACTGTTCGACTACCGCACAGCGCGGCGCCCTCGACTGGATGGGACCTTTCCACGATGCCATCAAACCTGTCGTGCAGAAGCTATACGCCAGCGTCAAGTCCGGCCATGAGGCCCAGATCTCGATCGACGCCAACAGCAAGCCCGATTACCGCGAAGGCCTCGAGAAGGAGCTCAAGGCCCTCCGCGAGAGCGAGATGTGGCGCACTGCCGTGACCGTCCGCTCCCTCCGTCCTGAAAACAACAAGTAATTCCCGCCGATGAATACCCTCTTCGACAAGATATGGGATGCGCATATCGTAGACAAGCCCGAGGGCGGTCCTGACCAGGTCTACATAGACCGTCTGTACTGCCATGAGGTGACTTCACCGCAGGCTTTCGACGGGCTTCGCGCCCGCGGCATCAAGTGCCTGCGGCCTGAGCGCATCTTCTGCATGCCGGACCACAATACTCCGACCCACGACCAGGACAAGCCTATTACCGAGCCCCAGTCCAAGGCCCAGGTGGACGCCCTTGAGCGCAATGCCAGGGAGTTCGGCCTGACGTACTACGGCATGATGAGCCCGGACAACGGCATCATCCATGTCGTAGGTCCCGAGAAAGGCCTTTCCCTGCCGGGAATGACCATAGTCTGCGGTGACTCGCACACTTCCACCCACGGAGCCATGGGTGCCGTCGCTTTCGGCATCGGCACTTCCGAGGTGGAGATGGTGCTCGCCTCGCAGTGCATACTGCAGAAGAAACCCAAGTCCATGAGCATCCGCGTCGAAGGCGAGCTCGGTCCCGGCGTCACCGCCAAGGACCTGGCGCTCTACCTGATGATGAAACTCACCACGAGCGGCGCTACCGGGTATTTCATCGAGTACCGCGGATCCGCTGTCCGCTCGCTCTCCATGGAGGGCCGTCTCACTCTGAGCAACCTCTCCATCGAAATGGGGGCACGCGGCGGATTCATCGCCCCTGACGAGACCACGTTCGAGTACCTCAAGGGGCGTGAATACGCTCCCAAGGGCGAGGAATGGGACAAGGCCGTGGCGTACTGGCGTACGCTCAAGAGCGGCGACGACGCAGTCTTCGACCGCGAGATCGTCTTCGACGCGGCCGACATCAAGCCCATGATCACCTACGGCACCAACCCCGGCATGGGCATGCCCATCGACGGCCGCATTCCGGTCGATACCGCACAGAAAGCCCTTGACTATATGGGGCTCAAGGCAGGGGAGAGTCTGCTCGGACATCCTGTCGACTATGTATTCCTCGGCGCCTGCACAAACGGCCGCATCGAGGATTTC
>ONNK01000101.1 GCA_900319185.1 uncultured Bacteroidales bacterium
GTGACCCCATCGACGGCGGTCCCGCCGTTGACGGTGAAGTCCGCCAGATCGGCGGTCCTTCCGTCAACCCCTACAAGCGCAAGCAGCCTTCGGAACTCATTCCTACCGGTATTGCAGGCATCGACCTCAACAATACCCTGGTTTCCGGCCAGAAGATTCCTTTCTTCGCCGATCCCGACCAGCCTTACAACCGGGTCATGGCCGACGTGGCCCTGCGAGCCGATGTGGACAAGATCATCCTCGGAGGCATGGGCCTGAGCAATGACGACTACCTCTTCTACAAGCATGCGTTTGAGGATGCAGGAGCCCTTGAGAAGATCGTTTCTTTTGTCAATACCACCGAGGAGCCTCCCGTGGAGCGTCTCCTCATCCCTGACATGGCCCTCACCGCAGCCGAGTATTTCGCTGCGGACAGGAATGAAAAGGTACTTGTGCTCCTCACGGATATGACCCTGTACGCTGACGCACTCTCCATCGTGTCAAACCGCATGGACCAGATCCCTTCCAAGGATTCGATGCCGGGCTCGCTCTACTCCGACCTCGCCAAGATCTACGAGAAGGCGGTGCAGTTCCCCGCCGGAGGCTCGATCACGATCATAGCCGTGACCACCCTCAACGACGGAGACATCACCCACGCCATACCTGACAATACCGGATACATCACCGAGGGCCAGCTGTTCCTGCGTGCCGATACCGACACCGGAAAGGTCATCGTCGATCCGTTCCGCTCACTGTCTCGTTTGAAACAGCTTGTCCAAGGCAAGAAGACGCGCGAGGACCACAGCCAGGTCATGAACGCAGGCGTCCGTCTCTACGCGGACGCACAGAACGCCAAGACCAAGCTCGAGAACGGTTTCGACCTGTCGGACTACGACCTTCGCTGCCTGGACTACGCCAAGGAGTATGCCGTCCGTCTCCTCAGTATCGACGTCAATATCAAGATCGACGAGATGCTCGACACCGCATGGGAGCTGTTCGCCAAGTACTTCTCCAAGGCAGAGACTGGCATCAAGCAAACCATGATAGACAAGTATTGGCCTGCTGAAAAATAAACTATGGCTATAAAGTTCCAATACAATAAGACATCGCTGAATAACCTCGGCAAGCAGCTGAAGGTCCGTCAGAAGGCGTTGCCGACTCTCCAGAACAAGGAGTCGGCCCTCAGGATCGAAGTGCGCAAGGCCAAGGACTATTCCGACAGGCTTGTTGCGGACCTGGAGGCCACAAGGGAAAGATACGACTACCTTGCATCGCTCTGGAACGAGTTCGAGCCCAGCCTTATCCGTATCACGGACGTGGAGCTCGAGACCGTAAAGGTCGCGGGAGTCAAGGTCCCGGAGCTCAAGGATATACACTACGAGATCGAGGACTTCAACGCCTTCGCCAAGCCGGCATGGTATGCCGACGGCGTCAGCATCCTCAAGGAACTCACCCGCCTGGGCATTGAGTCGGAGGTTTATCAGTACAAGAGCCGTATCCTGGACTACCAGCGCAAGAAGACCACGCAGAAGGTCAACCTGTACGAGAAGGTCCAGATCCCGGGCTACCAGGAGGCCATCAGGAAGATAAAGCGGTACATGGAGGACGAGGAGAACCTCTCCAAGGCATCCTCCAAGATCGTTAAGGAACGTCACGCACTGGAAGAAGAGGAGGAAATGGCATGATCG
Organism: uncultured Bacteroidales bacterium; assembly: GCA_900319185.1. Classification (GTDB taxonomy): domain Bacteria; phylum Bacteroidota; class Bacteroidia; order Bacteroidales; family UBA932; genus Cryptobacteroides. The sequence continues at coordinate 1,668 of ONNK01000101.1, forward strand.
AGAAAATGACCAAATACTCCTTCGTCCTGCTCAAGGGCGAAGAGGAAAAGTTCCTGGACCAGCTCCGGGAGCTCGGAGTTGTCGATATCAAGCGTTCCTCCGTCCCGGTGGACGCCCATTCCACGGACTTGCTGGACCGCATCGGCCAGGTCAAGCATGAGATCGAATCGCTGGAAAACGGAGTGGACACCCACCTCACCGAGTTGCTGGACCAGCTTGACAGCCTGGAGGCCGCGGAAGAGAGCATCGCCCCGTGGGGAGACTACGACCGCGACAAGACCGAGGCTCTCGGCAAGGCCGGTGTTCCCATCCGTTTCTACCGTGTACGAAAGAAAGGGTTCGACCCGGCATGGGCGGAAGAGTACCCCCTCGAGGTTATTTGCGACGACGGCAAGACCGTGTATTTCGTCATTGCGGGAGACGCCGCAGGCTTCCCCCTCGCTGAACTGCACTCTCCCCTCTCCACCGTCCACGAGCTCAAAGGCATGATCAAGGCCAAGGACAAGGAGATCGAACGCTACCGCAAGCATCTGGAGGACCGCAAGTCCGAGATCCCCGGCCTTGAGGCCCGCCGAAATGAACTGACCGACGAGTTGACCGTCTATCTTGCCTCCCTGGCAGGAGAGTCCGCCGTGGAGGATCGTCTGACCATATACGAGGCCTTCGCCCCTACAGAATGCGATGCCAAGCTCGCGGAAGCCCTGGACTCGTCTGACGCCTTGTGGTTCAAGGCTGTCGCCACCAAGGAGGACAATCCCCCTATCAAACTCAGGAACAACAAGTTCGTCAAACAGTTCGAGACCCTGACCGACATGTATGGGCGGCCCAATTACGACGAGTTCGATCCGACCCCGTACATCTCCATTTTCTTCCTGCTGTTCTTTGCGATGTGCATGGGAGATGCCGGTTACGGCCTCCTGCTGTTCATCGGAGGTTTCCTGCTGCGCAAGGTGGACAGCCTCAAGAGCCTCGCTCCGCTGGTCACTACGCTCGGAGCAGGTACATTCGTCGTCGGTATAGTCATGCACACCTTCTTCGGAGTAGACCTTTCCGCACTGCCGTGGATCCCTGCCTGGATGAAGAAGGTCATGATTACCGGGACGATAGGCGGATTCGAAGCCCAGATGGTGCTCGCGCTTGTCATAGGTGTCATCCACCTCTGCCTCGCAATGATCGTCAAGACAGTGTACGCCACACGCAACAGGGGCTTCCTCGGCTCCCTCGGAGTCTGGGGATGGACGCTGCTGATTGTGGGAGGTGTCGTGGTCGGCGCCCTGGCGATGTTCAAGCTTCTGCCTCCGGCAGGTTCGGGCCTTTGGGAGACATACAATACCGTCACCGGACTTCTCGGAGACGTACTCAGCTACCTGCGCCTCTATGCACTCGGCCTCGCCGGAGGCATGTTGGGCAAGGCATTCAACGACATCGCGTCCATGACGCTCGGAGACGGTTCGTTCGGTTTCGGATGGATATTCTTCATCCTTATCCTTATCGTTGGACATGCGCTTAATCTGGCCATGTGCTGCCTCGGCGCTTTCGTCCACCCGCTCCGACTCAACTTCCTGGAGTTCTTCAAGAACTCCGCATACGAAGGGAAAGGGCGCGGATATAGACCCATAACGAGTTCAACAACAATAAAATAAAACTATCGCTATGAATGAAATTCTCGGTTACCTCGGACTCGGCCTGATGCTCAGCCTGTCCGGTATCGGCAGCGCTTTCGGGACCACTATCGCCGGCAACGCCGCCGAAGGGGCCCTCAAGAAGGCTCCCGAAAAGTCCAGCAGCTACCTCATCCTCTCCGCCCTCCCCGCTACCCAGGGTATCTACGGCTTCGTAGGATTCTTCATGTGGCTGCTCGTCTACAAATTCGATTTCGCCGCCAACGGCCCCGTCCTCTTCGGAATCGGTCTCGGAATGGGCCTCGTGTGCCTCTTCTCCGCCATCCGTCAGGGTCAGGTCTGCGCCAACGGTATCGTCGGCATCAGCCAAGGCCACGACGTACAGACGAATACCCTCATCTACGCCGCCCTTCCGGAGTTCTACGCCATTCTCGGACTCGTCGGCGCCCTGATGCTCACCCTTGCTATCTGATCCCGCTCAAGCGGACCTATAGCAAAAAGAAGAGGCTGACCGATTGGTCAGCCTCTTCTTTTTTACTGCAGTGCTTCGGCCCATGCGGCGCCTTCCGGTGAGCGGCGCCACTCGAAGTACTCGTTGAGCACCCACATGGCATCCTCGTCCGGGACGGCCTCGGGATGGGGGCCGGAGCCGGTCAGCACCATGGTCACATGGTTGTCCTTCGTGAACTTGGGCCACTCGGGAAGGCCTTCTCCGTTCGGGTCTCCGTACTTGGCGAAATTGGTCCAGTAGGTGGCCATGGTCTCGGAGAGATAGCCGTCCGTAGGGAGGTTCTCGCGACGCAGGCTCTTGAAGACATAGTCAACGTCCTGGCCGTGAGGCGATCCGTGCCCGTACTGCGGTGAATCCTCCGGATAGTCCGGATGCTGGTCGAAGTAGTACATGTAGACATTGGCCTTACCCTTCTCCGACTGGAGACGGGCCCAGCTCCAGGTGTGCCATCCAAAGGAGGCGTCGCGGCCGAGATCGCGGGCGGACTTGGGCACGACGGAAGTCCCGTCGAGCGGATAGGCCGCCAGGAGTTTCTCGGCATAGGGGCCATAGCGCTCCTCCACCGCAGCGATATGCTGCTCGGGGACATTGCTGGCGCCGAAGCTTGCGCCCTCGTCGGAATTATAACCTATAAGGACGTTCACGTCATTGAAGTTTCCGTTCTCGTACATGCGATACTGGTCGTCAGGGATCACGTAGCCGTCCACGATGGGCCAGGCGCCGCCGGTGACAACCATCTGGCGTGCGAAGGCGCTGGCGTCCATGGCGCGCAGCTCGGCCAGCGACGATGCGCCGAGACCTTCGGCGTACTTCACGCCGTCCTGCTCAGCCATGGCGAGGGTCTTCATATTCTCGCCGGGATAGGAATGACGGCGGACAGGCCCGAAGGAGCCGCCGCTCTGCGATATGGCGCCGCTGATCAGGCCCTTGGCCAGAGGAGAGGCGCAGAGCATGCTGACGGAGATACCGCCTGCAGACTCGCCGAAGATGGTCACCTTGGAAGGATCGCCGCCGAAAGCCGCGATATTGTCATGGACCCACTGCAAGGCAGCGATCTGGTCCATGATGCCGTAGTTGCCGGAGACATGGTGGGGGCTCTCGGCAGTCAGCTCGGGATATGCGAAGTAGCCGAGCTGGCCCACACGGTAGTTGATGGTCACGAGTATGACACCCTTCTCCGCGAGCGGACGGCCGTCATACTGGGAAGACGATCCCTTGGAAAAGCCTCCACCGTAGATCCACACGAAAACCGGAAGCTTGTCCTTCGGGCTCTTCGCAGGAGACCAGACGTTCAGGTAGAGGCAGTCCTCGCTGTTGTTGGAGCCGGGGAAGTTCATGCCCTGGACGGGGCCGGGGCCGAACTCGAGGGCATCCCGCACTCCTTCCCAGGGAATGACGGGCTGCGGCTCCTTCCAGCGAAGGTCCCCCACGGGGGGAGCTGCGAAAGGAATGCCTTTGTAGATACACATATCCTCGGTGACTTCACCTTGAATCCATCCTCCCGTGACCTTGACCTGACCGGGAACAGGCTGCTTGCACGACAGGGCCAGAAGCACTAGGGACAGCCCCGCCAAAAGAATACTGATTCTCTTCATATTAAATGGTTATCATTCCTTATACTGCATTTTGCTGACATTGTCGAGCACCATCGTGGCCTCAGTCTCAGCATTGAAGGGCTCCCACTTCGGAAGCTTCTTCGTGTTGGGATCGCCGTTGCGGATGAAGCTGATCCATGCGGAGCTCACGCGGTCAGCCATCTTATATGCCTCCTTAGTGCCTCCGGTCATCTCACGCTGCACTGCGACATTGTTGAACATGAACGGAAGTTCCATGCCATGGCAAGCGGCGAGAGCGCCGTCATTGACGGCCGACTGCCACTCGAAAAGGTAGACATAGGCCGGAGCGCCGCCCAGGGCGGCCTTGACCGTAGCCTGTGAGATGACACCCGCGCGCGTACGCTCGTCCACGGTGAACTTCACGTTGTTGGTATAACAGAACTCATTGAGGTTGGAACCTATAAGCATCGGAACGTCGCGGCTGCACTCTGGCGCGGCCGGGTCGAAAGGATGCTGGACCAGGTACTTACCGTCAACGACGGGCGCAAAGCGGCCGCCGGCCCGGCGCGAAGCGCGGTTGCCGGCCGCCTCGAGCTCGTCGTACGGCACCTCGGCCAGTTTGTCGGCCGTCTCGGGCGTGAGCCCGAGCTCCTCCAGGACGGCCAGGCCGAGCGCCTGCGACTGCTCGGGCAGGGACTGCCTGAGCGTCGAGCCGCTCTGGACGACCGCGCGGTGGAAGAGTCCCTGCGCTGAAGGCATCGCCATCAGCGTGGACACCTTTCCGCCACCGCCGGACTGGCCGCCGATAGTCACGCAGCCGGGATCTCCGCCAAAGGCTTCGATGTTGTCATGCACCCATTCGAGAGCCTTGACAAGGTCCTGCATGCCGAGGTTCACCGACTCTGAATACTTGCCTCCGAGGGCGGTCAAGTCGATGTAACCCAGGATGTTGAGACGATGGTTGACCGTCACTACGACTATGTCGCCCTTCTCGGCGAGCGAGCGTCCGTCCTGCGCAGGCAGGAAGATGGCGGAGCCATTGGCATAACCTCCTCCGTGTATCCACACGAATACAGGGCGTTTCTTGCCGTCAAGGGCAGGAGTCCATACATTCAGCACCTGGCAGTCCTCACTCAGGAACTCGATCTTGAACTGAAATCCGAAGTCATAGTCCGTCGGGGTGTTCCAGCGAACATTCTGGTTCTGCATAGCCTTGGGGCCGTACACCTGGCACTTCATGATCCCATCGAACGTGTCGGGATACTCGGGAGGCATGAAGCGCTCCGCTTTCGCGTAAGGTATGCCCTTGAAGGAATAGATGCCGGCGTCGTTGTAGCCCTGCACCTTGCCGTATTTGGTGGAGACTATGGTGTCCTCCCCCGTCGTGAGCGGACCGGGAACGGACGTGCCGCAGCAGCCGCCCAGCGCAAGGAGCGCGGCGGCCGCCACAGCGACGTGCTTGAATGTAAAGGTTTTCATAGCGATTTTGTTTTATTTCTTCTTGTTGAGAGCCTTGGTGATCTCCTCGGCACCGAGGGTAAGCATCACGAACTGCGGCACGTTGCGGGTGCAGCACTCGTTCTCGCCCCAGTGGAACGGATAGTCATCCTTGTGCTCCATGTAGTCGGGATTCATCATCATCAGGCCGGGGACGATGCCTCCGGGGATGACTGTGTAGTCTCCGCGGTTGTTGCCGTAGGCCACCTTCTTGGTGTTGACACCGACCGAGGTGATGAAGGAGACATTGGAGTACGGGTGACGTCCGAAGATGAAATGCATGCCGTTGAGCACGAGCTCAGGATCTATCATGTCCGGGAAGTACTTCCAAACCATGTAGTTGTTGTAGGCCCAGCCAAGCGCAATCTCGGTACCGCCCCAGCCACGTCCCGACACGGGTACGCCGTAGGGATTCTCGGCAGCGGCAGCCTCGACACCCTTTACATAGTCTGGGATGGCGGCCTTGACCGCCTTCTGGAAGTCCTTGTCCATGAAAGGATAGAGTTCGAGCGCAGTGCTGAGGTTGGTGCCTCCGCGGAAGAATCCGCCACCCATGCCTGCCGGCATGGCCGGGGCGGGCTGGGGCTTGAGCTGCTCGAGCACCTTGGGCAGGAAGAAGTCCTTGTATTTCTGCTCGCCGGTGGCGCGCCAGAGCTGGACGGCTGCGCCGGTGCGCTGGTCGCCCATGTTGAAACGGAACATCATCATCCCATTGGCGTTGGCAGCCATTTTCGAAGGATCGGCGGCCTCGAAGTTCTCATCCCAGAGCTTGATGGCAAGCTCCAGCGCCTTGTCCGAAAGTTCGGGGTTGTAATCCTTCAGGGCGCGGGCGGCGGCGGCCATCGCAGCTATGGTGGACATCTGCCCGGCGGCATTGCCGCCATTGCTGGTGAAGGCATAGCGGTCGTCGCGGGTACCGGAGGTACCTCCGACAACATCGTAAGGCCTGAGTGCAGGGTTGTAGACCAGTCCGTCAGTCTGGGTCGAGCCGTCACCGATGTGAGCATACTGCCACATATTGCCCTGGACGATGCCCTGGGCGACGAAACCGATATTCTCGACCTGGGCGATGATGTTCAACAGACCGTGCTCGCACTGCTGAAGCACGTCGGGCTGGCCGTCAGGACGGTGGATGTCCACGAACTGGGTCTTCTGGTCGATAAAGGTCTGGTCGCGGTCCTCATGGAAGAGGTCCCAGAGAAATGCGAACTGCTGCGTAAGACCGATCACTGTACCCGACTGGATGTCGAAGTCACCTGCATCATACCATGCACCGACGGTCAGTCCCGGAATATGCTCGAGCGGAGCATACTTGGTATTGGTCGAAGGACCCTGACGGTAGCCATCCTGCTGTTCATAGTTGAGCGGGGCCTGCAGGGCATCATCCATGTTGGAACGGCCGTGCCAGATGCGGTATGCCTCCTTGACCTCCATGTGGTCCATCTGCACCGGGAGCCACACATCCATAGTCGTATGCCACTTGTCGCCATAAACGTTATCCGCGATCGGGAAGATGTTGGTGACCTCGTCACCGAACTGGATGCAGTATAGGCCAGGCTCCTTGACAGCCGAGAAATCAACCGTCGCATAGTTGTAGCGGTGGTTGTACACTCCCCACTCCTTAACTGCCGGCTCGAGGGCGACGGAACGGTTTCCGTCAGCGTCCACGCGGATGACCTTGGCCTTGGCGGGAAGCTGGTAGTTGCGGTCGAGCTCGACGACGGCGACCTTCTTCTGCGCAGGAGTATAGCCTACCTGGGAGAAGCCGACATTGGGCTTGCGCACCCAAGACGGATCGTAGGAAGTCTCGATGTACCACTCCGCCACCTTTCCGGTCTTGCCTCCGGGAAGGAAGGTGCGCACCACGAAGGTGCCGTTCGGCGAGAGGTTGCGGCCGTCGAAGAGGTTGATCTCGGAATCGGACTTGAAGGCGACACGAAGGTCGTCATCCTCCGGAGCAAGCACGAGCTTGTGACCCGTGGCGATCGGAGCGGGGACGATGAACTCGTCGCGGCCGCGGTCATTGAAGGTCGAAAGACCGAAGATCTGGGTGATCTTCTCGCTCACAGGATGCATCTCGGTCGAGCCGGCAGGATGCTTGGGGAAGATGTCGGGCATGCCATCCATAAGGAAGGTCTTGCCGAAATAGGTGGCGGGGAAGAACTCCATGTTCATGCCGGCCTTGCCTACAAGGTTCTCGGGGAGAGGATTGTCGAGATAGACGGCCATGGTCACGCCCTTGTCCTTGCCGGTCACCTTGATCGTGGACTTGAACCCGTAGTCAGCGTAGTCGAGGACCACGTCGATGGAGTTGTTCACCTTATCCACGGTACGGGACTCGAGGACGGGATAGATATCCCACTGCTCCGGAGTATTCATCAGGCGGATACCGCCGCCGGTGGCGATACGCACACCGCGGAGGATGATCTCGATGGCTGCAGTCTTCTCGTCACAGAACATACCTGTGTAGTTGTTGCTGTAGACGAGGAAATTGACTCCGGTATCCTCGAA
>ONNK01000102.1 GCA_900319185.1 uncultured Bacteroidales bacterium
CACGAGAATGATGCTGACAACAGCGATGACCGCCCATCGGTCCACGCTGGTGAAGTTGACCAAGGAGTGGTACCATGCGACGAAGAACACCTCCGCCTGTGGCGCCACCTTGTCGATGGTCTTCGACCTTGCAAACTGAAGGTTGAACTGTATATCGTCGTCGCCCGGTGCGAGCCTGTGCGCCCTCTCGTAGTTGATGATGGCCTTTGTGATGTCATCCGTCCTGAAATAAGCGTTGCCCAGGTTGTAATAGAGTTCAGCGCTCTTTCCCTGCTTCAGCAACTCCTCATAGTCGTTGATGGCCTGCTGGTAGTTGCCCTTGAGATACGCCTCGTCGGCGTTCTCCTTGGTGACAGCCCCTGCTGCGAGCGGCAGCATGGCCACCAGAATGACGAGCATGGCCTGCGCCGCGGCCCCCGTGCTTCGTTTCCTGTTTCTCATCGTGTTCTCTATTTCCATGATGGCCTTCATGGCCGACTCGAATGTCTTGTTCATGTTGCCCTTGGCGTCGCCCGGAGCATACCTCTCAAACTCACACTCGTCGAGAGCCTCCACGAATTTGTCCACCGTCTCGTTCCCCACTCCCTGCGCGGTGAGTTTCTCCCTGACGTTCTCCCTTGAGAGTTGTTCCTCGGGCATGTTGAGCTTGTCGCCCACATACCCCCACAATGCCTTGAGCACCTCATCGTAGAAGGCGTTGTTCTCACCCTTCAGCATGAGGCGGTTGGCCTCTCTCAGCCTCTTGGTAGCCACCCTGTTGGCATTTCTTGCCTTGCGTTTGATGACATTGGCATTATCGATGGCCCTCTTCCTGAAGATGGCGAGCAGAGCCACGAAGATGGCAAGCGGGATGAGGATCCAAATCCAGTATGCGGTGCTTCCGAAGAAGAAATCCCCGTCCTTCTGCACGTTTCCCTTCCCCCTCTTGATGGAATGGATGTCCTTGTCGCGCATGTCGGTGAAGTCGCTGACGGTGCTGTTCCCGTCTCCCGGCGTCACGGTGACGGTGAAGGGCTGCGTCTGCGCCGTCTCATACTTGTTGGTAGAGGTATTGTAATAGACGAGTTGTATGGCCGGTATTTCGTATTCACCCGGATTTCTGGGCACTGTGAGGAAGTCGAACACCATGTTCCCCTCGACGCCATTGGCCGTGAGGCTTGTCTTGTCGGTCACCTCGGGGTCGTATTGGTCGAAGTCCTTTGGGAAATCCACTTTTGGCTGCTTGATAAGCTTGAGGTCAAGTTCCATCAACTCCCGATTCATAGTGCGTCCGGTTCTCGGGTGGAATTCGTGCCTGTTCACGCCCTTGATCTTGATGTCCTTCCCATTGTAATAGACCACTTCGGTGCTATGTTCTATGATCCTGACTCCCAGGTGATTGCGGAAGTGCTCCAACTCAACTCCCCTGCTGCTGAGGACGATATCGACATCGTAAAGATTCGGTTTCTCAGAAGACCACAACGCAGGATTGTCCATATTGATTTCGAGCTCAAGCATAGTATCGCTTCCACTATCCATCTTCTTGATACTGGCCGCTGCCGTGTATGAGGCATCCGCTCCCCTGTTGTCCTTGCCATTGACGGAGACTTTCAGGTCGATATTCTTACCGGCCTTCTTCGAAAGATTGGTCAATTGGAACTTCATATTGGCTACTGCGCTGGAGAAATCGTCATTAGGGATGGCGGTAATCGTATAATCAGCAATGTGTACTTCCGGTCTGGTCCAAAGATCCACCGAACGGAAGATGCCGGAGAGGCGCCACATGTCCTGGTCTTCCAGATAACTGCCGTCGGAGTACGAATAGACCTCGACGGCAAGCTTATTCTCACCGGGCTGGACGTACTGGGTGATGTTGAACTCTGCGGGGGACATGGAATTCTGGCTGTATCCGACTTTGTGACCGTTCACCCAGACATACATGGCCGACTCGACTCCTGCGAAATGGATATAATAAGTCTTGCCGGCCTTATTCCCACTGATATTGAATGACGTAACGTACTGTCCCACAGGATTCCTGTTGACATACGAATAGTAGTTTTCCGGCGGATCGGACATTACCCGGGGCTGGTCCTTCTTGAACGGAAGCGTCCAGTTCGTATAGATCGGAATACCGTAGCCCTGCATCTGCCATTCGCCGGGCACGACTATATCATCCCATCCGGAGACGTCATAATCCTGTTCGAAAAAACTCTCCTCACGCTGCTCGGGACGAGGATACCAGTGGAATTTCCAGATACCGTCCAGGGACTCACATTCCCCGCAGTCATAGCGCGTCGAGGGCAATGTAAGGGTAGCATGATACGGTTCCTTGTTGATACCTACTACCTGGGGATTCTCCCAATCGTGGGCTTCCTGTCCCCTGCCTGCTATTCCCAGAAAGAGAATCAGCACTGTCAAAACTATTTTTCTCATACGCAAGAAAGCGGGTCTGATCTATCCCTTACATCCGTGAAAGGAAACAGGAGATGGTGTTTTTCATGAGCATTGCGATGGTCATGGGGCCGACACCGCCGGGGACCGGGGTAATCCAGGAGGCGACGGGCTCGCAGGATGCGAAATCGACGTCTCCGCAGAGTTTGCCTTCGGCATTGCGGTTCATACCGACATCGATCACGACTGCACCCGGCTTGACCATGTCCCCCGTGATCAGGCCGGCCTTGCCGACCGCCACCACGAGGATGTCGGCCAGGCGCGTGACGGCACCGAGGTCGGCCGTGCGCGAATGAGCGATGACGACCGTGGCATTGCGGTCAAGCAGGAGCTTGGCTACCGGCTTGCCGACTATGTTGCTGCGGCCGACCACGACGGCGGTCTTGCCGGAGATCGACACACCGGTACTGTCGATCAGCCGGATAACGCCGGCTGGAGTGCAAGGCACTATGCAGTCCTTGCCCAGCCACAGTCCGCTGACATTGCCGGGATGGAATCCATCGACATCCTTCTCACGGGCGATGGCATCTATAACTTTCTCTTCATCAACGTGTTTCGGCAGCGGCAGCTGTACGAGGACACCATCCACCGCAGGGTCTTCGTTCAAGTCCCGGATCTGTGCCAGGAGTACCTCCTCCGAGGTATCTGCCGGCAGTTCGATCAACCTTGAATCCATGCCGGTATAAGCCGCGGCCTTGACCTTGTTGCGGACATACACCTGGCTGGCGGGGTTCTCCCCCACTATGATGACACAAAGGCAGGGCTTACGGCCGTACCTGGCCTCCAGCTCAGCCACCTGCTCGCGGACCTCATCCTTCACGGTCACGCTCAACGCTTTTCCATCAATTATATTTCCCATAGTCTGTTATTCAAATGCGCAGTGCGCGATGTCGGTACGGTGGAAGAGGTTGTCGCAGCGGATCTTGGCGACTTCGCGGTAAACGCGCTCGCGCGCATCCGCAACGTCCAGGCCTCCGCTGACGACCATCAGCACTCGGCCGCCGTTGGTCAGGAGCTTCCCGTCCCGGAAAGCCGTACCCATGTGGTATATCTTGGCATCAACCTGCTCCAGACCACCGATTTCAAATCCCTTCTCATATTTGCCCGGATAGCCGTTCGAAGCGAGCACGACACCCAGTGTCACGCCGTCGTTCCAGACCGGCTCCTCGACCTTGCGGCCGAGAGCCACGCCCTCGAACACATCATAGATATCGCTTTCAAGCAATGGCAGGACGACCTCGGTCTCAGGATCGCCGAAACGGGCATTGAACTCGATGACCTTGATACCCTGCGGGGTCTTCATCAAGCCTCCGTACAGGACACCGGAAAGCGGGCAGCCTTCAGCACACATTGCAGCGGCAGCCGGTTTCATGATGCTTTCCAGGGCAAACTCGCGGTCGGCATCAGTGATGAACGGCAGGCCCGTATAGGCACCCATACCGCCGGTATTGGGTCCCTTGTCGCCGTCGTAAGCGCGCTTGTGGTCCTGCGAAAGCGGCATGGGATAGACATTCTTGCCTTCTACGAAGCACAGGAAAGAGAACTCAGGGCCGGTAAGGAAATCCTCCACCACAACCCTGCCCTTGCCGAAAGCCTCGTCCAGCAGCATGCTGGCCAGGGCAGCGCGGGCCTCTTCTAGGTCCTGCGCGATGACGACGCCCTTGCCAGCGGCCAGGCCGTCGTACTTCAGCACGGCCGGGAAAGGCCGCCCGGCCACGTACTCCAGTGCCTCGTCATAAGACGAGAAACTGCGGTATCCGGCCGTGGGAATGCCATACTTGAACATCAGTTCCTTCGCGAACTCCTTGGAACTCTCGATGCGCGTGGCGGCCTTGGTGTGGCCGAACACAGCGAGGCCAGCCTCGCGGAACGCGTCCGCCAGCCCCGCCGCCAGCGAAGACTCCGGTCCTACGACCGTAAGGTCGATGCCGTTCGCCAATGCGAATGCCTTCAGGCCCTCCACATCGGTATCCTTCAGAGGAACGTTCTCCGCCTGAAGGCCGATACCGGCATTGCCGGGCGCGCAATAGATCTTCGCCACCTGTGGCGAGCGGCTCAGCGCATCGACGATCGCATGCTCGCGGCCGCCGGAACCCACGACGAGTACTTTCTTGTCTGCCATATCATCAATGTTTGAAATGTCTCACTCCCGTAAAGAGCATGGTGATGCCCAGTTCGTCGGCCTTGGCGATGGCGTCAGCGTCGCGGATGCTGCCGCCGGGCTGCACGATGGCGGTCACGCCGTACTGTGCAGCCAGCGCGACGGTGTCGTCGAACGGCAGGAAGCCGTCGGACGCCAGCACGAGGCCGTCGGTGAAACCGGCCGCCTGCGCCTGCTTGAGGGCGATTTCGGCCGAGCCGACGCGGTTGGTCTGGCCGGCGCCGATGCCGATGGTGTGGCCGTCGCGGACGACCGCAATAGCGTTGGACTTGACGTGCTTGACTATCTTCCAGCCGAAGTCCAGGTCGGCCATGAGGGCCTCGGACGGCTTGACCTTGGTCACGCACATCTCCGGCGTGACGGTCTCGACGGCAGTGTCGAGATGCTGGGCCAGCAGGCCGCCGGCCACGCCGACATACTGCATGACGGGCTTGTCGGAAGGAGTCATGTCCACCTCCATGACACGGAGGTTCTTTTTCGCAGCAAGGATCTCCAGCGCTTCAGGAGTATACGAAGGGGCTATCACTATCTCGAGGAAGATAGGCTTCACGGCCGCGGCCAGCTCGGCAGTGAACTCGCGGTTCACGCCGACGATGCCGCCGTAGATGCTGACCTTGTCAGCCTCATAGGCGGCCTGCCATGCCTCCATGATGTTCTTGCCGACAGCAGCTCCGCAAGGATTCATATGCTTGAGTGCCACGCAGAAAGGCTCGCTGAAATCACGCAGTACTGAAAGTGCTGCATTGGCATCCTGGATATTGTTGTACGAGAGCTCCTTGCCCTGGATCTGGCGGGCGAAAGGCAGGGCGAAGGACGACTTCTCCCCTTCCGCATAGAACTTGGCGCTCTGGTGGGGATTCTCGCCATAACGGAGCTCCTGCTTGAGGTCGTACTCAAGGAAAAGCTTCTCGTTCAGGCCGGCCTGCTTGCGCATGTATGTAGCGATGCAGCTGTCATACTCCGCAGTATGGGTATATGCCTTGGCTGAGAGCTTCAGGCGGGTCTCGGGAGTGGTGTTCCCCTTTTCACGTATTTCTGCAAGTACGGTGTCATAATCGTTTGGATCACAGACGATGGACACATCCCTCCAGTTCTTGGCTGCGCTGCGCACCATGGACGGTCCGCCGATGTCGATGTTCTCGATGGCATCCTCGAGGGTGACACCCTCCTTGGCTATGGTCTGACGGAAAGGATAAAGGTTTACGCAGACCAGCTCGATGGTCTCGATGCCGTTCTCTTTCAGGGTCGCCATGTGCTCCGGCACGTCGCGGCGGGCAAGGATGCCGCCGTGAACCTTCGGGTGCAGGGTCTTGACGCGGCCATCGCAGATCTCCGGGAATCCGGTGACCTCGCTGATGCCGATGGTCTTCACACCCTTGCTTTCAAGGAGTTTCTGGGTTCCACCCGTGGCGATGATTTCCCAACCAAGGTCCACGAGTCCCTGTACGAACTCAACGAGTCCGGTCTTGTCACTAACACTAACTAACGCTCTCATTATTTGTCTTTTAACAGTTTGTTTATGGTTTCGATATACAATGCATGCTCTATCTTCTGCCCTATGCGGTGGACCTCCTTCGGATCGTTCCCGTCATACTCGAAGGCCCTTTGGGCAATGATCTTCCCTCCGTCAAGGACGGCATCGACATAATGGATGGTGATGCCGTACACCTTGACCCCGTATGCTACTGCCTGCTCGACCGCATGCGCTCCGCGGAAAGCCGGGAGCAGTGACGGATGGATATTGATGATGCGACCGCCATAGGCGCCCAGGAGGACGTCGCCGACTATACGCATGTATCCGGCTAGGCATACGAGATCGATCCCCTTGCTGTCAAGGAGTTCCACGATCTCTTTCTCGTAAGCGGCCTTGCCTCCCGCATAGGATTTCGGCGCGAA
>ONNK01000152.1 GCA_900319185.1 uncultured Bacteroidales bacterium
AAACTTCTGAAAACCTATCTCGGCTGATGACACCCGAATCTTTCATTGCCGGCAAGGCCGTCCTGGCCATAAAGGACCTGTACAATACTGACATCCAACCCTCGGACCTCCAGGTGCAGGTCACCAGGAAGGATTTCGAGGGTGACTATACCCTGGTGGTGTTTCCGCTGTTGCGGATATCCCACTCGTCTCCGGATGCTACGGGAAAGGCCATAGGGGACTGGTTCACCACCAACGTCCCTGAGATCAGTTCGTTCAACGTCGTCAAAGGCTTTCTCAACATCAGCCTTTCGCAGCTTTGGTGGAGTGAACTCTTCTCTGAGATAGCATCCGACCCGGGCTTCGGCATATTGCCTCCGACCGGACGCAACGTCATGGTGGAGTTCTCGTCTCCGAACACCAACAAGCCTCTCCATCTCGGACATATCCGCAACAACCTCCTCGGAGATTCCGTTTCCCGCCTGCTCAAGGCCAGCGGCAACAACGTCATCAAGGTGACGCTCGTCAATGACCGCGGCGTGCATATCTGCAAATCCATGTATGCATGGCTGAAGTCTTTCAACGGCGCGACGCCCGAAAGTACCGGCAAGAAGGGCGACCACCTTGTCGGAGACTGCTATGTCGAGTTCAACAACATCCTCACCCGTGAGGTGAAGGAGTTGGTCGCCGCAGGAATGGACGAGGAGACAGCCAAGAGGGAAGCCCCCTGCATGAAGGCCGTTCACGAGATGCTGGTCAAATGGGAGGAGGGTGACAAGGAAGTCCGCGACCTCTGGGCCAAGATGAACGGCTGGGTATTCGACGGTTTCGACCAGACCTACAAGGCTTTGGGCATCACCTTTGACAAGGTATACTATGAGCATGATACTTACCTCCTTGGTAAGGAATTGGTACAAAAGGGTTTGGAGAACGGTGCGTTTGTGCGCGACCCCGACGGCTCGGTGTGGTGCGACCTCACTGCCGACGGCCTAGACCGCAAGCTTGTCCTGCGTTCCGACGGCACTTCCGTGTATATCACCCAGGACCTCGGCACTGCCGAGCGCCGCTTCTCCGAGGACCATCTCGATTCGCACGTCTATGTGGTCGGCGACGAGCAGAACTACCATTTCGCCGTACTCAAACTGATCCTTGCTAAGCTCGGTTTCGAGTGGGCCGACCGCATCTACCATCTCTCCTACGGTATGGTTGAACTGCCTGAGGGCAAGATGAAATCCCGTGAGGGTACCGTAGTCGATGCGGACGATCTCATCGCGAAAATGTATGAGGAGGCGAAGGCCACTTCAGAAGAGTCAGGAAAGCTCGAGGGACTCTCCGAAGAGGAGAAGGACAATCTCTATCGCATGATCGGCCTCGGCGCCCTCAAGTATTTCATCATCAAGGTGGATCCCAAGCGCAAGATGCTCTTCAATCCCAAGGAATCCATCGATTTCAACGGCAATACCGGGCCTTTCATCCAGTACACTCACGCCCGTATCTGCAGCATCCTACGCAAGGCTGAGGAGCGCGGGCTTATGCATACCGTCGCCGAGATCCCTGCTGGGGTGGAACTCAGTCCGAAGGAGATCCGTCTCGTCAAGCTCCTGAACGGATATCCCCAGAAGGTCGCTGAGGCGGCTTCCGCCCTTTCGCCGGCCCTCATCGCCAACTATGCTTATGAGTTGGCCAAGGAGTTCAACCAGTATTACCATGATACGCCCATCCTCCGCGAGGAGGATCCAGGCCTGCTGAAGATGAGGCTCGTCCTCATCTCCACGCTCGCTTCCGTACTTGAAAAGGCTACCGGTATCCTCGGTTTCAGCCTTCCCGACAGAATGTAATAAAGGCATGCCGTGCCGGACAACTACATGATACCGACCTCCGTCAAGGAGGTGCAGAGACTCGGATGGGACTACATAGACGTCATCCTGTTCACAGGTGACGCCTTCGTGGACCATCCGAGTTTCGGTTCTGCGTGCATCGCCCGGTATCTGCAGAAGTTCGGTTACCGCGTGGCGGTCGTTCCCCAGCCGAACTGGCGGGACGACCTGCGTGATTTCAAGAAACTTGGCACACCGCGACTGTATTTCGGAGTGAATTCCGGTGCCATGGATTCCATGGTGAACCATTATACGGCCGGCAAGCGCCTCCGTCATGACGATGCATACACGCCTGACGGCAAGTTCGGGCAGCGTCCCGACTACGCCGTCACGGTGTATTCCCGCATCTTGAAGGACCTTTTCCCGGATGTACCGGTCGTCATCGGCGGCATCGAGGCTTCGCTGCGCCGCGTGACGCATTATGACTACTGGCAGGACAGGCTTTTCCCTTCGATACTAGTCGACAGCCGTGCCGACTGGCTCTGTTACGGTATGGGGGAGCGCCCGATGCTGGAGTTCACCCGCGCCATCGAGAGCGGGCGCAACCTGCGTGATATCAGGAAGATACCGCAGCTTGCATTCTTCATGACCGGCAAGTGGAAACAGGCTGATGCGCTCGTCCTTCATTCGTTCGAGGAGTGCTGCCGTGACAAGAAAGCATTCGCTGAGAATTTCCACCTGATCGAGACGCATGCCAACATGCTCCACCCGGATACCATCATCGAACCGGTGGGGGACGGCTACGTACAGATCAACCCTCCTTATCCGCCGGCGACTGAGGCGGAGATGGATTCGTTCTGGGACCTGCCTTTCACCAAACTCCCGCATCCGCGTTACAAGGACAAGCGCATCCCGGCTTACGACATGATCAAGTTCTCGATCAACACCCATCGCGGGTGTTTCGGGGGATGCAATTTCTGCACGATCGCGGCCCATCAGGGCAAGTTCATACAGTCCAGGTCGGAAGCTTCGATCTGCAAGGAGGCCAAGGGCCTGCTGTCCCTGCCCGGCTTTGCCGGAAATATCTCCGACCTTGGGGCTCCCACCGCCAACATGTACGGCATGGGAGGGAAGGACAAGACGATTTGCGCCGTCTGCAGGCGCAAATCCTGCCTCTTCCCGAAACCGTGCAGGAACCTTGACCGCTCGCACGCGCGGGTTCTCGGCCTGTACGACAAGGTCCTCTCCATCAAGGGGATAAAGCATGCGTACATAGGTAGCGGCATACGTTACGACCTGTTCCTTGACGAGAACGGTTTCGTGGACGAGACCTCCTATCCCTATCTCAAAGAACTGATCCTGCATCATACTTCCGGGCGATTGAAGGTGGCTCCGGAGCATACTGAGGACAAGGTCCTGCAGTACATGCTCTGGCGCAAGTCCGGCCTGCTGTGGGACATGTGCAACGCCTCCGGCATCGACCCCTTTGAAATGGGCGACTTCACCGCAGCCAAGCAGCAGCTGCTCCGGGCCTTTCCGGAGGAGTGGGCCTTCCTCCGGGATCTTCCCCACGCTCTGGAGACCGAGCGCTTCGTCTTCGTCCACGCCGGCATGCGGCCGGACATTCCGCTGGAGCGGCACACCATCGGCGAGCTAGTGAAGGTGGACCATTTTCTGACGCTGGGCAGGTCCTTCCCCAAGTGGGTGGTCGTGGGCCACTGGCCCGTGATGCTCTACGGCACGGACCGGGTCTGCGCCAATCCCATCCTGGACCGGGAAAAGCGCATCGCCAGCATCGACGGGGGCTGCGTGCTGAAGGACGACGGGCAGCTCAACTGTCTGATCCTTCCCCATCGGGACAGTGAAGACCTGGGCTTCGTGGCCTACGATCCCTTCCCCGTGCGCACCGTGCTGGATGATCAGGCCGGCGGG
>ONNK01000104.1 GCA_900319185.1 uncultured Bacteroidales bacterium
CATCCTCGCGGTTGAACCCGTGCACCACCGCCTGGAAAATGGCGCTGATGCTGGTGGTGACCAACAGGTGGAATTCCTCCGGATTGACATCGTTGATGTGTACACCCTGCTGCTTCAACAGTTCCATCATGGCCATGGTGGTCTTTTCCTCTTCCACCGCCAGGTCATGGAGGAAGGATTCATACCGGGTGCCGGCGGATTTGCAGATCAGGAGGCGGAAAGCATCCAGGTGGTCATAAATGTAGGTCATGGCCAGCCGGGCTTCACCGCCCTGCTCCCAAAGGATTTCTGCCAGCGGCGCCAGGCCTTGCCCGCCGAACTTCAGCACCACGCTGAACGTGAGGTTCTCTCCGGGCAGGCTGTGCCACTTGTGGTCGCCCTGCCCGCGGCCTGCGGTCTGACAACGGGCCGCTATGACTGACAGATTGTCAAGGTCCTGGATGAGCCTCCGGGCCTCGTCGTTGGTCGATTCGACTGTATCATACCATCTGATGTCAGTCAGTTTTTCCATTGGTGAATTTTTTGTATATTTGTTTGCAAATTTAACACTTTTCAAGATTATATGATTACACACGACCTTCGCGTCATCGCGGATGCCATTCTAGACAAGAAAGGGCAGAACGTTGTTTCACTTGACCTCCGGCCTGTCGGCTCTTCCATCGCCGACTATTTCGTGATATGTGACGGTGGCTCCACCACCAATGTGGGTGCCATCGCCGACAACATCATGAAGATGGCCCGCGAGGAGCTCGGCATGAAGCCCCTGCGCACCCAGGGCCTTGAAAACGACTTCTGGATCATTCTCGACTACGGGCATATCGTCGTGCACGTCTTCCTGACCCAGTACCGCGAGTTCTACCGCCTCGAGGACCTCTGGGCCGATGCTCCGAAGAAGGTTTACAAGGAAAGGAAGAGGCCGGCGGCCAAAGACGCAAAGGCAGAAGACTGATACCATGGCAGAAAACTCTGAAAACAACGACAGGAAGGACGGGAAGGATCCGAAGCGGAAGATCGTCCGCGTCAGGATCAATTTCTCCTGGTTCTATATCCTGCTGATCCTCGCCATCGGCTGGATGCTGTTCAGCCAGAACGGCACGCAGCCGGCCAAGATCGAATGGGCCGAAGTGCAGTCCATCTTCAAGCAGGGGGACATCAAGGAGATCCATTTCGTCCGCAATGACTATAAGGGCACGATCACCATCAAGCCCGACAGGCTGGCCAAATACGCTGACAAGTATCCCGGAGGACAGGTCCCGGCCCGTTCGCCCCATATGACATTCCTCGTATCGGCCCGTTTCGATGCCGAGAAGGAGTTCGGCGAGCTCAATGCCGCCCTCCCCGAGGACCAGCAGGTCAAGATCATCATGGAGAATGACGCGAAGGCCTGGGCGAACGTCCTTGAGTGGATCATTTTCCCGCTTCTCCTCATCCTTATGTGGGTGTTCATGTTCCGCGGCATGAGCCGTAACATGGGCGGCGGAGGAGCCGGCGGTGGCGGCATCTTCAATGTCGGCAAGTCCACCGGCAAGCTCGCCGAGAAAGGCACCAACAACGTCACTTTCAAGGATGTTGCCGGCCTGTACGGCGCCAAGGAGGAAGTCATGGAGATAGTCGATTTCCTCAAGAATCCACGGAAATACACCGCCCTCGGCGGAAAGATCCCGAAGGGAGCGCTGCTCGTAGGTCCTCCCGGCACCGGCAAGACCCTTCTGGCCAAGGCCGTCGCCGGCGAGGCGAACGTCCCGTTCTTCTCGATATCCGGTTCGGACTTCGTGGAGATGTTCGTGGGCGTGGGCGCATCCCGCGTGCGCGACCTCTTCAAGCAGGCCAAGGAGAAGGCCCCGTGCATAGTGTTCATCGACGAGATAGACGCTGTAGGACGTGCCCGCGGCAAGAACGTCGGCTTCTCGTCCAACGACGAGCGTGAGAATACCCTCAACCAGCTCCTCACCGAGATGGACGGTTTCGGCACCAATTCCGGAGTCATCGTCCTGGCCGCGACCAACCGCGCGGATATCCTGGACAAGGCCCTGATGCGTGCAGGACGTTTCGACCGCCAGATACATGTCACGCTTCCTGACCTCAATGAGCGCAAGGACATCTTCCAGGTCCATATCAAGGGCCTCAAACTGTCCAAGGACTTCGACCTCGACCTCATCGCCAAGAATACTCCGGGTTTCTCCGGAGCCGATATTGCCAACGTCTGCAACGAAGCGGCCCTGACCGCTGCACGCAAGGGCAAGACCGACATCGACAACCAGGACTTCTCCGATGCTGTGGACCGCGTGGTCGGTGGCATCGAGCGCAAGAAGACCATCATGAGCCCCGAGGAGAAGCGCCTCACCGCTTATCACGAGGCGGGGCATGCCGTGGCAGGATGGCTCCTTCCCGGATGCGATCCGGTCCTCAAGGTGAGCATCATCCCTCGCGGACAGGCGCTTGGACTTACCTGGAGTCTGCCTGACGAGAAGGTCATGATCTCCCGTTCGGACCTCTTGGATGACATGTGCTGCCTTGTCGGAGGCCGCGTAGCCGAGGAGATCGTCAACGACGGAGTCCCTTGCACAGGCGCCCTCAACGACTTCGAGCGCATGACCAAGATGGCCTATGCCATGGTCACGTATTACGGCATGAGCGAGAAGGTCGGAAACCTCTCATTCTACAATATGTCCGATGGCTATGACCTCACCAAGCCTTACAGCGAGAAGACCGCCGAACTCATCGACGCCGAGGTCAAGGCCCTTGTCGACCGCGTGACCGAGCGTACCCGCAAGCTCCTGCTCGAGAATTGGGAAGGACTTGACAAGCTTGCGCAGCAGCTCATCACCAAGGAAGTCATCATGGCGGAGGACATAGAGGCCATCTTCGGCCCCAAGGCCGGCAAGCACGGCGAGGACAGGCTCGCATCTGAAGATACAGCCGAAGTCGCCGAGACCCCGGCCGAAAACCCCGGAAACGATGAATAACCTTACGGTCCGTACCATTTCGGGAATAGGCTTCGTGCTGATCATGCTGGTAGGACTGCTGGTGGACAAGTTCCTGTTCGCCGCCCTCGTCCTTTTCATCATGACTGTCATGATGAAGGAGTTCTACCGTATGACCATCGGGGAGGAGTACCGCACGCAGCAGGTCCTGGCCATCATAGCGGGATGCATCATGTTCATACTCGTGTTCCTGAACTGTGCATTCCACGTCTCCGGCAAGTACTTGAGTCTGACCATGGTCCCTGTCATCATCCTGATGATCAGTTCGTTGTATGCCAAGGACCGCGCTGATTTCAAGCGTCTTTCACACATCTATACCGGCTTGCTCTATATTGCGGCCCCGCTTTCGCTGGCCAACCTCATAGCCTTCCAGGGAGGGGAGTTCAACGCCCTTCTCCTGCTCTGCTTCTTCGTCATCATATGGTGCTCGGACATCGGCGCATTTGCGGTCGGCAGTACCCTTGGACAGAAATACGGCAAGAAGCTCTGGCCGGAGATCTCTCCCAAGAAATCCTGGGCAGGATTCTGGGGAGGCATGGCTTTCGCCGTGCTGGCTACACTCATCCTCCGGATGACAGGTTTGCTGGAACTCCCCGCGATACATGGTATCGTCATGGCCGTGATCATGCATATAGCCGGCGTATACGGCGACCTCTTCGAGTCGCAGTGGAAACGCGCCAGCGAAGTCAAGGATTCGGGCAAGATCATTCCCGGACACGGCGGCATGCTCGACCGTTTCGACAGCGCCATCTTCGCCGTTCCTGCCGGCGCCATCTATCTGTCATTGCTCAACCTGCTCTAATCCATGCACATTGACCACAACTCATACGGATCCGTGGCGTTGGCCTATATTATCGGCGCTGTCGCCATCATCCTTTTCCGCCTGTTGTTCCGCAGTCCATGGCTGTTCTGGCCGCTTACGGTACTCGTACTCATGATCCTGGTCTGGCAGACGATGTTTTTCAGGGTGCCGCAACGCGAGAAAGCCGGCTCGGGGCATATCGTCACTGCCGTGGCGGACGGGCGTATCGTCATCAATGAGAAGGTGTTCGAGCCGGAGTTCCTGCAGCGCGACTGCATCCAGGTCTCGATCTACATGGATTTCTTCGACGTCCATGCCAATTTCTGGCCGGTAGACGGCGTAGTGACCTACTACAAGTACCATCCAGGCGAGCATCTGCTGGCATTCAAGCCCAAAGCTTCGGAGGAGAATGAACACGCATGTACTGCCATCCGTACGGATGGCGGCAAGGACATGATGTTCAAGCAGCTGGCCGGGACTTTCGCCCGCAGGATCGTTTGCTATTCGGAGCCCGGCATGCGTACTACGGCGGGGGAGCAGTGCGGCATCATCAAGTTCGGAAGCCGCATCGACATGTTTTTCCCTACCGATGCAGAGATCAAGGTGAAGATAGGCGACAAGGTACGCGCCTGCGAGAGCGTCATCGCCCTTCTATAAGTTCCAGCAGGCGGTCCACCGCCTCGGTGTCCGGGACATGGCGCAGGACCGGTTCCTTGCCATGATAGATGGACACCTTGTGGTTTCCCTCTCCGACATATCCCCAGTCAGCATCGGCCATCTCTCCGGGGCCGTTGACGATGCAACCCATGACGGCGATCACGACGTCATGAAGATGCGATGTGCGGCGCTTGACCTCCTCGAAGGCGCCTTGAAGGTCGTACATGGTCCGGCCGCAACCGGGGCAGGCGATGTATTCCGGCTTGTAGAACCTGCGGCGCGCGGCCTGCATCAGTTCGTCCGAAAGGTATGCCCCGAAGCCTGACTCCTCAACGGATACTTCCTTGCCGTCCTGAAGGAAGGTTCCGGTAAAGGTGACTTCGTCCAATTCCTTGTCGAGCAGGCGTTTCCCGAAGTCGCACGAGGCGTCGAGCAGGAGTTTCTCCCTCGACGGGGCATGATACTCCGCGACCGCGGTACGGCCGTTGAGGCCCAGCCGGACCATGCTGGAAGCCGTGCGCCCTCCGTATCTGTCGGACAGGTAGCGCCCAACGGGGATCTCGTTCACGGGATCCTCGGTAAGCGATACGCGTACGGTGTCGCCGAGACCCTCCGACAACAGGGAGGAGATCCCTACGCACGATTTGATGCGGCCCGAGTCGCCGTTGCCCGCTTCTGTCACGCCTACGTGCATAGGGAAGACTACGCCCCTTTCCTGCATCATTCCGGCCAGGAGGCGGTAGGCCTCCACCATGACGGAAGTGTTGCTGGCTTTCAGGGAGACGACAGTCTGCATGAAATCTGCGTCGATACACATCTCGACCCATTCCATGGCAGCCTTTGCCATGGCGAAAGGCGTGTTGCCGTATTTCTCCGTGATATATGTTCCGAGCGATCCGTGATTCAGACCGATGCGGATAGCCGTGCCGTGTTCCTTGCAGACTTCAAGGAGACGTGCGAACTCCTGGCGCGCCTGACCGTGGTCACGGTGGAAATTGCCGGGGTTGATACGGACCTTGTCCACCACCGGGGCCACGGCGATAGCAGTCGCCGAGGAGAAGTGGATATCCGCTACGATAGGGGCATCGATCCCTTCCGAGCGAAGGCGTTCCCTGACTTCGGCGATGGCCGGGACTTCCCTTGGTCCGGGGACAGTGATGCGGATGATCTCCGCACCGGCTTCAGCCATCCGGACACACTGCCGGAACGTGGCTTCAACATCGTCAGTATGGGTGTTGCACATGGTCTGCACCACGACGGGATGTCCTCCGCCGATGGTGACGTTGCCGCATTTGACTTCGAGAGTTTTCATTCCTATTCCTCCCCGAAAACGATATTCCTGGCCTCCTTGCGGAGCATGGCCTTGGTCTTGCCGGTCTTCCTGGATATATGGAAATGCAATCCTGCGGTGACCATGACATCCAAAGGATATGCAAATGAATAGTAATATGGACTGAGATAATCCGGATCGGTAAGGTTGGCCCAGCTGTACCTTACCTTGGCGTTCAGGTGAAGCTCGACCGGGACGAAGACAAGCGCGATACCGGCACCGGCTTTGGCTCCGAATTCAAACCGCCTGTCGGTGTCCAGAAAGGTGTGTACTATGTCGTCATCGACATATCCGCCGGATCTCTCTATATTCAGGCGCCAGCCGGCATGCGGCCCGACGTTTACCATAAGCTTGACATGGCCTATGTCATAGTGGAACTGGGCCAGGGTCTGGATCTCGGCCACGTCGTAAACGCATTCGGTGGCTCCATGTATGGTAGATATGTATCCGGTCTCCTCGTTCTCCACCATCATGAATCCTTCGTGACCGTATGCAAGTCCGAGCTGGAAACCGAAATACGGCATGTACCCGAACATCTTGCAGTACCGCGTGAAGGTCAGTTCGTAATACTCGGGGGAAAACTTCCAGCCCTGCGAATACGGAGGAGACCTTGCTTACGTTCACGGTATCCAGGTAAGCGTCCGAGTACAGGGTGTCCCGGACGGCTTCCTTCCTGGTTTTCCTGTCATTGGCTGCATGGGACTGGACGCCCGTGCCGAGAAGCAGCAGGACCAGAAGTATACAGTATCTCACTACTTGTTTCATCTCAATCCTTGAATAATTCTCCGACATCTATGACCTGCTCGATCTCGGCCGCCTCCATCACCTCGAAGCGGAAATCGTCCTTGAGCTTGAAGAACTTGACCTTCTCCGGCTGGCGGTGCTGGAGCAGCGAGCCGGAATCCACTATGGAATTGCGGTTGATGTCCTCAGTGATGCGTATGCAGTATGTCCCGGCCTTGAGGTACGGGAAACTGAGGGTCCTGTCGCTGTCGATGATGTACTGTCGCAGCACCTTATCGCGTTTCTCCGTAAGGAAGTCCACGATGTACTTCTGGTGGACGTTGGCCATGACCAGGTTCAGGGTACTGAGATTTTCGTCAGTAGGAAGGGCGACCTTCACCTCCGTGCTGTCATTGTAGAATCCGTTGATGTCCCTAAAGCGGCGTGCGGGCACTTTCAGGATATAATCATAACCGGTGAGCAGTTTGCCCTCGGGCATGATGGTGAACTTGCGGATGTTGGCGCTGTCCGGGATGACCTTGAACTTCATGGTCTCCTCCTGCTGGCGGGGGTTGATCGAACGCAGCTTCAGAGAGTCGAATCCCTCGTTGATGATGGGATATGTGAATTCCAGTTCGTACCCGTACTGTTCCACCGTTTCAGGCTCT
>ONNK01000050.1 GCA_900319185.1 uncultured Bacteroidales bacterium
AACTTTAAGCCCGTTATGCGTCACGACGGTAAGTTCGGCTTCTACGACAAGGCTTCACGCGTCTTCGTCATGCCCGCACAAGGCAACTGGAACGGCTATGGCTACAAGAAGCTCGACGACCAGGCTTACGTCACCTACACCAACGAGACACGTATTGTCATCGTAGGCTCCACCGCTCAGTTCCTGCCCGACGTGCAGAACCTCGACGAAGCCACCTTCACTTGGACATCTGCCGACGAGAGCATTGCTACCGTTGCTGCCGATGGTACCGTGACAGGTAAGGCTGCAGGCAAGGTAATGATTACCGTAACTACCGATGCCGACCAGGGCTGGACAGCAAGCTACGAGCTGACCGTTTCCGAACCCAACTACGTTCGCCGCGACGCTAACGGTGTTGGCTATGCCATCATTACCGGCGGCAACGGCTGGGGCGACTCTCCCCTCTCCGCTCTCCTCGACAACGATGCAACCACCAAGTTCGGTACTTCCAATGTTGGCGAAGCTTGGGCTATCATGATTGCCAGCGAGCCCGTTGCCGTACAGCAGTACAGCTTCGTGACAGGTGCCGACACCTACAACTATCCCAGCCGCAATCCTGTTAGCTGGAAGCTCGAAGGTTCTAATGACAACCAGACATGGACTCTCATCGACGAGAAAGTACAGACCTATCAGCTTCAGGCTAAGAACAAGGAAGAGTTTGAGTTCCCCGTTAACGGCACAGAAACTTACAAGTTCTTCAAGTTCTCTGCTACTCAGCTTGCTGACGGCTTCCAGATGGGCGAGTTCTGGATCAATCCTCAGGCACACAATTATGCTGAAAACAGTGAATTACGTGTTGAAGCAACCTGCACAGCAGAGGGCAAGGTGGTTTATGAATGTGACGACTGCCACGCTCTGTACGTTAAGCCTATTGAGATGGCTGCTCACGCATACAAAAACGGTGTCTGCACAGTTTGCTCTGCTAAGGCTTCTGAGGTTGTCCTCCTGCCAACACGTGGAGACAACAACACACCTTACTATGCTAAGTTCCGCCACAAGAATGAAGTCGTTGATGAAGAATATGTTGACATCGAAGAAGGTTGGGCAAATGCAGACTTCGACGACTCTGCATGGGACGAGCTGATGATGCCTCTTGGCTCATTTGGTCCTTACCACACACGTTGGGTCAACGACTACAACACATTCTGGTTCCGTCGTGACTTCTTCATCCGTCCTCACGGTCCGCCTCGCCCCAGGCGGCGGCGCCTGTATCCTGCTTCGCCGTCAGGCGAAATAGCATGATTACCATTCCAGTCCGTTTCTTTTTTCGTAACTTTGCATGAATGTCGGAGAGCAAGGACATATTGCTGGGGCGGATACGGAACGGACAGGCGCTCACGACGGGACAGCAGGTAAGGCTGACCCTGCTTTTGTGTGGTCCGGCTATCCTGGCCCAGCTGGCTTCCGTGCTGCTGCAGTTCATCGACGCGTCGATGGTCGGCAGCCTCGGAGCAAATCCCGCAGCATCGATAGGACTTGTCTCCACTACCACGTGGATCTTCATGGGCTTCGCCATGGCTGCTTCGCAGGGCTTTTCCGTCCAGGTCGCACACCTGATCGGTTCCAATGATTTCGAGGGTGCGCGAAAGGTCTTGAGGCAAGGCCTTGCCAGTGTCATACTCTTCAGCCTGTTCCTGTCCCTGGCGGGGCTGGCGATAGCCGGTCCGCTTCCCCACTGGCTGGGTGGAAGCCAGGAGATAACGGACGATGCCACTGCGTATTTCTCCACATTCGTCCTGTTCCTGCCCGCCATGCAGCTGGAGTTCCTGGGGAGCACCATGCTATCTTGCAGCGGCAACATGAAAGTTCCCAGCATGCTGAACATCATGATGTGCATGCTGGACGTCATCTTCAACTTCATGCTCATCTTCCCCACACGAGAGATATCGTTGTTCGGCGCGGCCTTCACCATGCCGGGCGCCGGCATGGGCGTACGCGGCGCCGCCCTCGGCACCGGCCTTGCGGAGAGCATCACCGCCATCGCGATGCTGTATTTCCTCCTGTTCCGTTCCAAGGAACTGGCCATTGTCCGGGAAAAGGGGTCCTTCCGACCTACCGCCATCTGCCTCAAGAACGCCTTCGGCATCACCGGTCCGATGTGGATACAGAACGTCATCATGCGCGGCGCCCACATCGCCAGCACGGTCATAGTGGCTCCCCTGGGAGCCGTGGCCATCGCGGCCAACTCCTTCGCCATCACCGCCGAGAGCTTCTGCTACATGCCGGGATACGGAACGGGAGAAGCCGCCACCACCCTCGTTGGACAGAGCCTGGGCGCCAAACGCCGCGACCTCGTCCGGAGTTTCTCACGCATCACCCTCGTGCTCGGAGTCGGCATGATGTCCGCCCTGGCGGTGGTGATGTACATCCTGGCGCCGCAGATAATGTCCCTGCTGAGCGTCGACCCCGACGTGGTCGCGCTCGGCGCCAAAGTCCTCCGCATCGAGGCCTTCGCCGAAGCCGGCTATGCCGCCTCGATCGTAGCCTACGGCTCCTGCGTCGGCGCAGGCGACACGGCCGTTCCGAGCATGCTCAACCTCGGCAGCATGTGGCTGATCCGCATAGTCCCGGCTATATTCCTAACCCGTATCTACGGCCTTCCGGGTTACTGGATCGCCATGTGTATAGAACTGAACGTCAGGGGTTTGCTGTTCATCTGGCGCATCAGTGGAGAGAGATGGATAAAAAACATGACACAGACTGCATAAACCATGAAAATTATCAAGAACCAGGAATTCGGCGGCGAAAGGCCGCTTTACTGCGAACATGACCTGTATCTCGAAAAGGTGGTCATACACGCCGGAGAGTCAGCCATCAAGGAGACCTCGGACATCACGGCCGTCCGATGCCGTTTCGAAGGCAAGTACCCCTTCTGGTGCTGCGACCGCTTCACGGTCAGGGACTGTATCTTCGCCCCGGGAGCCCGTGCTGCACTGTGGTATTCACGCGACCTGCTGATGGAGGACACCATAGTGGATGCGCCGAAGATGTTCCGGGAGATGGACCGCCTGACACTGCGCCGCGTGGCCTTCAGCGATGCGGCGGAGACTCTCTGGAGCTGTCGCGGCGTCAAGCTGGAAGGCGTTCGGGCCGAGCATGCCGACTATATCTTCATGCGCTGCAGGGATGTGGAGATCGACGATTTCCATCTCAACGGCAACTATTCCTTCCAGTGGACTGAGAATGTGGTCATCCGCAATTCCATCCTCAATACCAAGGATGCCTTCTGGGAGACCGCCAACGTCACCGTTTACGACTCGGTGATAAACGGGGAATACCTGGGCTGGTACTCCAGAGGCCTGCGCCTTGTCCGTTGTCACATCGGCGGCACCCAGCCGCTGTGCTATGCCGAAGGCCTCGTCCTCGAGGACTGTACCTTCGCCGACGACGCCGACCTGGCTTTTGAGTACAGCGACGTCAAGGCCACCATCAAGGGTAGCATCCGTTCCATCAAGAACCCCAGGACCGGTTTCATCAAGGCGGACAGTTGCGGCGAGGTCATCATCGACGGCAACATCAAATCTCCGGGAGACTGCAAGATTCAAATAAGATAGACAGATATGTACGATTTCGACAGCATCATCCCCCGCAGGGGCACCAGTTCGATCAAATGGGACGCCCGTCCGCCTTTCGAGGCTGACACCGAGGGCGTCATACCCCTCTGGGTGGCCGACATGGACTTCAAGGCTGCCCCATTCATCATCGATGTCCTCCGCAAGCGGGTGGAGCACGGAGTGTTCGGATATGTCTGCGTGCCGGACAGTTATTATGAAGCTGTCTGCCGCTGGTTCTCCGGTCGCCACGGCTGGAAAGTCGAAAAAGACTGGATCATCTACACTACCGGCGTCGTTCCCGCCCTCTCCGCAGCCGTAAAGGCCCTTTCTAGGCCCGGAGAGAAGGTTATACTCCAGTCTCCGGTATACAACTGCTTTTTCTCGTCCGTGCGCAACAACGGCTGCGAAATCCTAGATGTTCCGCTCCTGTACCATGACGGGACTTACAGTTATGATTTCGACGGACTTGAGCGCGCCTGCGCCGATCCTGCCGCAAAGGTGATGCTCCTGTGCAATCCCCACAACCCCGCCGGGCGGGTCTGGACCCGCGAGGAACTCGCCAGGGTCGGCGACATCGCCCGGCGGCACGATGTCACGGTCGTCAGCGACGAGATCCACTGCGAAATCGTCATGCCGGGCTTCACATACACCCCGTTCGCCTCTGTCTCCCCGGAGAATCAGGCCTGCTGTGTCACCCTGTGCTCCCCCAGCAAAAGCTTCAATACCGCCAGCCTGCAGATAGCCAACATCATCACATCGAACCCGGAGTGGAGGAAGTTCATAGACAGGGCCATCAACGTCAACGAGATATGCGACGTCAACCCCTTCGGTGTCCTTGCGCTCGAGGCGGAGTACAGTCCGGAAGGTGCGGAATGGCTTAAAGAGATGAATCAATACATATACGACAATTACCTGTTGCTCAGGAAGAAACTTTCCGACTGGACCGTCTGCAAACTGGAGGGGACTTACCTCCCCTGGGTCGATGTCAGCTCCCTCGGACTCCCGACGGAGAAGATAGAGGAAGAACTCCTCCGGAACTACAAGGTATGGGTTAATGCCGGAGCCATGTACGGCACTGAAGGCTTTATCCGCATCAACCTGGCCACTCCGCGCAGCGTCCTGGCCGAAGGCCTGGACCGCGTCAGCCGCGGTCTCGCAGCATTGGCAGCCTCTTCCGGTAAGTAATCATCCTCCAGACCCACTCGACGGGTCCGTAGAGGAAATGATTCAGCCAGAAGCGGCAGAAGAAGGAAGGATCCCGCAACCGCCAGCAGCCGTCTGGTCGGCAGCCTGCGGAACAGAGGGAGCAGCATGCCCATCGCTGCATAAAGCATCAGGATGTCACCGCTCCATAGCAGCATGAGATGCAGGAAACCGATCACGAAAAGGGTCGCCATCCTACGATAGAACGTCGTCGTGCTATGCCCGGAATTCTCCAGCTGGATGCCGAAGCCGATTCCGAACAGCAGAGAGAACAAGGTGTAGAACTTGCCGTCTATGAAGAAGAACTGGAACCCCCGCACTACCCTGTCAAGGGGAGTATGAGTGGCCGGATCGGCGAAAGTCCACAGGGAAAACTCCGGAAAATTGGCCAGAATGATCCCGAGAAGGGCAAATCCGCGCAAGGCATCCAGTACGACGTATCTTATCTTCTGCGCCATTGATTTTCAGCGAGAGAAACAAATTTGTTTATTTTGATAACAAAAATGTTAAGCGGCTTTTTTACTCTACGAAACGGATTTTTGACAGGTCGCGGGGCTTCGCGTCGGGCTCTTCGTCGGGATAACCGACCGCAATCATGTAGAGGATCTGATAGTCGGGATTGATGCCGAGTTTTTCACGGTAAGGCGCGGCCTCCGGAGCAGAATTCAGGAAGCGTGTCGGGGCCCCGAGGCAGCATGTCCCGAGCCCGAGTGACTGGGCGGCGAGCATGATGTTCTCGCCTAGCAAGCCGGCATTGACTCCGTTGTAAGTGTCGTCCGGAGCGGCGACGGCTATCACTGCCGGAGCATTCACGAACATGTTCTTGAAGCCCGGACGCGAAGCCATCTGGGGATTCGCCGTCTTGTACACCTCTGTCATACCGTCTATCCATTCCTTGCTATCGATGATACGGACTTCCCACGCCTGGGCGTTCATCCCGTTAGGGGCGTTGACGCCACATTCGGCGATCAGCTGGAGTTTCTTCCTCTCGACAGGGGTGTCCTTGTACTGGCGGATGGACCGCCTGGCCATGATGGTCTCGATGACGACATCTCCATACCCTGCCCCAGTCTTCGCAACGCCCTTGACGTTGCCACATGCACAGCCTGCAGCTGCGACCAGCCCTATCGCGAGGACTGCGATGATACAGTTTTTCATACTTGTGAAAATATTAAAGCCCCACTGCAGGACAGTGGGGCTAAACGTTTGTATTACTTATTTTTCAAGTGCGTCACTAATCTGCTTGGCTATAGCCTGCCAATGAGCCTTGGTGACCGAATCTGACGACTTCGCCTTGGCAGCCTTCTTCTGGATGTCCATGAGGGTCGCAAGGAGCAGGGTACGGCCGTCTGCAGCAGCAGCCGCAGTGCTGTTCACCACCTCGATAGCAGATGAGACAAAGCGGCGCTGCAGGTAACGGCGGTAGCTGTCCACCGCCCTGCCCTTGTCAAGCTCAGAGAAGATCATCCCTGTCAGGTCCGAAAGATACTCCTCAGGCTTGTAGTTGGAAGGATCGTACTGGGCGAACTGTTCCAGACGGGTAAGCTTGGCTATGCTCAAAAGGTTGGACGAACTGACAACATTGTTTATCAAAGTATAAAGCTTGCTGTCCGGCTGGTCTGTGAGATCGAAGATGTAAGGAACATCCACAAGCCATGTCGGCTTCTGGAAGAGATTCTCATTCAGGAAGTTAAGAGCGTTCTTCTGCCTATCCTCAGGCACGGGCTCATACTTGACGATGTCAGGCTGTTCAATACTGTGGTTGTTGATGAAGTGGCCTCCGATATTGGCTGAGACATGGCCCAGATAGCGGTTGAACTGGCTGACCACGGCGTCATACATGCGGCTGACCTGGGTATACATGTCAGCCTCCTCGACATTCCATGCCGGGATCTGGCCGATAACCCTCTTCAGGTTCATTATACCATAGTTGCTGGCAGACACGGCGTCGTCACCAAGGTCCTCCGTGAGGGCGCGCGGGTCATTGTCGCGACCCTCGCCGCCGAACCACAGGCGCGGGTTGGCCGCAAGGCGCTCGATGATGACCTTGTTCCAATAGAGATGATCCTCCTTTGGCGTATCGTAATATGTTGGCTTATAGCCGAATTCGATAGCCCACTTGTCGTAATCATTTATGCGCGGATAGAGACCGGCCTTGGTGATATTGTCCTCAGGCTGGGCCACGTAATTGAAGCGCGCATAGTCCATGATACTGACAGTATGGCCGTGCTCCTCCACCCATGCCTTGTCGCGGAGAAGCTCTACCGGAGTCTGGCTGCTGGATCCCATGTTGTGGCGAAGGCCAAGGGTATGGCCAACCTCGTGCGAGGATACGAAACGGATGAGGTCACCCATCAGTTCGTCGTCATATTTTATCTTGCGTGCTCGAGGGTCGACGGCACCCGCCTGCACCTGATACCAGTCGTGCACCAGGGTCATGACGTTGTGATACCAGCCGATGTGGCTCTCGATGATCTCGCCGGACCTGGGATCGTGAACGTTCGGGCCATATGCATTTGCCGTGGGCGATGCAAGATAACGGATCACGGAGAAACGTGCATCCTCGAGGCTCATGTCGGGATTGTCCTCCGGCCACTCCTCGGCATGGATGGCGTTCTTCCAGCCGGCCTGCTCGAAGGCTGCCTGCCAGTCATTTACTCCGGCGATGAGATAAGGACGCCACTGCTTGGGCGTTGCGGGATCGATGTAATAGACGATGGGCTTGATGGGCTCCACGAGCTCTCCCCTCTTCTGCTTCTCTACGTCCTCAGGACGGGCTTCCAGGCGCCAGCGGGTGATGAAACGCACGGTCTCGACCTCCTGCTGATCGTCGGAGAACTTGCTGTAGCCGTCTGCGAAATATCCCACGCGCGGATCGAAGAGGCGCTGCTGCATAGGCACCTCCGGAAGGAGCACCATCGAAGTGTTGAGCACCATGGTCACGACGCCTGCCTCCATGCCTGCAGGCAGGGCGCGGGCGACCTGCGGACCACCCTGCCCACCACCTCCGGCCTGGGGAGCATTGTACGCAAACGTCTTGGTGACAGTCACTTCGGTATTGATAGGATAGGTGCGGATGCTGTTGATGAAGCTGGCGTCACCACGGACATTGCCGAGGTTGTACGAACGCTTGGAACGGCTGTCCATGGAGAACACCTGGGTGTCGCCTTCAAACAGGCTGGTCACTTTCACGCGTGTCGTCCCTTCGCTCGCCGAGGACTCCGGCTTGATCGAGGCCACGATAGGATTCTCGGAACTCACCTTGACGGCCTTGCCGATGTCACCGCCTTCGTCGGCGGCTATATTGAGCACGTCAGCCCTGAGCAGAAGGTTTCCGTTGGAAGCCTTCTCCCAGTAGACCATCGCCTCTGTCACCTCCTCGCCGCCATACTCGCTGGCGCCGGGAGTATTGCTTACGAAACGCGTCACCGCAAGTATCCTGCGCCCGAGAATTTCGTCCGGTATCTCGAAATACCAGTCCTTCTCGTTCTGGGCGACTCCGAAGAGGCCCTGCTTGAACGTCAGTTCAGGCTCTTTCTTCTTCTCCTGCTCAATCGACTCCTTGGAGTCCTGGCCGGCAGCCGGCCTGGCGGGTCCTCGCCCCTGCGCACCTGCCGCCAAACCGAAGGCAAGAAGCAGCGTAATGGCTACATAAAATCTTCTTTTCATGGTAGTTAAGTTTG
This sequence comes from uncultured Bacteroidales bacterium, assembly GCA_900319185.1. GTDB lineage: Bacteria > Bacteroidota > Bacteroidia > Bacteroidales > UBA932 > Cryptobacteroides. The sequence goes on from ONNK01000050.1 coordinate 8,480, forward strand.
TTTATATTAAGTAATGATAGAAATCAATCAAAGACCCAGCAGAGCCTTTGCCTCCGGCGTCATGAACGGCTCCATGTCGGCATAAGGGACCACGAACGCCGGCATGCCGTCGGCATAGCTTGCGATCTCGTACTGCTGGTAGATGAAGTTCAGACCGTCCTCGGAAGGATACAGCGGCCAGGACGGGAGAGGGACAAATCCGTCGTCGATGAACAGGCTTTCCCTAAGATCGTCCCACGTCGTATCGTATCCACAGTCAGCGTAATACCGGAGCAGCCCGGCGGTCAGCAGCGGCTGCATCTCGGCGGCGCGCGACGCGTCGACGAAGTCGCCGACGGGCGCGCCGTCCTCCTTCGAGAAGGTCAGGCAGCCGCGCCCGGTGATACCGCCGTGCGCGCCACCCATGTAAATATAGTCCATCGACTGGAACACTACATAGCGGTCGGTGTCGTCAATCTTCCTGAGGCTGAACTCATAGCCCCATCTCGGGAAACCACTCAGCAATTCAGCTTTCTCCTCTGCCGAAAAGTCCTCATCCTCAAGGATATACTTCTCGCGCTCCGCCGCATCCTCATCCGAGAGAGCAGCGATCTTCGCGAACGAACTGTCGCGATAGTAAGCCAGCAGGGCCTGCACGTCATCCGGGCTGCCGCCGAAAGGCGGGAAGAAACGCTCCCCCTCAAAAGAAGTGATATGTCCCAGGATGTCGTCGATCACGCCGGCAAGCTCCTTCCTCACGCTTGCAGCAGCCTTCCCCTGCCCCGAAGGCAGTTCGGCATCCATCGTCATGTAAGCATGGGCGGCAGAGTCCGCCCAATGGACAATCTCAGTCTCCATCGGCTTTCGTACGTCCTCGCACGAAACAGCCAGGAGCAGCAGCGCCGAAGCGCAGACCAACAAACAGTTTTTGAGTTTCATGTATAATTGCTATTTTTGTTCAAATCCTTATCGTATGAAGTTCCTCGGAAACCTCGCCTGGCTCGTTCTGGGTGGCCTTCTGGTCGCCATCATATACATCGCCGTAGGATTGCTGATGTGCATAACCATCATCGGCATACCTTTCGGCATCCAGCTCATCAAGCTCGGCGGCTATGCCTTCTGGCCCTTCGGCCGCGAGCTCGTCAACGGCCCCGGCGAGCCCGGCTGCCTTTCCACCGTCATGAACCTCATCTGGATCCTTCTCGGGTGGTGGCAGGTCGCCCTCATCCACCTCGTCTGTGGCCTGGTCTTCTGCATAACGATCATCGGTATCCCATTCGGACTCAAGCATTTCAGCCTCGCCCTCGCGGGTATCTTCCCCTTCGGCAAGGAGATCCGCTGACCTTACAGCTGCTTCAGCGCACGGGCGAGCTGGTCTGGACAGCTGGTCCCGCGGCCATTGCAGTCTATACCCTCGAGCCTGGCTATGGCCTCATCGACCTTCATGCCGGCTACGAGCGCAGCCACGCCCTGCGTATTGCCGTTGCATCCGCCGGTATAGCGGACGCCTCGAATTACATCTCCCTCGGTCTCAATTTCAATCTGCCTCGAACACACCGCCCCGCAGGTCAGGAATGCCGCCCTGCGGAACTCCCCCTGCTGGAAATCTTCAATCTTTGTCACGTCAAACATATCCATAGTCCTGGAATCTGATCCATCAGCAAAGATACGAAAAAACGCGCCATAATAAAAGCAGCCGTCCGGAAGGGCGGCTGCAAAAAAGCATTGGAAATACCTTACTATTTGTACCCTATCTCAATCATGGCCTTTATGTCACACGACAAGAGCCCACTGAACCCTTCCGGAAGCCAGAGTTTGGTAATAGTATTATTGTTTAATGTCAGCATGAACATATTAATCTCGCTAATAACATCCTTTGAGTTAGAAAGGTCAAACTCTCCTGAGAGCTTGTTATAGGAGACATTGACCATCCACAGATGAGTGTTCTGCTCGCCAATGACAATGGACTCAAGCTGGTTATTGGAAGCAAAGATGAATTGAAGTGACGGGCAAACTGAAACATCAAGGGTTGTAAGCTCGTTATACCCACAGTTAATACTTCTCAATTTCAGAAGATTCCTCAGGTCCAGTTCTTTAAGACCACAACCTACGCAAGAGATATCTTCCAAGTTCGGATTATGACTGACATCCAATGTCTCTATCTTGTTCTCAGATACACCGACATTAACAAGATCAGGCAGCATACTCAGGTCCACACTGGTCAAGCCGCAGTCGTTGACGTAGAGTTCGGTAAGAGCTGTATTATGACTGTAATCGAAAGCCTGCATATTATTGTATCCAACGTTCAATATCTTCAGCCCTCCAAGCATACTCACGTCCAAGGACGTCAGTCTATTGTTCGAGCAGTTCAACATCGTCAGGTTTTCCAGATCAGAGACATCCAGCGCCTCGATATGGTTGTAGGCACAGACCAGTGATTCCAGATGCGTAAGACCACTGACATCCAACGCCGTCAGACTATTGTAGGAGCAATCCACAACCTTAAGCTTGGTGAACACACTGAGGTCCAAGCTACCGGATATGTTGTTATAAAGAGTGGCATATTCTGGATCGCTTCCCAGACCACACCTCAGTGTTTCAAGGTTCTTGAACTTATTGATGCCCTTAAGGGAGGTGATACCCAGTCCGCGGCAATCAATTTCAGTAACGGCAAGGGCCTCTGTCTCAGAAAGTTCACCGTCGCTGTCAGTATCGAAGTTGTCCATACAGTATGCGCGGAATTTAGCATCTTCGAAGTCCTCGTCATATACGACCTCGACCGGAGCCATCCTATGCACTACATTGCGCTCGATCTTACGCTGTCTGGGGCTTGAAATCGTCATCTCCTCCTCCAAGCCGGAACCACGGACCGTGACAGTAAAGCCCTTCTTGAAAGTAGTAGGAGGGACGACGAACCAGAACTCGGTAGCCTCTGCAGCAGTCTTCCCAAGCTCAAGGGGTGTCACGACGTTATTAACCTTATTGGCCACTGATATCCAGGTCTGAGTAAAGCCGCTTTTATTCCATACTATGAAAGGAAGATTAGTGGAAGACTCTATAATGACACTGCATTCACCTGACAGGACTTCACCGTTATTTCCTTCAAGGAGCACTTCTTCGACCTTAGCATTGCCATACAGACGGACAACCAGGTATCCGCAGATGTTCTGGAAGGGGAAGAACAACTTGCCATCCTTTTCTTTGGAGACAGCGATCATAGGATTGTCCTTGGGCCCGAAAGACCCCATGGGGTTATACTCCTGATACTCCCAGAACCTGACTGAAGCCTGACTTTCGGACCAGCCCTCCCTTGCCAGACCGGAAGGGAAATATGCCAGGTCCTTGCCGTAAGAAGGCTCTATTGTAGTTCCCGAAGGAGGGGTGAACTCGCCTTCCTTCGCACCGTCTGCCCCGGCGAATGTATATTCAAAACCATTCTGGTAGCCGTCATTGGCGAAATAGACATCTATCACATCATTTGCATTCCAATGCATTGCCAAACTGCCGTCAACGTAGGTTTTAGTTTCCGCGACATCAACTCCGGCCCAGACCTTGGCTGATTTTCTCATAAAGCTCTTCGATTTAGGGTTAAGACCAATCCCATTCGTCGCCCTCCTGGAGGTTCTCCAGAGGTTCCGATACAGCCAGAGGTTTAAGAGGCGACAGGACCACTGTCGTCATCACCGGAGCGGAATACGGCTCCTTCTTGTCAATTGTTTCCATGGTACTTGAACGCTATTTATTAGACATGAGTTATCGGAATGCCCAAAAATCATTTAAAATTATCAATAATCACCGGAAAAAGCAATTATTCCCCGGTGATTTGTATCATTTTTCCCCAGCACTGCCGCCAGGCTGGGAGAAAAAAGACCGCCCCGAAAAGCGGGACGGTCTTTATCAATAAAGTCAAAGCTGTTAACTCCCAGTGGTTTCCCGTGGCTCTTCGCTCTTAGGGGCGCGATGTAGATAGTAGGTGGCACGCTCGCTTGCTCCCCAGGTCGATCCTCCGATAGAGGCCTCAGGCTGGCTGAGGACCATGTTGTCCCCATCCAGTTTGACATCGTAGATTCCGAGAAAGACTATGCCGTTTTTGTCAAGGCCTTCCTTGAACTCGATCCTCTTGGTCGACTCGTTGTAAGTGAAAGTCTCCATGTCGAATCCCCAGTCGACCCACAATGTGGCCATTCCGGAAGTATCAAGGAGCAGACGGGTGTATTTGCCACTGAAATCAGTAACGGTAGGAACTGTCGTTGTCGTACCGCCGTGGGTGGCGCTGACTTCGACTTCGAGTTTGTCGACGATCCAGAATCCGTATGGAGTACCACTGAAGTCCTTTTCAGGGTCCAGCGTCTCACAGGAGCAGAATGCCAGTGCTGCGCACGCGGCAATAAAGATGGTGCTGAAAATCTTTTTCATATCACAATCATTTTTTATGGATAGTGTTTTAACAGCAAAAAACGTGCAAATGTTTTTTGACCTGCATCGCTGCGACAATAACGCATTTAATCGTATATTTGTAGTAAAGCAATAACACTAAAGGCTATGAAAGTCATCAGATCCATCGTAGCGGCCGGCTTACTGCTGGTCTGCGGCTGCGCAGCCGCACAGCAGCGCCGCCCGGCCGCCAACCCTGACGGGCCGTTCAGGGTCACCGTCGGCGAATGTACCAACGGACACATCGAGGTATCCCCCGCCATTCCAGCGGAGGGCAAGGAATTCCCCAAGGGGGCGGTCCTGCACATCAAGGCGACTGCTGATCCAGGGTACGCCTTCGAATGCGGCTACAAGGCCATGGGAGGCCGTTTCGCATTCTATACCGAGTATCCTGACGCGGAGTTCGACGTGACCGTCGACGGCGCCTGCTCCATAGGAGCGTCCTTCGTGGAGCCGTCCCGCCTTCAGGGATACAGATGCATCCAGGACATCGTCTACGCCAAGCCAGGGGTCAAGACCCTGAAATACGATGCATTCGTCCCAGACGGAGCCCGGAAGCTCCCCGGCATAGTGATCATCCACGGCGGCGGCTGGACTATGAACTGCGAAGACGTCATGAAGGGCTTGGCACGCGAGCTCGTCAAAGACGGCAAATATGTCGTGTTCAGCATCGACTACCGCTGGAACGGTACCGCCGACGGCGACAAGGAGCCCAACACGATGGTCGATATCATCGAGGACTGCTACGGTGCCATCCTCCACATCCAGGAGCATGCCGCAGAGTACGGACTTGACCCCAAGCGCCTGGCAGTCACCGGTGACAGCGCCGGAGGCCATCTCTGCGCTTCGGTGGCCAACATGATAGAGAGGGTCGGCGACGGCGGCTTCGGCGAGAAACCCGGCGTCTACGAATACCTCCCTACCTACATGCCGAAGGGCATGAGCGCCAAGAAAGCCCGCAAGAAACTCCTGGCCATCAAGGCCGTAGCCCCCAACTACGG
>ONNK01000107.1 GCA_900319185.1 uncultured Bacteroidales bacterium
AAGATACTGAAGGGCGAAGGAAAGATCACTGACATCAATGTCGCCGAGACCCTGAAGGACATCCGCATGGCCCTGCTCGACGCCGATGTCAGTTACAAGGTTGCCAAGGATTTCTGCGACAGGGTGAAGGCCAAGGCGATGGGACAGAACGTCCTCACCGCGGTCAAGCCGCAGCAGATGATGGTCAAGATCGTCCACGACGAACTGGCCGAGTTCATGGGCAGCGAGTATACCGACATCAACATCAAGGGCCAGCCCGGTATCGTACTTGTGGCCGGTCTGAACGGATCCGGTAAGACTACTTTCTCCGCCAAGCTCGCCAACCACATCAAGAGCAAGAGGGGGATGAAGGTCCTGCTCGTGGCGTGCGACACTTTCCGTCCCGCCGCTATCGACCAGTTGAAGACACTTGGCTCACAGGTAAACGTTCCTGTCTATTCTGAAGACGGTGTCAAGGATCCTATCAGCATAGCGCAGAACGCCATCCGTACGGCTAAGAGCGAGGGATACAGCGTCGTCGTCATCGATACTGCCGGCCGTCTGGCTGTCGATCAGGAGCTTATGGACGAGATATCCGCCCTGCACAAGGCGGTGCATCCGACCGAGACGCTCTTCGTCGTGGACGCGATGACCGGCCAGGATGCGGTCGAGACCGCCAAGGCCTTCAACGACCGCCTGGACTTTGACGGAGTCGTCCTGACCAAGATGGATGGTGACACCCGCGGCGGTGCAGCGCTTTCGATCAAGGCCGTCGTCGGCAAGCCTATCAAGTTCGTCTCGACGGGCGAAAAGATGGAGGCACTGGACGTGTTCCACCCGGACCGCGTCGCGGACCGTATCCTCGGTATGGGCGACGTCGTATCCCTCGTGGAGAAGGCCCAGGAGCAGTATGACGAGAAGCAGGCCCGCGAACTCAAGAAGAAGCTTGCCAAGAACCAGTTCACCTTGGAAGATTTCTACGAGCAGATACAGCAGGTCAAGAAGATGGGCAACATCAAGGACCTCGCCGGCATGCTTCCGGGCATGGATAAGGCCCTTAAGGATGTCGATATCGACAACAAGACTGCCTACAAGGCCACGGAAGCCATCATCCAGTCCATGACTGTCGAGGAGAGACGCCATCCCGAGATCATCAACGGCTCCCGCCGCAAGAGGATCGCCGATGGCTCGGGAACCTCACTCCCGGAAGTGAACCGCCTGCTGAAGCAGTTCGAGGGAACCCGCAAGATGATGAAGTCCGCCGTCAACGGATCCCTAGCCCAGCAACTCCGCGGCATGCGCCACAGATAAAGTTTTACTCTCCGAAGACAAGTCTCTTGTCCCTGGCGATGCCCGGTCCGGCGATGGACGCGGGGATGAACTCCCAGTGGCCTATGACCGACGGGTCTCCGATCTCGGCAGGGTCGATGGCGCCGTGCTCCTTGAGGTAGTCGTAGATCATGTCGCGGATCTCGGGATACTTCTTCACAACCCGCTCATCGATACGGTCGGTGTCAATACCGATCTTGCCCATCGTCCCGCCGCCGCCGGATGCGCGGTAGGATGTCATGGCTACGTTGTAGGTGGCCTCCGGGTCGAAAGGCGTGCCGTCTGCAAGCGTCGTGATGGTAACGCGCTCTCCGACCGGCTTGGTGACATCGACGGTGTAGTTGAGCCCCGCCATCGAGTCGAAGTTGTATGTGGCCCCTATGAACGACCAGCGTTCAAGACCCGTACGTGTGTCGGGAAGGTTGTGTATGTTCAGGACACGGTCTCCGGGCTTCTCAGCGGTGCGGATCCACGTGTCATAAGAGGCCTCGAGGAAATCCTTGACTTCCTTGCCGCTCATCTTGATGACGAACAGCTGGTTCTCGTACTGGTAGAGGGTGAACAGGTCGTTGTAGACAAGCTTCCCTGCCTTGATGATACCCCGTTGGTTGAGGGGGGCGGCAACGGATATCTGGGCCGGTTCGCATCCCAGGCTTACGGTGTGTATGAGATTGAGATAATCGCTCATGCCGGCAAATGCGTCGCTCAGGTTCAGGTCGGTCTTGAGCTCACCTACCTCCTTGAGGGTGAATGCCTTGACAGCCTCGTAATCCTTCTGGAATGCCTTGCGCATCTCCGGGTCGGCCTTCCTGCGGTCTATCGGGATCAGTCCGGACTGCACCGACTTCGCAACGACCTTTCCCTTCTTTACGGTCAGGTTCACGATGCCGTGCCCGAGGTTGCGCGAGTGGCTTCCGGAATTGAGCAGGGCGATGGTGCCGTTGTCGGTCACGAAAGGCCTGTGGTCATGGGCGCATACGAGCACGTCGACGCCTTTCAGGCTTTTGTACAGGTCGAGCCCCTGGCTCTCAAGGACCGAGCCGTCACCGTCGCCGGTACCGGAGTGGACTGCTACGATGACTATCTGGGGTTTTTCCTTTGCAATGACCTCGTCCACATCCTGCTGAACGAGAGGTATCAGCGATTCGAAGTGCATGCCGCTCCAGATGTCTTCGTCCAGCCATGCCTTGATGTTGGCGTTGTTGAATCCGAGGACGGCTATCTTGACCTTGTCCTTCTTGAGGATGGTATAGACGGGGAAATACGGCTTGCCGTTGTCGTCCCGGATGGCGTTTCCTCCGAGGAAGGGTATGCCGTAGCCTTCGATCTCCTTCGAGATGCGGTCATAGACCGGATGCCCCGTCTCTACGTCATGGTTGCCCCAGATGACGGCGTCATAGTCCATGTAGTCGACCATGCGTGAGAATACATGGGGAACTCCCGTTTCGACGTAGTTGTAGTAATAAGCGGCGTTGTTGCCCTGTAGGAAATCGCCGGCGTCGAGCAGGATGACGTTTTCCTTGCCTGCTGCGGTGCGGACGCTGTCCACGTAATAGTTGGCGGCCAGCATGGAATTCTGGGTGCGGCCGTCGACATAGGTGGAATCGAAATAAGTCCCGTGGACGTCGTTGGTGGTCAGTATATGGAAAGTGTAATCGCCGTCCTTGGGGCCGCAGCATGCGGCTGCCAGCAGGACGGGGAGTATGAATCTCAATGCTTTATACATGTCAGGTGATGGTTTTAGAGACTGAGGACAGGTCCGTCAGGGACAGGCCTGGCCTGCCTTGCCTGACGGACGCGGCGGCCTTCGTCTGCGTTCCCGCGGGGATGGCGGAAGGCGTCGAGGTTGAAGAGCAGTGAGGCCTTGCCCTGCACGCCGACGAAAGGACCGATGCGGTTTTCATCCTCTCCCGCAGGCGTGATGAAGTGCCCGATGGCGGAGATCCTTGTGCTGATGAATCCGCCGTTCAGCGGCTGCCAGAAGACCTCCAGGCGGTTGTACCATGAAGGATAGCCCCTGCGGGTATAGTAGAATGTCTCTCCGGAATAGATGGCGTCGGAATACACTTCGGCAGAGGAGATGTCTGCATAGCTGCTGCTGCGGTAGACCATCTGGTTGTCACCATAATAGAAGGTGTTTTCCAGGCCCAGGTCCCAGTTGCGAACCCTCAGCACCGCTTCGGCACCCATGGGGAAGTGGACCTTGTCGCCCGCGCCCTCATCGTTGATGATACTGTAGTCAAGCTGGTAGGAGGCGATAGCACCTGCCTTGAGCGACAGCTCCTGGATGCCTGACTTGCTCCCGAAGTCCACTTTTACATAAGGATTGAACAGTGCCACGTCCGTGTCGCAATACGCAAGGTAGTTGCCCTTGGAGTGCGCGTAGGAAGCCGCCCAGCCCAGGGATGCCCAATCGACTACCTTGAACGCTCCTGCGGTGGATATCATCTCGCAGCCAACCCTGTCGATGCCGCGCTTGCCGACGATGTCCGCCGTGATCTCAGCCTTGAGGCGCGGTGCTTCGTATTTGAGCGTAACACCCTCAAGGTTAGGGTCATAATAGATGAGGTCATCCGCAAAGATGGCCCTGGTGTAGTCGCCGCCAAGCACGGTCCTGGGGTAGATGCCGGCGTAGAGATCCAGTGTCCCTTTCCCCATACGGCTGCGGTAGTTGTAGTAAAAGAAGAAATCCTTTATGAGGTCGAAATTCCTGAGGGATTGTTCGTGCTCCGAATCGGAATATGTGGATTGCACCGTGGGATTGGCGCCGAGGTTCTTCGTAAGGTCGACACCCAGTGCAAGCCTGTGGGTGACGTTGCGGCCCTGGTCGAAACGGACAATGGCCGAAGGAGAGAAACGGGCGACGTTGTATGTCTCCGTCGTCATGAAAATGTCATCGCAAGCCTCGAAGTTCCTCAGGTCGAAGAAATAGTGGAAATCGACGTTGTATTCAACCTTGACGGGATTGTCCTGTGCGCTTGTCTGCTGCATGCCAAGCAGGCCCGGAAGGTCCAGGAGGGACTGGGCCGCAAGCCCCGAAGACGCTGCGAGGAAGATCGCGACGGAGATCGCGACGGAGATGACTGAAGACTTGAATTTCATGGTTTTTTCCGTATTTTTGTAAAAAAGGCGTTTATGTTGAAACTTCAGACCAGGGTGGAGTGCGGGACCGCCCCGTTCCGAATGTCGTATTCCGACGGTATCGTGCTGCTGGGCAGCTGTTTTGCCGACAATGTCGGCGCGCGCATGGCGGACGCCGGCTTCGATGTCTGCGCGAACCCTTTCGGGACGCTCTACAATCCTGTCTCCATCTCCGATGCAGTCAGCCGGCTGGAGAGCGGAGAGCCTTTCACTCCGGACGACTGCGTGGAAATGGGCGCCGGTGCGGGCCTCATATGCTCCTTCCATCATCATACTTCCTTTGCCCGCCGGACTCCGGAGGAGTTCCTCGCGCATGCCAATGCCTCCCTCGCTGACGCTCATGAGCGCTGGCGCAAGGCCGGGCTTGTCATCCTGACGCTGGGCACCGCATGGTGCTTCCGGTACAGGGAGAGCGGCCAGGTGGTCGCCAACTGCCTGAAGCGTCCGGACCGTGAATTCTCGCGCGAGCGCCTTTCCATTCAGGATGCTGCACCCATACTGTCCGGCATCGTCTCCCGCTTTCCCGACAAGCGTTTCGTCCTCACTGTCAGTCCTATCCGCCACATGGCTGACGGGGCCCATGGCAACCAGCTCAGCAAGGGCACCCTCCTGCTCGCTGCCGACAGCGTGACGGACGGCGAGCGTGTGGTGTATTTCCCTGCCTACGAGATCCTTATGGACGAACTTCGGGACTACCGGTTCTACGCCGAAGACATGGTTCATCCGAGCGACCAGGCCGTAGGCTATGTCTGGGAGCGCTTCTGCGACTTCGTCCTCGCTGACGGGGAGAGGCAGACCCTTCAGGAAAACACCAAGGCCTGCCGCCGGTCGAAGCACATACCCATGGAAAGATAGGGGAGGGAACCCCTTATTTTGCATAGGCGACCGAGCGGGTCTCCCGGATGACGGTTATCTTGACCTGGCCAGGATAAGTCATCTCTTCCTGGATCTTCTGGGCTATGTCGGTCGAGAGCCTTGCGGCCTGCTCGTCAGTCACTTCCTCTGCTCCTACGATCACTCGAAGCTCGCGTCCGGCCTGGATGGCGTACGACTTGGTGACGCCCGGATAGGATGCGGCCAGGTCTTCCATGCCCTTGAGGCGCTTGATGTAGGACTCGATGACTTCGCGGCGGGCGCCGGGACGAGCGCCGGAGATGGCGTCGCCTACGAGCACGAGCGGAGCGATGATCGAGGTCATCTCGGTCTCCTCGTGGTGGGCTCCGATGGCGTTGCAGATCTCGGGCTTTTCCTTGTACTGCTCAGCTATCTTCATGCCGAGGAGGGCGTGAGGAAGTTCAGGATCCTGCTCGGAGACCTTTCCGATATCGTGGAGGAGTCCGGCGCGCTTGGCGAGCTTGGGGTTGAGGCCGAGCTCGGAAGCCATGATTGCGCAGATGTTGGCGACTTCGCGCGAATGCTGGAGAAGGTTCTGTCCGTATGAGGAGCGGTATTTCATGCGTCCGATGAGACGGACGAGCTCCATGCTCATGCCGTGTATGCCGAGGTCGATGCAGGTGCGTTTGCCGGTCTCAAGTATCTCGTCCTCAAGCTGTTTCGATACCTTTGCAACGACTTCCTCGATGCGTGCGGGGTGGATGCGCCCGTCGATGACGAGCTGGTGGAGTGCAAGGCGGGCGACCTCCCTGCGAACGGGGTCGAAGGCGGAAAGGAGGATGGCGTCCGGGGTGTCGTCCACGACGATCTCCACTCCGGTGGCAGCCTCCAGGGCGCGGATGTTGCGGCCTTCGCGGCCGAT
>ONNK01000013.1 GCA_900319185.1 uncultured Bacteroidales bacterium
GACGCCGTGATGGTCATCAAGTCCACCGTACCCGTCGGCTGCACGCGCAACGCCAGGGAGAAGTTCTCCTACCGTGAGCGCATGGCCGACGGCACCATGAGGGTCGTCACCCCCAAGATCATCTTCGCCCCGGAGTTCCTCCGCGAGTCCAAGGCCCTGTATGACAACCTTTATCCTTCCCGCATAATAGTTGGATACGACGAGCCTTCCCTCGAAGAGGCTGCGCACACTTTTGCCGGGCTTATCTACGAGGCTTCGCTCAAGGAGGACGTCCCCGTGCTCTTCATGGGTTCGACCGAGGCCGAGGCGGTGAAGCTCTTTGCCAATACCTACCTGGCCCTCCGCGTGTCGTTCTTCAATGAGCTGGATACCTATGCCGAGATGAAAGGGCTTGATACCCAGTCCATTATCAGTGGTGTCTGCGGCGACCCGCGTATCGGCGGACACTACAACAACCCTTCGTTCGGATACGGCGGCTATTGCCTCCCGAAGGATACCAAGCAGCTCCTGGCCAATTTCAACGACGTGCCGGAGAACCTCATCAAGGCCATCGTCGAGAGCAACCGCACTCGCAAGGACTACATCGCCGACCGTGTGCTTGACAAGGCCGGCTATTATACTGCTTCCAGTGCCTACGACTCGGCCCGCGAGCATGAGGTCACCGTCGGCGTCTATCGCCTGACGATGAAGTCCGGTTCGGACAACTTCCGCCAGAGCTCCATCCAGGGCATCATGAAACGCATCAAGGCCAAGGGCGCCAAGGTCATCGTCTACGAGCCTTCTCTGCCTGACGGCACCACCTTCTTCGGATCGCGTGTGGTCAACGACCTGGAGGCCTTCAAGGCCGGTTGCGACGCCATCATCGCCAACCGCTACGAGAGCGCTCTGGATGATGTGAAGGACAAGGTCTATACGAGGGATATCTTCAAGAGGGACTAGCAGGCGATGATGAAGGTCATCGCAATGCTCCTTGGCGCGGCGTTGTCCGTGTCATCCGCCGGGCCGTCCGCCCAGGCGGACAAGACCTTGCGGATCCTTTCCTTCAATATACGCGAATGGACACGTGACAGGGACGAGTCCGGGGAGCATTATTGGCGCAAGCGTATGGAGGCCATGCAGCGGATGATCGAGGATGTCGATCCCGATGTCATCTGCCTGCAGGAGGTCCTCCCGCCGGCCGGCGGTTACGTCCCTGACGGGTACCGGCGCGTGGGTGTCGGCGTCAGCCACCCTATCTACGTGCGCGAGTCCATGAAGGCGTCGAAGCATTCGTTTGCGATCTTCTGGGAGGCTTGTACGGTGGCCGGCATACGCATCGTCAACGTCCACTCCCGATGGGAGAAAGAAGTCGTGGAGCGCACGGTCAGGCAGGTCAACGGCCAGTTGACCGGGCGCGACGTCGCCTGCGGCGACTGGAATACGGGCCTGCGCAGCATCGAGTCCGCCGGACTGCAGATGCAGTCGGCGCGGACGATGCTCGGCGAGCCCGAGACCGACACCTTCGCCAATTTCACCAAGGCGCAGAGCCACGGCGCCATCGACCATTTCTTCGTAAATGGCGTCACGCCAGTTGCCTACCGCATGGTCACCGACGGCTACGGCGTCTCCCGCATCAGCGACCACTGGCCCATCGTCCTGGAGATCAGTTTATGAGGATCTATACCGACTCCATTCACAAGATAGCGTATTCGACCGATGCGAGCGCGTATCGGGAGATACCGCGCGGGGTGGCGTACCCGGAGTCCGTCGAGGACATCCGGGAGCTGATCCGCCTGGCGCGCGAGCGCGGCACCTGCCTCATCCCCCGCGCGGGGGGTACCTCCATCGCCGGGCAGGTAGTCGGCAACGGCATCGTGGTGGATATCAGCCGGCATTTCAATCACATCCTTGAAATCAATCCTGAGAAGCGTTGGGTACGTGTGGAGCCGGGCGTAGTGCGTGATGAGTTGAACATCGCGCTGAAGCCTTACGGGCTCTTCTTCAGTCCGGAGACCTCCACCAGCAACCGCTGCTGCGTAGGCGGTATGGTCGGCAACAATTCGTGCGGAACGCACTCGCTCATATACGGCTCGACCCGTCATCACGTGCTGCAGCTCAAGGGTTTGCTGGCGGACGGGTCGTACTTCGACACCGCGAAGCGGGGGAGCGGGGCGCTCGAGCGGAGCATTTATGCGCAGCTCGAGGGATGGCGCAGCGACCCGGCGGTCCGGGGCCTCATAGAGGCGGATTTCCCGGACCGGTCGCTGCGCCGCCGCAGTTGCGGCTACGCTATTGACGAGGCGCTGGAGGGCCTCGACCTCTGCAAACTCCTTTGCGGCAGCGAGGGCACGCTGGCCTTCGTCACCGAGATAAAACTTTCGCTCGACCCGCTGCCGCCGAAGGAGGGGATGGTGCTGTGCGCCCATTGCCCTTCGCTCGAAGCGAGCTTCGAGGCGAACCTGGTGGCGCTGCGGCACTCTCCCGACGCGGTGGAGCTGATGGACGGGCGCATCCTGGAGCTCGGCAAAGATAATCTTGAAGCGCAGCGCAACCGCTTCTTCGTCGAGGGTGATCCGGCCGCGCTGCTGATCTCGGAGTTCCGCGGAGCGGAAATGGATGCGCGGGCGGACGCGCTCGAAGCGGAGCTTCTCGCTGCGGGCTTGGCGTACACATGCACGCGGGTGTACGGCGCAGACGTCTCCCGCGTCTGGGCACTACGTAAAGCCGGGCTCGGCGTGCTCAGCGGCATGAAGGGCGATGCCAAGCCCGTCGGCGTCATCGAGGACACGGCCGTCGCGCCGGAGCGCCTGCCGGCGTACATGCGCGATTTCAGGGCCATGCTGGACCGCCTCGGGCTCAGCTGCGTGTTCTACGGACACATCAGCACGGGCGAACTGCATCTAAGGCCCATCATCAATCTCAAGACCGAGGATGGTCGGCGGCTTTTCCGTGCTGTGGCAGAGGAGACTGCCGCGCTGGTGCGCAAGCACCGCGGCAGCCTCAGCGGCGAGCACGGCGACGGCCGCCTCCGCGGCGAATTCATCCCCCTGATGTACGGCGAGGAATGCTACCGTCTCATGCAGGAGGTCAAGCGCTGCTGGGATCCATATAACGTGTTCAACATGAACAAGATCGTCGATGCTCCCGGTATGGACGAATGGCTTCGCTTCGAGGCGGGGCAGCGTTATGCCGTGGAGGATGCCCGACCGGTCTTCAACTGGAGGGCGGCATTCGACGAATGTAAGGTTGATGGTGCCAGCGGCGTGCGCAGCCAGGCGCACGCGCTTATGTGCTCTATAGAGCAATGCAACGGCGCGGGTGACTGCCGCAAATCCACGCTGATAGGCGGGACCATGTGCCCGGCCTTCAAGGCCACGGGGGACGAGTTGATGACGACCCGTGCCCGGGCGAATGTGTTAAGGGAATGCCTGACACACGGTGATGGATTCACTTCGCCGGAGGTAAAGGAAGTTCTGGACAGCTGTCTGGCTTGCAAAGGCTGCCGTGGAGAATGCCCGTCGAATGTCGACATGACCCGTATCCGCGCCGAGGTGCTGGAGCAGATCCATGAGCGGGAAGGCACGCCGCTGCGGTCGTTCGCGGTCGCAAGGATGGCCGCCGTGGAACGGCTGGGCCATCTAGTACGCCCGCTGTACAACTTCTTTGCGGGCTGGCGGCCCTCGGCGGCGCTGCTGAAGCGCATCCTGCGCTTCGCCGCGGAGCGGCAGATCCCCGCCCTCAGCCGCCGCACCCTCCGCCAGCTCCTCCGCCGCGACGGCTTCCCCTCCGCCCCCGCCATTTCCCCTTCAGTGAACAAAAACGCCGATTTTGTTCAGGAAACGGCCGAAAAGGATGCTCTTTTGAACAAAAACGCAATTTTTGTTCAGGGAATGCCAGAAAATGGTACTTCATTGAACAAAAAGGACGGTTTTGTTCAGGAAAGGACCGAAAAAGGGGTGTTTTTGAACAAATCTTCTTGTTTTGTTCAAAAGGTAGACGGTCGGGTGGATCGAGAGGGCTTTACACGGCGGGTTTACCTGTTTGCAGACGAATTCACTAACTATCAGGAGGCGGAGCTGGGCCTGACATTTGCGCGGCTTTTGCGACGGCTGGGGTACGACGTCGTCGTACCGAAGCACGTCGAAAGCGGCCGCGCAGCCATCTCCAAGGGCTGCCTGAAGCTGGCGCGGCGCTTTGCCGTCCGCAATGTCCGCCTCTTGGCGGACCTGGTGACGGCCGACACGCCGCTGGTCGGCATCGAGCCCTCCTGCATCCTGAGCTTCCGGGACGAGTATCCGGACCTCGTGCCGCCGGAAATGCGGCAGACAGCCCGCGACCTCGCGGCCAACTGCCTGCTCTTCGACGAGTTCATCATGCGCGAGGTCGCGGCCGGACGCATCTCCCCGGAGGTCTTCCGCGGCGATCCCGTCGAGGTTTGGCTCCATGGCCATTGTCACCAGAAGGCCCTTGTGGGCATCGACAAGACCGCCGCGGTGCTCCGGCTTTTGCCCGGAGCCACGGTCCATGTCATCCCCAGCGGCTGCTGCGGCATGGCCGGTTCGTTCGGCTACGAAAAGGAGCACTACCGCCGCTCTCTCGAGATCGGCGAGACGGTCCTTTTCCCCGCCGTCCGCCGTGCCCTCGGCCTTCAGACGGCCGATGGCCGGAGTCCGCTGTCGCCAGGCTCCGACGTCCTGCCTCCCGCCACCCCGGCCAATCACGCCGTTGCCTCCTCTGCCACCCCCTCAGGCGCTCACATTGTTCCCTCCTCGGCCGCCCCTAACGCTACCGTCACCCCGGCTATCGTCGTCGCGCCTGGCACCTCGTGCCGCCAGCAGATCCTGGACGGCACCGGCGCCCGCGCCGTCCATCCCGTCGAACTCCTTTACCGCTGGCTCAAATAGCATCGTGT
The DNA here is from genome assembly GCA_900319185.1 of uncultured Bacteroidales bacterium. Classification (GTDB taxonomy): domain Bacteria; phylum Bacteroidota; class Bacteroidia; order Bacteroidales; family UBA932; genus Cryptobacteroides. The sequence goes on from ONNK01000013.1 coordinate 4,892, forward strand.
TTCACAACTATTTGATAATAAGACGATAATGGGTAAGTCCTCCTCGTTTTTGATGATAGGACTATTGTATAAAGCATTTATAGTTAGTTATTTGCAAAACACGGAAGAATATGAAGAGATATTGTCAGACATTGGAACTTGTCGATGACGAGGAGTTGATCCGGAAGTACTGCGAGGTGCACCAGCATGTTTGGCCGGAAGTGATTGCCGGGCAGCTTGAGGTTGGTATCTTGGACATGCAGATATACCGCCATGGACGGCAGCTGTTCATGATATGCGACACAGTAGACGACTTCGACTGGGAGCGTGACATGGCCCGCCTGGCGACCCTGCCGCGGCAGGCTGAATGGGAGGCCTATGTCGCTCAGTTCCAGGGTTGTGACCCTTCCGCTCCCTCTTCTGCCAAATGGCATCTGATGGAGAAGGTCTTTGAGCAGTAGTCTTCTCACACGTTGCGGCATTTTACTGCATAACCTGCGGGAGTCAGAGGAGGCCGAGGGCGGAGAACATGTGGCGGTAGGCCTCGGCTTTCTTTTCGAGGGGAAGGGGATAGGCGCGGGAGGTTGACGGCATCCTGTAGAAGTCCAGTTGCCGGGCGCCGTTGGTAGGGGAAAAGACGGAAGGTGAGATGCCGCCGTTTGGGCAAAAGCCGGCAGGGGATGGCGCGGTCGGGATGACAATCCCGACACTGCCGCCGACAGGTGGGGCGGGGCAGCCGAAGGCGCCCGCCAGCACGTCGGCGGCCTTCTGGCCGGTCGTTACGACCGCCCGGCAGGCGGGGATCCGCGCCAGAAGCGCCGGCAGGTCAGTCGGCGTGACGACTTCCAGGAACTTGTCGGAGGCGTTGTCCTGCAGCCGACGGACCTCCGTCGCGGTGTCGAACAGCGCTATGCCTTTCTTCTGGCAGAAATCCACGATCCGCTCGCGGTCAAAGCGTTTCTCGCCGCGTACCACGAAATGCTCCCTGTCTCCGAAGAAAACCTGCCCTACGATGCGCCAGAAGTCGTTTATGAAATTGGGGTAGAAGAAATCCATCGACCACCGCTGCCTGGGCGGTGGAAAGCTGCCCAGGAACAGCACCCGTGCCCCCTGCGGGATAAACGGCTCAAGCGGATGTCTTTCTATTGCTGGCATATACCCTTAGTATGCTGTTGATTGTTCAACGAATTTAGCAATTATTTACTATTTTTGTAAAGATATAACCACCTGTTATGAAAGGAATCGTTCTGGCCGGAGGGTCCGGCACCCGTCTTTACCCGATCACGAAAGGCGTGAGCAAGCAGCTCCTGCCTATCTATGACAAGCCGATGGTCTATTACCCGGTCAGCGCGCTGATGCTGGCGGGGATCAGGGATATCCTGATCATTTCGACGCCGCAAGACTTGCCTGGTTTCCGACGCCTGCTGGGGGACGGTTCTGACTACGGGGTGCATTTCGAGTACGCCGAGCAGCCGAGCCCGGACGGGCTCGCGCAGGCTTTCATCATCGGAGCCGATTTCATCGGCGATGATGCCGCCTGCCTTGTGCTCGGCGACAACATCTTCCACGGCGCCGGCTTCACGGACCTGCTGCGCCAGGCCGTCTGCGACGCGGAAGAGCGTGCCAAGGCCACGGTATTCGGCTACTGGGTCGGAGACCCGGAGCGCTACGGCGTGGCCGAGTTCGATGCCGAAGGCAACTGCCTCAGCATCGAGGAGAAGCCTAAGGAGCCGAAGTCCAACTACGCCGTCGTCGGCCTCTATTTCTACCCCAACAAGGTGGTTGAGGTCGCCAAGAATATAAAGCCCTCGGCCCGCGGCGAACTCGAGATCACCTCGGTCAACCAGGAGTTCCTGAAGGACGGCGAGCTCAAGGTGCGGGTGTTCGGCCGTGGCTTCGCCTGGCTCGACACCGGCACGCACGATTCGCTCGCCGAGGCTTCGATCTTCGTCGAGACGCTTGAAAAGCGTACCGGACTGAAGATCGGCTGCCTCGAAGACATAGCCTTCGAGAACGGCTGGATCAGCGCCGACCGCCTCCGTGAAATAGCCAGGCCCATGGCCAAGAACCAATACGGCCAGTATCTCCTCCAACTTGCTGACGGTAAACTCAAATAGCTATGTACAAGCGGTCCATCATCATTACCGGCGGCGCCGGTTTCATCGGCTCGCACGTTGTGCGGCTTTTCGTTACGAAATATCCTGATTATCATATCATTAACGTCGACAAGCTCACGTATGCCGGCAATCTCGCGAATCTCAAGGACATAGAGGATAAGCCCAATTATACTTTCGTAAAGGCCGATATCTGCGACTTCGATGCGATGTACGCCCTGATGCAGAAGGAGCAGGTGGACGGCATCATCCACCTGGCGGCAGAGAGCCACGTGGACCGCAGTATCAAGGACCCGTTCACGTTCGCCAGGACGAATGTGCTGGGTACCCTTTCTCTCCTCCAGGCCGCCAGGCTGTACTGGGAGTCCCTTCCGGAGAAGTATGAAGGCAAGCGCTTCTACCACATCTCCACCGACGAGGTGTACGGGGCGCTGCGGATGGACTGCCCGGAGGGCGTCAAGCCGCCGTTCACCACCAAAGCCTCGTCGGGGGAGCATCATCTCGCATACGGAACTTCGTTCTTTACCGAGGATATGAAGTACCTCCCGCACAGTCCGTACAGCGCCTCCAAGGCGTCATCTGACCATTTCGTCAGGGCATTCCATGACACTTACGGCCTGCCTACGATCGTGACCAACTGCTCGAACAACTACGGGCCTTATCAGTTCCCGGAGAAGCTTATCCCTCTCTTTATCAATAATATACGCCATCGCAAACCTTTGCCCGTCTACGGAAAGGGCGAGAATGTGCGTGACTGGCTTTATGTCGAGGACCACGCCCGTGCGATAGACGTCATCTTCCACAAGGGGACAGTCGCGGATACGTACAATATCGGCGGTTTCAACGAGTGGAAGAATATCGACATCATCAAGGTGCTCATCCGTACCGTGGACCGGCTGATAGGCCGGCCGGAGGGAGCGGACGAGGACCTGATCACCTATGTCACCGACCGCGCGGGACACGACCTCCGATATGCCATTGACTCCACCAAGCTGCAGCGCGAACTGGGCTGGGAGCCTTCGCTGCAGTTCGAGGAGGGCATCGAGAAGACCGTCCGCTGGTATCTGGACAACCAGGAATGGCTGGACAACGTCACCAGCGGAGACTATCTGGAGTATTACTCCAAGATGTACGACAACCGTTAGATGAACGACTTTTTCTTTTCGCTGATGCTTCTGGGCGCGCTGTCCGGCGGGCCCGGTGAGCCGTTGCCCTTCTGGGCCACGGCGAACCAATGGGGCCTGATGCCGGAGAACCAGGGCGCGCTGGCACTCGTGCAGGCGCGCACGGAGTTCGACGCCTCGAAGACCTTCCAGCTGCGCTGGGGGGCTTCCTTTGCGGCGAACAGCTATGTCAACGACCTGGATCCGGGATCCAATCCGCTTCATCTGATGACGGACGAACTGTACGGCTCACTGCGTTGGAAAGCTTTTACCATGGACCTGGGGATGAAGCACAGGGATCTGGACTTTTATGGGGCGGATGCGCGCCTCGGCTCGCTGTCCACCACGGGTGGACACGTGGCCGAGAGCGGCAACGCGCGCCCCATGCCGGGCTACCAGCTTTCGCTGGAGCCGGTGGCTATCCCCTGGACGGGTCGCCACGTGTGGATGTATGGTGCCTTCGGTGACTATAAACCCTTGGGTATCAGATGGGTTGAGGACCCGCTGGTGCATAGGACCAGGATAGGATTCCGTTTCGATATAGGGTCTCGCCTGAGGCTGCATTTCCTGTTGGACCACTACGCAATCTGGGCCGGGACCATCCCTAAGAAAGGGACGATGCCGGTCACTTTCGGCAACTATTTCAGGATGGTGACCGGAAGCCACGCCGGTGCCGACGGCACGCGCAGCGACCGGCTCAACGTCATCGGCGACCAGGGCGGCGGAGAGATGTGGGGAGCCGAGTATCTGGGCGACGGCTGGAAGATCAAATTCCAGCATGACATACCCTATGCCGACGGTTCAGGAATGGGATTCCAGAACTTCCCTGACGGGGTGACGACGCTGCATTTCGGATGGGATGACAAGTCCCGCTGGGTGTCGGATATCCTGTATGAGCATACCTATACAATGTACCAGTCGGGACCGTTCAACGGCGAAAAGTTCGACGAAGAAGGGCATAGCATCACGCCGCCCGGCGTCAAGACCACAGGCGGCGATAACTATTTCAACAACGGCGAATACCGCTCGGGCTGGACGCATTACGGCCGGCCGATCGGGACCCCGCTGATGTACCCTGTGGGTACACACGCGGGGACCTGGACCTCGGCCGTCCTGGTCACCGGTCTCGAGAACAACAGACTGAAGGCACATCATTTCGCCCTCTCGGGCAAATTGTTCCGTCAGCATCCCTATAAGTTGATGCTGACGTACTCCGCCAACCACGGCACCTACGGCAAACCTTACGCCGGCGAGTCCGCGTGGAATAAGGAGTGGGGGAGCGTCGTCGAGACGCCGCTCCGGCAGCTGAGCGCCGGCCTCACCGGCTCCGTCCGGCTGCCCGCGCTTCGCCGCCAGGCCGCCTCTGCCGGACTATCGTCCTCCGGCCGTCGCGTCGCCGGGCCCTCTGCCTCTGGCCGCGCTTCCGCACCTACCGGGTCCTATGCGGCCGAATCGGCCTTGTCCGCCTCCAGTGGCCGCTCCGCCGGGCCTTCTGCCTCTGGCCGTCGCGCCGCCGAGCTCTCGCTGCTGTACGGCCTCTACGCGGACCGCGGCTCCGTCCTCCCGGACACCTTCGGCGCCACCCTCGGCGCCCGCCTCTCCTTCTGAGCGGCTTCAAAAGCACAGAACGCCCTGCTTTGTGCTTTTTTCGACGGTTTAGCCTGAGAATAAGCACAACGGGAGCGATTTTGTGCTTATTTGATGGGTATAGCCCCCATCTTAAGCACAAAACAGGGCCTTTTGTGCTTGGACTGTCGTACAAGGCCATAAAGAGAGCAGGCTTCAGGAAGGGATGACTAAGAGATCTGGGCGGAAAGGGAATATGCCTGGAAAAAGAATAGATGGAGGCTAGGGTAATCAGTTAATTATCATATATTTAGAATTCTATCCGTTTCCATTTTGTGAAAATGGATAGGTCTGCATATATTTGCCTCCGGCATATGCCACAACCTTTGGCTGGGCATGAGGAGTATTGTTCCGCATCTAGCCTATAAAACAATAGAACTATGAAAAAGAAGATCAGCGAGGATTCAGCTCGCCTGGAGGCCGTTCTGGTACCGCACCGAAGCATCGCGTACGATGCACTGACTGACATTATGATTGAAGCGTTGGATGACGTCGCAGGATTCCTGAATAACGACGATTGTGTCGGGCAGGATGGCTGGGACTTTGACAGGGACACCGGCGGTTTCCGGCGGGAACAGTTGGAGAAGGTATTCTTGTCTGGTGGAGGAGACCGTCTGCTACACTGGGTAGCGGGTATGCAGGAGCAGGACAGGATGTCGCTCCTGATGGCTTTTCTCAACTGGGACCGCCTGAGGATGAATGATTTCCGTGCGCGGTATCCGAACTCTTTCCAGAAGTGGGCGCCCTCTGATGATGAGGCTTTGCTGGAGATGTACAGGTCCGGCAGTTCGTGGCGGACGATGTCCGACCATTTCGGCCGGAACGTCAATGCCGTCAAGCTGCGGCTGCAGCATTTAGGCGTTGACCTTGGCGCCGAAGCCGGGCGTACGCGCTTCCCGCGTCGCCAGGCCGTTGCGCCGGGCACACCGCATCCCGCGGCCGAGCCCGTCAACGTCCCTCTTTAGGTATCTTGAAGAGGATCAGTCGGTGGTGTAGAAGTCGATGATGTCGGTGATGGCCTGCTGGCAGACGGGGCAGAAGACCGGGGCGGAGTTGGTGCGCATGCGGCAGTCTTCAGCACCGCGCCAGACGCCCTTGCTCTGGTAGCCGCCGCCCTCGTAGAGGCCTACGCCCTCGATCGAGCGGCGTCTGGCGCGGCGGGTGCCGCTCGATCGGCCGGAGCGTGAAAGGCTGGAAGACCGGCTGCCCGTCTGGATGGAGGCGTTGGTGGATCGGGCTGCTGAGCTGTTGTTCTCGGCTATGCCGCCGAGCCGGCCAGTGGTGGAGGCGTTGGCGGAACGGGCGGAGGTGTTCGAGCGGAGGTCGTCAAGCCGGCGGAGGAGGCGGCTGCCGAGGCCGTCAGGCTTGTCCTCAACGACGCTGCCGTCCGGCAGGACGGTGCCGGCGGGGAGCATGTCCCGCCATTTCGATGCGAAGTCGGCCATGGTCGTGATGTTGGGCTCCCAGGGCTCGGTGTCGGGGTAGTACATCTCGACGTACTGGTCATCGTAGAAATACTCGTCGGCCAGGCCGGCAAAGCTGTGGCCGAACTCGTGGACGACGACCGGCTTGAACTGGGCGTGGTGGGCCGTCGTCAAGGTATAAGAGTTGTATATGCCTCCGCCTCCGTAAGTATCTGTGTTGGCGAGAATTATGATGTGCTCGTAGGGGAATTCGGCGAGCACGTCATGCAACTGTTTGAGTCTAAGTGTGGTTAAATAGCGGTCGGAATAGAATGTGTCGAAATGGGAGCCTATGGCAGTGGATTTCCAAAGCCCCTGGCGCGGGACGCTGACCCCGCTGTCAGCGGAGGGTGCAGCTACCGCCAGGATATTGAAACGGTCGCTCAGTGAGGCGAAAGGTTCGTGGTTGAAGAGGGATTCCGAAGCTGTCTCGGCGTCTTTGAAGAAGGTGTCAGCCTCGGTGGCGGTATAGCCCTCGGCGAGGATGACGACGTCAATGCACTCGGTAGGGGAACCGCTGTAGTGGACGTAGCGGGCGGGAGTCCCCGAAGGGGAGAGGGCGGCCGTAGGCGCCGCGCTGGAGCTGCCGGAAGGCAGGCCAGCGCTGGCTGCGCCCGCCGCCGCGTACCGCAGGACATCGTCCTGCGTGAACCCGCCCTTCGGGCGGATCAGGATGTCCTCCGGGTCCACCGGATGCGTCAGCGACGCGACCACCTTGTTGTGGAAGTCATATAGCTCGACCGTGACATTGACCGGAACGGACGGCATAGGCAGAAGGAAAACGTTCTCGAAACTGCGGCTCACACGCGTCGCCTCCTCGGTCGCCTGCCACTCCTGGAACAGGGTGCTGAACGACATCCGGTACAGCGTATCGCCGCCGTCCGCCGCTGTCATGCAGACCTGGCCGTTGCCCCGCAACGGCACGTCCTGCATGCGGACGCGGCGGCCTGCCCACCCCTCCAGCCGGTTCAGCTCGTCCACCGCTATCCTGCACTCCTTGTCAGTCCCGCTGAAAATGTAGTCCACCCGCAGCGTCGCCTCCTGCAGCCGCGCATCAAGCGAGTGCAGCGTGACCGCCTCCATGCGGTTCACCCTGCCTTGCGCCGCGGCGGGGCTGCCCACAAGCCAGACCGCCAGCAAAACGGTCACTATATCCTTGAATCCCATCTCGAAAACTTTTTACAATAATACGAAAAATCCCCCGAAAGCGCACGAAAAGAGCAAAAACGTGCGCGACGGCCAAAACACTAAAAGAAAACAGCCTTCCGATATCTCATCGAATGGCTGTCCGGGCATTATTATTATGAAGGGATTTCGGGATGAATATCCCGTAGTCTTTTATTCGACTGTTACAAATATACGGAAAAATTGAAGAAATCCAACTATTATTAAAACATTTTTAGTCCCTGACTATCAAGTACTGCCGCAAAAGCTGGATTTCGCTCGGAGTGAGCGGATCCACGCTGTCCGAATGCCTCGTCGTCGCCCAGTTCAAAGCCAGGTCGTTGATGCTCGTACCAGGTGTGCCGAACGTCCGCAGATACGTGACCAGTTCGTAAAGGATATGCGTCTCTTCCTCGGTCGCCCGGTAGTTCCTCAGGCGCGTATTGGCCCTGCCGAAAGTCGTCAGCTCGTAATCCTTCGAGAGGTCGCTCTCCGACACGCCCAGCAAAGCCTCGATGAGGAATGCGAGAGAGCCGGTCCGGTCGGCGCCTCCGGCGCAATGGAAGAATACCGACCGGCCCTCGCCGAGCCAGCCGATGATCGAGCGGATGGCCTGCTGGTAGAGTTCCTCGGTATTGCCTGTGCCCCTTCCGAGATTCTTCTCGACAGGAAGTTTGAGGTATATCGTTTCCGGCATCACGGCCTTGACCCTGGCTTCGCTCTCCTTGATGCCGCGCAGGTCAAGGTCGACCGAGATTCCCAGGTCCTTGAGGAAGATATCCCTTCCGCTGGGGGAAATCCTCTCGAGAGCGGCGCCCCTGTAGAGCTTGCCATAGGCAATATGCCCTCCGTTGGCCTTCCAGCCACCGAGGTCACGCATATTGCCGACCACGCCGTTGATCATGCGCAGCGGCCCTACGGGCACGACGATCGCCTGCTTCAGGACTTTCCCGTCGGCCGCTAGCACCTTGTAGTAATACTTCTCGCCAGGGACGAGGTTAAACACCTCGGCAGGGGAGGCCTCAGCCGCCACCTCGAATGCGTCTTCGAACTCCGGAGACTTGGATACCAGGATCTTGGCAGCGTCACCGCCGTTCCACGATATCTTCACCGGGAGGGGCTTGTCGTTCGCCCCGTGCTCCTTCCTGTAATCCCTTGCGAATGAAAGGGTATAGTCAGGGTCGTTCGAGTAATCGACCTCCTCCAGGAACATCCTGGTCCCGGGGTTCTCTATATCGCACTCCTCCTGCTCGAGGGTCGGCTGGACTGCGTTGACACCAGGTGCATGACGCATAGAGGAACACGATGCACACATGAGTGCGGCTGCGACGGCCGCGATCAAAAGGATTCTTCTTCTCATCTCTCAGGGAATGCTTATTGGTTCGTTAATCACTTGCTATCAAATACTTCCGCAGCGCCTCGATCTCCTCTTCGCTAAGCGGGGCGACATCCGGCGAATGCTGTGTCTTGGCCCAGGCCGTGACCTGGTCCTTGATGGTCCCTCCGGGAGCGAAGGTACGCAGGTACCTCACCATCGGCGCGAAGAACCAGCCGCTCGCGCAATTGCGCTGGCGCTTGGACTCTCCCGAGAAGCAGGTCAGCTCATAGTCCTTGGACAGGTCATTCTCGGATACGCCCAGCAGCGCCTCGATGAGGAACGCCAGCGTGCCGGTGCGGTCCGAGCCTCCATGGCAATGGAAATACACCACGCGGCCTTCGGCAAGCCAGTTGATGATCTTCCTGATGGTATACTGGTATGTGTCGGAGGACGTTCCGTCCGAGACACCGCTCTCCGGTCCCTGGTCCTTATAGGCACTGGGATAGAAGTAGTGCCAGAGCTTGATGTTGCAGTACTCGATAGGATCAGCCGCGACCCAGGGATTCTTCTCCCCACTGCCGCCAAGGGTGCCCTTGGGCAAGCCGCGAAGGTCAAGGTCTACGCTCGCTCCAAGGGTATTGAAGAGGACCTCCTTCCATGAGGGATTCTTCTGGATGTCGTCAAGCCTTGAGCCGCGATACAATTTGCCGTAGGCGATATGACCGCCGTCGGCCTTCCAGCCGCCGAGGTCACGGACGTTCCTTCCCAGCCCCTTTATCATACGTACCGGCCCGACTGGGGTCACGCAGGCGCGCTTCATCACTTTTCCATCGCCATCCAGGACCCTGTAGTAATAGGGGACACCCGGAATGAGGTTGTAGACCTCGGCAGGGGAGTCGGAATCATCGATCCTGGTCACATCCTCGAACGTCGAAGAAGTCGACAGTTCGACGTAAGCGGCTTTACCTTCCCAGGTGAGTTTGACGGGAGTAGGCCAGACTTGGTCGTTTGAATCGTAATAGGCCAGGATATAAGAGTCCGTATAATCGGTATCCTTCGTATAATCCACCTCCTCGAGGAACCGCCTGACGAGAGGATCTTCGATGTCGCATTCCTCGTATACAAAGCTTTCTTCCTCTTCTGCTTTCTTGAACTCGACGGGCTGGAATGTAGCCCTGCTGATCTCGAACGGGCCTTTCACCGCCACTGGCTCTCCGTCTCCGAAATCGACGGTGAATCCATCCTCAAACACAACCGGCAGAGTGACAAGGTAATACTCCACGCCCGGCTGGAAGCCTCCCTCGCAGGAAAGCTTTATCTCCTTGGCTCCCTCGACCACATCCTTGGCCTCGGGAACCCCGGCATCATTGAAGCTGACCGTCACCTTGCCGGCAAGGACCTCACCCGCGTTTCCGCAAAGCGTGATCTCTGTGACATCCGGTTGCTCAAGGGTGAACTTGATACCTCCGCAGAGATGGTAAAAGCCCATCGAAAGGGTGTCGGAGCAGCCTATAGCGACGAATTGCCCTTCAGAGAATGTGCTTGCCGCCGCGGCCTGCGCTGCAGGGACGACGGTCGTCAATACACTCCCGTCAAAGCCGTTTGCCTTGCTGTAAGGGTACACCGCCCAATACTTCCCGCCCTCGGGGTCTTCGATGGCTTTGACGGGGATATCGCCCTTGAACTCCGCGGCAGCAGCGGGCTCGGGAGTGATGGAAGCAAGCTTCCATCCGCCCTCGCCGCCCTCGCCGCGGAAGAGGCTGACCTCATCCTCCGGAGACCAGCTGAAGGCCTCCGTATCGGCCGAATAAGCGGAAAGTATGATATCTCTGCACCCTTCGTCGTGGATCTCCACGCACGCGCAGAACAGCGCTCCCACGAAAGCTGCAACCAAAAGGATCCTTTTCTTCATCACAGGGAATACTTGTAAGTTCATTGTCCAAATATACTTAAAAGATCGGCTTAAACAAAATCGGGCGACCATGTGGCCGCCCGATTTCGCTATATTGAGGAATGAACCTATAGGTTCACACTCTTCGGGTTAAAGAAAGGTTTCTTATCCTGAATCATGACCTGAGTGGAGTTGTCGGTATTCCTGGTTTTCTTGAAGCAAAGTACGTATTCACTTCCGTTTGCCTGGTCATAATCGGAGTAGTTAACCGTGAAAAGGAAGTAGAAGGTGCTGTGGCCGGTGTGAGCAGCGTCGGTGAATAAGGACTTGCCATACTCGGTCGGCAGATCAACAGCATTGCCTTTTGTCGAGGCATTAGTGTCTCCGAAGACTCTTTCCCTGGTATTCTTGCTTATGGCAGGATTCAGATCTCCCTTCTCTGCTTCAATCTTCAAGACGAGCGGGAACATAGAGAACCCCAGGTCCTTGGGAAGCTTTATGGTCAGTTTGATGTCTCCGGAGTCCGTGCCGGGAGTAACAGTCATATTAGCCTTAGGCATCACACGGTAATCGACGTTGCGGAATACTGCTTTCTGGCCGTTTCCGGCCTTAGTGACACCTTCGATATGCAGGCAGCTCTTCTTGAGTGAGGATCCTTGCTCCGCCAACTGGACATTGGCAACATACCAGTCATCTTTTCCGTCAGGGGTGTCAGTCCCGGAGTAGGGAGAACCAGTAATCTCAGTATCCGTAATTGCAGCAGGGATACCTTCATAGGAGTCTACGCGAAGGGTCACGTTGGTAGCAGTCAAGTTCTCGTAGGTTGAACCTTGTTCGTAGAAAAGCTTGTAAAGGATCGGGACAGTGATCGCATCAGCTTCAACGCTGGTTTTCTCAATGTACTCTACCCAGAGTGTCGTGCCTTTGCCGTCCGAGATCTGGTTAAGGGTTTCAGTGGTGGTAGAAGTTGACACGTCGCCGACTGAGAGATTATTGTATGCATCCCAAGCCGTATTCCATCCGGGAGTGCCTTCGATACTGGCAATCTCCATGTTGTACGTGACATCACGATAGATGGGGAGGTAGTTGCCGTCCGCATCAAGGATCTCGATCTTGAACCATCGGGGATTCTGCTTCTGCGGGTCGCGGTCGAGAAGATATCCCTGGACCAGGACGCATGTCGGAATCGCATCCTCATTCGGAATACCGCGTTCGTACATGAAATCAAAACTACCGGGATTAATGAAAGACATCGCCTCAACCTGAGCCCTGGTAAACTCTGACAGTGTCGCATCAGTGGGCATGTCTGCTTTGTATCCGCTGACCTTCAACTGAGCAAGAAGGCCCTTTGCATATGCTGCGGACGCCTCAGCGGATGCGGTATGGTTGTAAGCATCCATATACGGGACTACAAACTCATCTGCATGTGCATCATAAGGAGCTACATATCCTTTGTCAGGAGTGTAAATGGTCTTGAACTTGATAGGCTCGAAAGATCCACCATCTTTCTTGGTCACGGTTATACGTGCGAAATTACGGATGAGGGGGACCTTTTCCAATTCCGTAGTGGTAGTTGTGGAGGCGAAATATCCGGTACCATCCGTCACCTTGTTGCCATTCTGCTGGACATAGTCACCTTTGTTGACAGTCAGGCCTACTCCATCAGTATAGGAGGTGCCGTCAGCGGTTCCGTAAGTCTCAGAATGCTCGCCTTCATCATCGGTCCAGGTATATGTAACCCGGCCACCGGGATATGCATATGGAGTAATGCCGTGCTCCAAGACGACGCGCTGCCAATAAGCAGCATCACCATTCGCAGTCTCAAGCGCACATATGACGGCACTTTCCGTTCCATCAGTGATGGATTCCGGACCATTGGCGATGAAGTGAAGCCTTCTCTCGCTGCTGCTCAGCATAAGTGAGACCTGATAGGTGTACCATGTCGCATTTGCTGTAGCGAGTTGAACAGGCTCTGCTTTTGTATATTCTTTGAGCAAACCAGCAGAGTTGAATACAGCCACATAGAGGTTTTCGACTATGGGCTCTACAGCCATGCCGGCTTTCGTCTCCGGAGGAGCAGGGATGGAGAACGTAACCAGCGCCTTGGCGCCTTCCGGAAAATCACCGTCAATCCCAGGCACAGTCTGCTCAAGCTCTTTCGTGCAGCCTATAGCCGCAAAGAGGAGAACGGAAAAAATGTATATATACTTTTTCATAATTATCATCATTTACGGTTTGGGGTTGAAAGTATTCTGCTTCTTATCCTTTTCTTCCCAATACCAGTAGTCATAGACACAACGGACAGAGACATCTACTCCAGTCACAGTAGATGGCGAGAAACGGTTCTTATAAGTATTTCCGGAGAAATCTCCCCCATTTCTTACCCCAAATCTGTCAAAAACACGGCCGCTGGAAGCATAATACCCATAATTCGAAGTACCGGTATTGGAGAAAAGTCCATCAACGAGTCCCTTTGTCTGAAGGGTGTAGACGAAATAAATTTCAGCTTCAGTAGGAAGGCGCCATCTTCCAGCAGGATACCCTGCCTCCTGATAAGTCGCACAGCGTTTTTCTGCCATTTCCAAACTGTTCGGGAAAGTCCCACCGGGACGTCCCCACCGTGAAGAAATCAAAAATGCCGGTGCAATAATGTTCTCATTGGTATTGGATCCAACTTTGATATTAGAGATTTCGGTTGCAGTCCAAGCTTTAGTTTGATAATTATTGCGTTCACGCCCAATTACATAATTGTTGAGACTATTCCATGTCTTATTACCTCTAGGATCTCCAATAATATACGTCTTCTGAGGATCACCCGTTGATGTATACTGTTGTGATTCTTCAGTAAAGGCGGTAACAGTAACCAGAGTCATCTTTCTAGGCAGACCTCCGTCATAGTTAATGGTTCCGTAGCCTTGAGAATCAATGGCACCGCTATTGTCTGCATTATCTGAACGGAATCCTGACACCGTTAAGTTGCCAAAAGAGAAATCCCTTTGAGTCAAATTAGCAAAACCGCTTTCTGGCCTGGCACTCTGGAACTGAAAATAACCATTTAGGAATACGTCTCCGCCATCTTTCAAAGAAGCATATATTGCAGGATACTGTACAACTCTTATATAACGATGATAATTGGAGTCGTCGGTATGCTGAATCTCAAAAGTATATGTGATAGGTGAGAGGTCTTTGGTACTAAAACTATCGGATCTCACGTTCTTGATCCTTTCATGCTCAAGTGTCAAGTAGGAGAAATCAGTGCTGGGAGTAATCCTGAAATTATTGCCTGTAGCGCTAGATTCATCAACGTTGGTGGTGTTTGTGTTGTCGAACGTATAAGTCAGGCTTCCATTGGAATATGGACTCTTGAAGGAAGGGAATGAAGCAGAAGCGTTTACTACCTCGAACGGATGGCTGGTGATGATAGGGATTTCAACCTTGTCACTGTATGCCACGAAGGTCTCGTATACGATATTGCCTTCCTTGACCTGGGTCTTGTTTCCGCCGACGGTGAGGTAGCGGCCGGAGTTGAGGTCTCCGCCCATAGCATCATCCGGGTCACTCCATGCAACGATGGAGTACTTGCCAGGAATTGTGACATATGCATCGTCAGCCTCGCTTCCAAGGACGGAAAGGTCGAGGTTGATCTTGTACCAGTTGTTACTCTTGAGATCCAGCTCGTCAGGGATGGTGATCTTGTAGTAGAACTCTTTGTTAGGTTGTTTCAAGGTCTTCTTGTCACCAGGTACAGTCGAAGTCGGTATAGTGTCCTCCTCATAAGCAGACCATTCCAGAATGATCTTGATGAAGGGGGCGTTAACATCCTTGCTCTGCCAAACTGACGGGTAGGAGTAGAAAGGATTGCCCGTAACCAACTTCGCCGCGACGTCATTCTGGGAGTCTACAGGGATCATATACTCATTTTCATTGTCGATAGTAGAAGTATATGCCCTACGCTGGTAGGACTTGAATCTGAACTTCTCCGAAACATTGATGGGAGTACCGTCCATTGTTCCTTCATTGGTGAAGTTGAGCAAATAGACCTGGATATTGTCGAGATTAGGATACCATGTCTGGACATAAGTACCATGAACCTTGTCTTCGTTGTAATGATACTCAACGAACCAGTTGGCTGCCTTGATATCAAGCGTGATCTTAGCCGCACGGCGGGAGAGGGGAACGGTCACCTTGACGCTTGCGTTCTGCTGCAAGGTGAATCCCTCCCAGTCTTCGCTGATCATCACGAAACTGTCCTGGGCCTTGAACTTCCCGTTGTTAACTTGCTCGAAGGTGGTGACAGGAACCGGAAGGGCGAGAATCTCATTGACAGATTCGGTCCCCTCGAAAGGATCCTCTTCACCGGTCTTAGGCATGTTGGCAACCATGAAAACCTTTCCGGAAACGTCATAGTTTTTCTTAAAGTCACTCATGTTGACAACCTTGGACGCGTTGTCCTTCGTGCTCAACGTCCACCTGTCATGCATCACTGCAGGAGTATCCTTTGTGGCATCTGAGGGGTAGATGAAATAATCAATCGAAGTCAAGGCGTTCTCGTTGTAAGCATCCTCGCCGTACATAGTCCCATTCGCACGCGTTTGCGGAGAAGTACACCAGGCAGACAACTCGAGGGTGTCTCCTTCGCCTTGAAGGACCACATCCGGTTCAGGAACGATGTTGCAAGATACGGCCAGAGCCGTAATAACGAAATATGCAAATATCTTTTTCATGCCTGATAATCTTTAATGGTTAGCCGGAATGGTAAACAGCCAATAACTGAAAGTTCCGTCTCCATGGACGTCCTGGATTTCGGAATCAGCACTCAATGCCGGCTCAAAGTCAATATTGGTACTGAAATAAGCCTTGAACATCAAGGAATACGGTTGGGTCCTTGTCGAAGGGACACTGGCACTGGGAGTAATCCTGAATACGACGTCATGGTTCATGATCTGGCCCTGGAAGTTGGCCTTGTCAACATCATTCCAGTTGGTTGAGTCCACATCCTTGACCGTGATATCGAACATGTTAAGGTCTCCTTCCGGTTCGAGGATCCAATAACCTCCAAGAGGGGTTTTAGGCCTAAACGTGACCTCGAAATAACCGGGATCAGGCATCAGGAGGGTACGGACCTGATAATATCGATACTGATAAGTATTATGCTCGCCTAGATAGGCGTTCTGAGCATCTTCACTGAGAGCAATAAAGGCTTCATAACTCAGAGGAGTGTAACTCTTGTCCACAGGATCGCTTGAGACATAGTGATTGCCACTTTCCTCTGCTCCCACGATACTGAAAGCGTTGGCTGCGACCTGGTTGGTGAAGGTAGTGTTCTTCTCAGTATAGATCCAGTCAAGAACTTGACCCTCAAGCTCGAAACTAAATCCAGCGCTATACGCAATACCTTTGATACGGTGCTTATAGCATTTCTCGAAGGTGATATCCTTCTTGTCTTTTTGAAGGACGGCGGTACGGTCAGGAGTGGAAGGAGTGTTTCCTCCGACATAGAAGTTGACCTTCATCCCGGTCACGTCCTCAGGAAGAGCAAAGATGGTGAACACGAGGTCCTGGGTCTTGGACAGGGTGGCACCATTGAATGTATAGGCAACAGTGTTGCTGGGGGACCCGCTGAAGGCATATGTGGTTGCGCCTTCGGCTGCGATCGTCGCGGTGACAGTGCCACCGGAAAGGCGATGGCCGGTGATGTCGCCCTCATAAGGGGAGACCAGCTCGATCTTGTTCAACTCGAGTGTCTCCGACGAATAATCGTTTGCAAGTCTCAGCGAGAACTCATACGCCGTATAGGCGGGATAGAAGCGAAGCTCGACGTCCTGGGTCGAAGTATACGACCCGGCCTTGGCGAACATGACCGCAAGGTCCATGTCCGGCTTCTCGACATTGCCGCTGGCAGACTTCTTGGACTGCGAACTGGGGATGGTGAAAGTCGGCTTATAGGTAGCCGCAGTCGATGCCGTGAGCCCGTTCGTGAATACGGCGGCCCAGATGGCAGCGACCTACAAGTACGACAGCAAGCCGATGATTATCGGCGAATTCCCGGCAAGCGGCTGGAAGGGCGATACCTACAGGTCGAATTTCGCGGCAAAAACCGAAATTTCTACCACAGAATGCTACCGCAAGGCATTTGACGGCGGTTATGCGGGCGCACTCGCCTGGCAGTACATCGGCGACAAGACCGAATCGCAGTTCGGCGGCTACACCTACACCATCGACCCCGCGCTCGAAGCCATGACGGCGCTCGCCGCAACAGAAGAAGCAAGCATCAAGATCAAGGACGTAGCGATTAGCCAGGAAAGCGGCAACGGCATGATGGCCGTGACCTATGGTGGCGACAACGCCCAGATCGAATACCAGAACAAG
>ONNK01000109.1 GCA_900319185.1 uncultured Bacteroidales bacterium
TTAAGAACCATCATTCTCTCGACATCCTCCTGTTCACGCCCGTGACCATCCTGCACTGGTTCAACCCGCTGGTCTGGATCACCCTCTCCGAGCTCAAGCTCCTGCATGAATACGAGGCCGACGAGGCAGTCATCACCAAAGGCATCGATGCTACTCAATATCAATTACTCCTGGTGAAGAAAGCCGTGGGAGAGCACCGCTTCTCCCTGGCCAACGGCTTCCAGCACTCCAAACTCAAAAACCGTATCAATATGATGCTCAAGAAACAAACCCCCGGCTGGATGCGGCTCGCGTACATCCTGGTCCTGCCGG
This sequence comes from uncultured Bacteroidales bacterium, assembly GCA_900319185.1. Lineage (GTDB taxonomy): Bacteria > Bacteroidota > Bacteroidia > Bacteroidales > UBA932 > Cryptobacteroides. The sequence continues at coordinate 313 of ONNK01000109.1, forward strand.
TCCTTGCAGGCGCGATGTTCGCTTGCAATCCCGCCCGCGAGCAACAGGAGCCGGAACCTGTGCCTGACACTTTCCAGATAGCCACGGAAACTGGTGAAGGTTCGAGCAGAAGCTATTCCGGGTCGCTTCGGGATGTGATAGACAAGCTCGAAGGGATAAACTATGATGAAAATGAATTGAAAGTCCTCCGTGACCTGGCTGACCGATACGACGAAGCCAAGGGCAAGGCCGATGAAGAGACGCGCCGCAGCATTTTCAACCAGTTCATGAACAAGCTCAGCAGCATAACCGCCTCGCTTCGGAATGACGGAGCGGATGTTGTCGGGAAGACAGTGACAAAGGCAGATGTCTCCGATGGCGAGGCCGTCCCGTTCAGCCTTCTGGAAGTCAAGCCCACTTTCAACGGCGGCGATGCGAACGAGTTCTCCAAATGGGTCAATGAAAACTTGAAGTATCCTGAAGATGCCAAGGCGGCAGGCGAACAAGGTCGCGTAACCCTTCAGTTCACTATCGGAACCGACGGTGTAGTGAGTAACGTAAAGATACTGCGTGGTGTCAGTGAATCGCTTGATGCGGAGGCCCTCCGTGTCGTCAGCTCTTCCCCTGATTGGGGCCCCGGCAAAGTCAACGGAAAGCCTGTGCCTGTCACCTTCACTTTCCCTGTCGTGTTCAAGCTGAAGTAGAAAAAGTTTTTAAAAAATCTGCAAAACCCTTGCATATTAAAAATCCATTCCCTACCTTTGGCAAAGAATGAGACTTGAAAGCAACATATCCAACCTGTTTTTCTGGTGGCGTCTGAGCGAATAGATCGGTCAGACTCTTAAGATGTTGCGCAAATCTCACCGGTGGATACCGGGCTGAAATATCGAGGGCTGTCCGATCGAAGGACAGCCCTTTTTTGTGTAAAATAGCAAGTAACAATTAATATTAACCTTAACAAAAGACACGTTATGAAACAGAAAAAGTTCATGCTTCCGGAGTCAGAGATTCCGACCCATTTCTTCAACATCCAGGCTGTCATGCCCAACAAGCCCATGCCGTTCCTGAACCCCGCCACCAAGGAGCCCCTCAAGGCCGAGGACCTTTACCCCATCTTCTGCAAGGCTTGCGCCGACCAGGAGCTCAACCAGACGGACGAGTGGATCCCTATCCCCGAGGAAGTGCGCGAGCAGTACTCCGCCTATCGATGTACTCCTCTTGTACGCGCTTATGAACTTGAGAAGGCCCTCGGCACTCCCGCGCACATCTACTTCAAGAACGAGAGTGTCTCGCCTGCCGGTTCGCACAAGCTCAACTCCGCCATCGCCCAGGCTTACTACGCCAAGGAACAGGGCGTCACCAACCTGACCACCGAGACCGGAGCAGGCCAGTGGGGCGGTGCGCTCAGCTACGCGACCAAGAAGTTCGGCATCGACTGTGCCGTCTACATGGTCAAGGTCAGCTATGAGCAGAAGCCTTACCGCCGCAGCATCATGCAGACTTTCGGTGCGGCCATCACTCCTTCCCCGTCCATGTCCACCCGCGCCGGAAAGGATATCATCACCCGTAACCCCAACGACCAGGGCTCCCTGGGCTGCGCCATCTCCGAGGCTATCGAGCTTGCAGTGACCACCCCTAACTGCAAGTATGCTTTGGGTTCCGTGCTGAACCACGTCTGTCTGCACCAGACCATCATCGGCCTCGAGGCCGAGAAGCAGATGGAACTTGCCGGAGAGTATCCGGACATCGTCATCGCCTGCTTCGGAGGCGGCTCGAATTTCTCGGGCATTGCTTACCCGTTCATGCGTCACAATATCCAGGACGGCAAGAAGACCCGTTTCATCGCTGCCGAGCCTTTCTCCTGCCCTAAGCTCACCCGCGGCAAGTTCGAGTATGACTTCGGCGATGAGGCCGGTATGACCCCGCTCCTTCCGATGTACACCCTCGGCCACACCTTCAAACCCGCCTCGATCCACGCCGGCGGTCTCCGTTATCACGGAGCCGGCGTCATCCTCAGCCAGTTGATGAAGGACGGTCTGATGGAGGCAGTAGACATCGAGCAGAAGGATTCCTTCGCCGCCGGCGTGCTCTTCGCCCGCACCGAGGGTATCATCCCCGCACCGGAGTCCTGCCACGCCATCGCTGCTACCATCAACGAGGCTCTCAAGTGTAAGGAGACCGGCGAGCAGAAGACCATCCTCTTCAACCTCTCAGGCCACGGCTTCGTGGACATGGCTGCATACGACCAGTATTTCTCCGGCGAAATGCAGAATTACCACGTCTCGGACGAGGATCTGGCCAAGTTCATCAAGAGCGCCGACGCGCTGAACCAGTAGGGGAGGTTGCGAACAGCAGGAGCATGGTGATGGCGGCGTTGACCAGAAGGTTCTCGAATCCCATCTGGTAGCCGCCGAACCAGCGCTCGCTGTTCATCGCCAAGACATAAGTAATAAGCGGCGATACGCCGCAAATGAAAGGAACTATCGTGTCGCGGACATTTCTCCGCGACACGATTCCGTATATGAACAGGCCGAGAAGCGGCCCGTAAGTGTATCCGGCAATGGTATAGACGGCATTGATGACGCTCTGGCTGCCGATGGCACGGAAGGCGCAGATGATCAGGCCCATGGCGACGGCATTAAGGATGTGCATGCGGAAGCGGACCTTGTCCAGTTTCCGCCCCCCGTCGCGGCGGTCGGCCTTGAGGATGTCCAGCGTCACCGACGATGTAAGGGCCGTGAGCGCAGAGCCGCTGCTGCTGAAGCCCGCCGCGACGAGCCCGAGCACAAACAGTATTCCCACCACCGGCGGCATGTATTGCGTAGCAATGGTAGGGAAGAGATTGTCCGCCACGGGAATGTCAAGCTGCAGCGAAGCCTTCATCATGTACAGAAGCACGCCCAGGGCGAGGAACAGCAGGTTCACGGGCAGGAACGCCACTCCGTAGGAGAGGACGTTCTTGCGCGCTTCGCGGAGGTTCCGGCAGGACAGGTTCTTTTGCATCATGTCCTGGTCGAGGCCGGTCATCGCAACTGTGGTGAACAGGCCGGCGAGGAACTGCTTCCAGAAGAAACGCTTGTCGTTGAGGTCGTCGAAGAACCAGGTCCGTGACATCGGGCTGTCCTTGATGGCTGCGCACATGCTACCGAAGCTGAATCCCATCTGCTTGGCTATGAGCCAGATACAGAGGATGACCGTGCCCACCATCGCGAGCGTCTGGAGCATGTCCGCCCATACGAGAGTCTTCACGCCGCCGCGGAAGGTGTAGCCCCAGACTATCAGCATGGTTACGGCGACATTTGCCCAGAACGGCACTCCGAGCGCATCAAAAAGTATTAGTTGAAGGATGGAGGCCGTGAGGTACATGCGTACTCCGCATCCCAGGTATTTCGATACGAGGAAAAGCACGGATCCGGACAAGCGGCTGCGCCCTCCGAAGCGCTCTCCCAGATAGCCGTAGATGCTGGTCATGTCCAGCCTGTAGTACAGAGGCAGAAGGACATAGGCTATGACGACGTATCCTGCGATAAAGCCCAGGACCATCTGCATGTACGAGAACAGGGAAGCCTCGACCATTCCCGGCACCGATACGAACGTCACGCCGGAGATCGAGGTCCCGACCATCGAGATGGCCACTATCCACCAAGGCGACTTGCGGCCTCCGTCGAAAAAGTCTTTTCCCCGCACTTCCTTCCTCCGGCCCGCCGTCAGGGCGCTGACAAGGAAAAGTGCGAGGAAATATAAAAGGATGACCGCCAGTACCGCCCCCGTTTTCATGGTCTATTCCATGACAGGAAGCAGGGATGAATACCCTCCGTCGTGGTACAGGTTCTGCATCGTGACCTTGCGGGTGAGATCGGAGAAGAGTGTGATGACATATCCGGCGCAGTCCTCAGCAGTGGCATTGCCCAGCGGGGAAATACGGTCGGCGTATCCGACCATTTCGGTCATTCCGTCTATACCCTGCCCGGCTGTGGTCATGGTAGGGGACTGGGAGACGGTGTTGATGCGCACGTGCTTCTCACGGCCGTAGATCAGGCCGAAGTTGCGGGTGATGGACTGGAGCATCGCCTTGGCGTCGGCCATGTCGTTGTAGCCGGGCATCGCGCGGTCGGCCGCTATGTAGCTCAAAGCCACCACTGAGCCCCATTCGTTCAGGGCGTCCTTCTTGTAGAGTGTCTGAAGGAGCTTGTGGAACGACATTGCGGAAATGTCCACGGTCTTCTGGAAGAAGTCGTAGTTCACATCGGTGTAAGGCCGTCCCTTGCGGATATTCGGGGACATGGCCACAGCGTGAAGGACGAAGTCGAACTTACCGCCGAAATGCTCCATCGTTCCGTCCACGAGAGCCTCGAGATCTGCCACCGAAGTAGCGTCGGCGGGGATGACGATGGTGCCGCACTGCTCCGCAAGGCGGTTGATCTCGCCCAGGCGGATGGATACGGGAGTATTGGTAAGGACGATTTCAGCTCCTTCGGCTACGGCGAGTTCCGCGACCTTCCATGCGATGGATTTGTCGTTCAATGCTCCGAATATGAGGCCCTTGCGGCCTTTCAGAAGTTGGTGTGCCATATTTTATTCCTTTGGTACGAGATAGAATGAGAGATCGCCCTTGCAGGCGAGCTGTCCCTCGACAGTGGCCACTGCATCAACTACGATGACGGTGCTGCGCTTGACTTTCAGGCTTGCATTCACGACGACTTTATCACCGGGTTTGACAACCCTCTTGAAGCGGATCTTGTCGAGCCCTGCATACAGGGGCAGCTTCCCTTCAAGTTCGTCCTTCATCAAAAGGATGCTGCACTGGGCCATGATTTCGCAAAGGATCACTCCCGGGACGATAGGATTGCCCGGGAAGTGACCGTTGACGAATTCTTCCTTGCCCGTGACCGTGTACTCGGAGACCACATGGTTCTCTTCCACCATCTCGGACCTGTCCACCAGGAGCATAGGCTCGCGGTGGGCCATATATTTTTTCAGTTCTTCTCTTTCCATATCTCAGAATTATCCAATAAAGATACTAATAATTCTTGATTGGAGGAGCTACTTGTACATGAATCGGCGGATACTGCCCTTAGGGGTCTTGGAGAACGGCTCGAACCTGAGTTCGTAGTCGTTGACCGCGGAATATGCGGGGAGCTTGCTGTTCAGGGCGACGATATTCTGCCTCATGACAGCGTCGAGGCCGTCGGCTCCGAGGCCGGCCTTGTCAAGGGCATCCATGTTCGGGACTATCAGGGCTATGATCTTGTGCTCGCGCTGGAGGACGATGGATTCTGCGACGTAAGGCAGTTCGTTGAGGACGACTTCGATCTCCTCGGGATAGACATTCTGTCCGTTCTCTGTCAGGATCATGTTCTTGGAGCGTCCGAGCAGGAATACATTGTTGTTCTTGTCGATCGTGCCGATGTCTCCGGTGCGGAACCAGCCGTCCTTGAGGACCTCGGCGGTAGCCTCGGGATTCTTGTAATAACCGCAGAACACGACATCACCCTTGACGTACAGTTCGCCGGCGATATGCTCCGGATCCGGAGAGTCGATGCGGACTTCCATTACTTCAGGGATGTACTCGCCGCATGACTTGGGCACGTACTTGCCGAGCTTGCCGTAGGAGACGATAGGGGCCAGTTCAGTCAGGCCATAGCCTGTGATGAACGGAACCTTGAGCTTGTAGACCAGCAGAGACTCGACCTCGGACGGGATGGCGGAGCCGCCGGTGCAGAACACCTCGACGCGGCCGCCCATCGCGGCCATCAGCTTGTCGTGCAACATCTCTTTACCTCCATGAGGGCCTGCTGGACGGTCATGGGGATGGGGGGCATACCGAGCACGGTGACATGCATCCCGATGGTAAGGGGGATCACGACGTCGCACATGAGACCGAAGCTATGGGCATGCGGCAGCAGGCTGAGATAGTTGCCTCCTTTGTGGAAGGGGAAACCGGGACGGATCGCCTGGACATTGGCCGTATCGTTGCGGTAGGTATATAGGTTGTTGTCACGGATGCTGATCTCCACCATCTTGCCCGCCTGCTCCGCCGGATACGCCTTTGGTGCGTGCTCCCTGAGATGCTCCCGGATGGTGTCAAGACTCTTTTCAATCCTGTCGATGTAGGCGGGCAGATAGGTTCTGATGGGCTCCCCTTCGTTTCTCAGCAGGGGGATATACGCGGACAAATGGAATTCGTCATCCTGCACGTCCACCGTTATGGCCTTCTGGGCGGCGGGCGGGAATACCAGCTCGTCATACCGATCCGTGCCGGTAACCACCAGCACCCGGGTATCCATGTTGTAATGGGCTTGGGGCAGTTCCATCTGGTTGAGCATGTCCTCCTCGGTCTCCTTCAGG
>ONNK01000112.1 GCA_900319185.1 uncultured Bacteroidales bacterium
GCATTCCACGGGCAGCGCTCGCGCAGGTTGTCCATGATGTCGAGCAGGCGTCCGAACGCCTGTATCTTCTCTTCTCTCGTGTGCATGTCGGATGATTTCTACAAATTTACAAAAAAGATAGTATCTTTGCACTCCCCACAATAACTAATACCGATCATACCGTAATGAAAGAAATCAGATTCGTATCCGCCGACGAGGCCGTCAGCCACATCAAGTCCCACAGCCACATCCATCTCAGCAGTGTGGCCAGCGTTCCGCACATCCTCATCCAGGCCTTATGCCGCAGGGCCGATGCCGGCGAGATAGAGGACCTGCATTTCCATCATTTCCATACGGAAGGTCCGGCTCCATACTCGGAGCCGCGCTATGAGGGCATCTTCTTCGAGCAGGGATTCTTCGTGGGTCCCAACGTCCGCGCCAACGTCAATGCCGGTTATGCGGACTATCTCCCGGTACATCTCGGCGAGAGCCAGAAGCTCTACCGCGACGGCTTCATCAAACTCGGCGCGGCGCTCGTGAACGTCTCCAGGCCCGATGCCAACGGCATGGTGTCGCTCGGCACCTCCGTCGACTGTTCCGTTGCCGCCGTCGAGACAGCCGAGCTTGTCATCGGTGTGATCAATCCCAACGTCCCTTACGCCCACGGCGACCTCGTCTCCCTGGACCGTTTCGATTATCTCGTACAGGATGACACTCCTCTCGTGACCGCCAATTTCGCCGAGCCTACCCCTACGGAGGTGCTCATCGGAAAGAACTGCGCCGCCCTCGTGGATGACGGCGACTGCATCCAGATGGGTATCGGAGCGCTTCCCAACGCCCTTGCGGCCCAGCTCGGAGGCCACAAGAACCTCGGTCTCCATACCGAGATGTTCGCCGACGGCCTGCTTCGCCTGATCAAGTCCGGCGTCATCAACGGTGCCTGCAAGAAGATCGACACCGGCAAGGTCGTGGCTTCCTTCCTGCTCGGCAGCCAGGAGGTCTATTCGTTCATCGACGACAATCCCGACGTCCTGATGAAGGACATCGCCTATACCAACAATCCCTGGGTGATCGCCCAGAACCCCAACATGAAGGCCATCAACTCCGCCACTGAGGTGGACTTCACCGGCCAGATCAGCGCCGACTCCATCGGTACGCGCATATTCTCCGGCACCGGCGGACAGCTGGAGTTCGTCAAAGGCGCGACCATGTCCAAGGGCGGCAAGTCCATCACCGCCTTCGCATCACGCACCAACAAGGGCAAAAACAAGATCGTGGCGGCCCTCAATCCCGGCGCAGGCGTGGTGACCCCGCGCGCTGACGCGCACTGGATCGTCACCGAATACGGCGCCGTCGACCTCTACGGCAAATCCTTGCAGGAGAGGGCCAAGCTTATGATCAGCATAGCCCATCCGGATGACCGCGAAATGCTCGACCGCGAGGCCTTCGAGCGTTTCGGCCCCCACTGGCACAACTTCAGCATATAGGCCCCGCATCAGTATCGCGGTTCTCTGGTTGGTTTATCCTTTGAGTAATCAACCCTGGCACATCTATCCGCCGTGCAATCTAAAGCGCTAATATTGAGATAGATATGTATAGTCCCTGTCGCGATATCGTGACAGGGATTATACGTAACATGCTGTTACTTAAAGAGATACACTGCACGCTATAGATGAAGGAAACGCCGTATGTGTTCCGGTGTCGAATGTGGAATAGCGGAGAGGATCCTCGTCAGAGGCAGTTTCTCTTCCTTCCCCATTGTGTTGATTCGTTCCGGCATCATCCTTAGGCAGAGACATTGTTTGAGCATTACTAAATACACTGAATAATCTTCCCACACTTCGTGGATGTCATGCTCGGTACCTGTTGTCGAATCGATAGCAAGGATTGCGGTTTTCCAGTCTCCGAACCGTCTGAGGAAAACAGCTTTGTCAATTGGATTATAACGACTGACAATATAGTCTGTAACCGTTAGTTTCTCTTTCGGAGTCAAGTCTTTGAAAATGTTCTTCAGCATTGTATAGTTCAGTTGTTTGCCCTGCCTGTGACAGTAGTCGACCATTCTGGCCGCTTCCCTCATCCTCAAACGGCAACTGCTCTTGACCAGTCTATCAGAAAAGGGATGATCGCTTTGAAAATAAGCCAGAAGATTCCATTTGTATTCGAGTGCTGCTTTTGTCAGATGTCCGGCAACCGGGTTGTTGACGATATAGATAAGACAGGAAAGAACACTTTTACGGGAACTTTTAGGTGCATAGCCGGAACGCATCATCAGTTTTCCTTTCATGTGGTACTCATTGTTGTATCCGGTGGAGAACATGCTTTGCAGATCCCTGCAGAATGCTTTGAACACTTTGATGTCGGCTGCCCTGGCAAATATGTGGACATGGTTGAACATGATGCACAGAGCTTCGATGCCGATGCCGTACCGTCGTGCAAGGACAGACAGAAGTGTCAGGAAAAAGATATAGTCATCTGTCCTGTAAAACAAAACATTACCTTTCAGCGCTTTGAGATAAAGATGGTGTGCGCTTCCTTCCTTGAAGATTCTATTCTTTTGCATAGTTTAAGTTATTATAGCGGCAATGCTACAAAGAACTATCCGTTTACACAAATTGGAAATGGGTGTGCAATGCAATGGGTTAATTATCAGATTTTTAGGGATATTCCCTGTCTTGTTTTTTGAACAGGAATTATAAGGAAATTGTTGATACTCATCTCAATACATTGCACGGTGAAAAGAAGAGTGAGACATTCTTCAAGGTTATTTCGTATCTTTGTCTCCGTTATGGAAAACTGGCAGGAAAGGACTGAGATGCTGCTGGGCGCGGAGGGTGCCCGGAAGCTGCGGGACGCGCACGTCGCCGTGATCGGCGTCGGCGGCGTCGGCGGCTTCGCGGCTGAGGCGCTCGCGCGCGCCGGTGTCGGCCACCTGCTGGCGCTCGACTCCGACGAAGTCTCCGTGACCAACCGCAACCGCCAGATCCTCGCACTGTCCTCGAATGTCGGCCGTCCCAAGTGCGATGTCCTGCGCGAGCGCCTGCTGGACATCAACCCCAGTCTTGACCTTGTCACTATCCCCGAATACATCACCGAAGACAATATAGCTTCGCTCCTGGACGGGTATGAGCTGGATTTCCTCGTCGATGCCATCGACACTCTCAGTCCCAAGATCTGTCTGATACAGTATTGCCTCAGGCGCGGCCTCCCGATGGTGTCGTCGATGGGCGCAGGCGCGAAACTCGACGCCACTGCTGTGCGCGTCGCGGACATCGCGCATACGCGCATGTGTCCGCTGGCGCACATGCTCCGCAAGCGCCTGCATAAGCTCGGCATATTCACCGGCTTCGACGCCGTATTTTCCATCGAGGAGCCGCGCCGCTCCTCCGTGGTCCTGGAGGAGAGCCGCAACAAGAAGTCCCAGGTGGGCACAGTCTCTTATCTGCCATCGGTTTTCGGCGCCGTCTGCGCCCAGGTAGCCATCCGCAGGATTGTGGGAATCTAGCGGATTTTTATTACTTTTGCAGACTGTTTATACTTAAACCTGAGCAGAAATGTCCGAATATAAAGTCGTGGAAGTTGAGTCCCGGAAGGACCTGATGAAGTTCATCAAGTTCCCGGAACGCTTGTACAAGGATTGTCCGCAGTATGTACCGGCACTGCGCTCGGACCAGGTCAACTCCCTGACCAAGGTCTCGACGCTTAGCTACTGCAAGCGCCGCATGTGGATGGTCATGGACGGCAAGAAGGTCGTCGGCCGCATCTGCGGCATGATCAATCCCCGCTACAACGAGCGGTACGACAAGAAACGCGCGCGTTTCGGCTGGTTCGACACCATCGACGACATCGAGGTCGCGCGCCTGCTCCTCGGCACCGCCGAGGCCTGGGCCAAGTCCGAAGGGATGACCGAGATCCACGGACCTCTCTACTACAACACCCTGGGCAAGCAGGGCATGCTGGTGGAGGGTTTCGAGAACATCCCGCCCTTCAACTGCCTGTACAACTATCCGTACTACAACGACCTTGTGACCAGGCTTGGATTCGTCAAGGAGTGCGATTGGGTGCAGTACGACGTTGCCGCCAGCCAGGACATCCCTGAGAAGACCGAGCGCGTGGCGAACATCGTCATGCAGCGCTACAACCTCCATGCGGGAAGTATGGACAAACTGAAGAAGGACCCGGAGAAAGTCCGCTACTTCTTCAAGGTTTATAACGACAGCTTCGCATCGTCGGTATACAACTTCATCCCGTTTACCGACGAGGAGATCGAGGAGGAGGCCAAGAGTTCGCTTCGCTTCGTCTCTGACAAGACCAGCACCCTGCTGCTGGACGAGAACGACAACGTCGTGGCTTTCGGGATCTCCTTCCCGTCCATCTCCAAGGCCCTGCAGAAGGCGAAGGGACGGCTTTTCCCCTTCGGGTGGATACACCTCCTCCGCGCCCTGCACGACTACGAGACCTGCGACCTGATGATCAACGGCGCCGTGCCGGAGTGGCAGAACAAAGGCGTGTCGGCTGTATACTATAAGGACATGTCGGTGAAGGCCAAGAAGATAGGCAACATCCACGCCATCACCAATCCCCAGATCGAGACCAACAGCGCGGTCAACATCTGGAGCAGCTACGACAACAAGCCTTTCATGCGCCGCCGCTGCTATGTGAAACAGATTGATTAACAAATACCTACCATATTATGGCAGAAAACACTTTGCTTGAGAAAGTCCTCTCGCTGCAGGACAAGTACCAGTCCCTGCAGGACCAGCTCGCCAGTCCGGACGTGATGTCGGACATGAAGCGCTATGTCCAGCTGAACAAGGACTACAAGCAGCTGGAGCCCATCATCAAGGCCGGCCTCGAGTACAAGATGATGCTCGACGAACTCGCTTCGGCCAAGGACATCCTCATGAACGAGAAGGATGACGACCTCCGCGAGATGGCCCGCGACGAGATCAACGACATCGAGCCCAAACTTCCCGGAATGGAGCAGAATATCAAGCTCCTCCTCATCCCGGCAGACCCTGACGATTCCAAGAACGCCATGGTCGAGATCCGCGGCGGCACCGGCGGCGACGAAGCCGCCATCTTCGCCGGCGATCTCTTCCGCATGTACTCCAAGTTCGCCGAGTCCCGCGGCTGGAAACTCGAGGTCACCGACCAGGCTCCCGGTACATCCGGAGGTTTTAAGCAGATAGTGTTCAAGCTTTCGGGCATTGACGGCGTCTACGGCGTCATGAAATACGAGTCCGGCGTGCACCGCGTGCAGCGCGTGCCGCAGACCGAGACGCAGGGCCGCATCCAGACCTCCGCCGCTTCCGTGGCCGTGTTCCCGGAGGCCGGCGAGTTCGACGTGGACCTGAGCTGGGACGACATCCGGCTCGACCTCTTCTGCGCGTCCGGCCCGGGCGGCCAGGGCGTCAACACGACCTACTCCGCCGTGCGCCTGACCCACATCCCTTCGGGCATCGTGGTCCAGTGCCAGGAAGAGCGTTCGCAGCTCAAGAACCTTGACCGCGCCATGGAGGAGCTCCGTACCCGTCTGTACAACATGGAGCACCAGAAGTACCTGGACGGCATCGCCGCCAAGCGCAAGACGATGGTGTCCACGGGCGACCGCTCCGCCAAGATCCGCACCTACAATTATCCGCAGGGCCGCGTCACGGACCACCGCATCAACTGGAGCATGTACAATCTGCCCGTCTTCATGGACGGTGATATCCAGGAATGCATCGATCAGCTGCAGATCGCTGAGAACGCCGAGCGCTTGAAGGAAGCCGGCGATTAATTCCGCTGAAACGGCAGTTGCTGGCTCTTTGTCGGAGCACCGCGACCCAGGGGGTTTGGGGGGAACGCCCCTCAATCATAAAGCGAAGCT
>ONNK01000114.1 GCA_900319185.1 uncultured Bacteroidales bacterium
CGGTGAGGACACCAATAATAGGCTCTTCGTTGTCAGGAATCGTGATGACGTCCTTCTGCTTGGGGTTCTCAGCCGCGGGGATGTCGGCAAAAATGGTCTTGATCTTCTGCTCAACGGCATCGACGTCAATGTCACCGACTACGATAACGGCCTGCATGTCAGGACGATACCAAGTCTCATAGAAGTTCACGAGGCTCTCGGGCTTGAAGCTCTGGAGGCTCTCAAGCTGGCCGATGAGGGTGCACTCGCCGTACTTCGTATCACCATAATAGTAAGGAAGGGACTTCTCGTGCAGACGCCATGAGGCATTCCTGCGTGCGCGGCGCTCCTCGATGATGACTCCGCGCTCCTTGTCGATCTCCTCCGGGTCGTTGGTCACGAAATGGGAATAGTCGTGAAGGATGAGGAGGCAGGTATCGACCACGGTCTCGCGAACGAGAGGGATATTGTTCAGCATGTACTGGGTCTCCTCGACACCGGTAGAGGCATTGACATTGCCGCCGAAGGAGGCTCCGATGCTCTCAAGCCAGTTGAGGATGCCCTTGCCGGGGAAATTCTTGGTGCCGTTGAAGCACATGTGCTCGAGGAAGTGGGCCAGACCGTCCTGGTCCGGAGCTTCCTGGATGGCGCCGACGTTGGTGGCGAGGTAGAACTCGGCACGCTGCTCGGGTTTGTCGTTATGACGGATATAATAGGTAAGTCCGTTGTCGAGTTTGCCCTGACGGACTGCAGGATCATTGGGAAGCGTCTGCATCTGCTGTGCACCGGCGAAAGGAGCAACGGCCAGCAGCAAGGCTGCGATCAAAAAGAATCGTTTCATATACAATTACATTATAAAGGGGATAATCCCATTAAAAACTTACAAAAGTAACAATAAATGACGACTTTTTACAAAAACTCTCCTATCTTTGACTATCCATAAGAAAGGCTTATCATGTTTGAAGATTCGAGGATCAACGTTTTCTTGGCCGTCTGTGAGGAGGGCAGTTTCACCAAGGCTGCGAAAAAGCTGGGCATAAGCCAGCCGGCGGTCAGCCAGAACATAGCGGAGATAGAAAAAGGAGTGGGTGTCCGGCTGTTCGCCAGGGACAGGAACGCAGTGACTCTCACTGAAGAAGGCAAACGCTTCAAGGAGTTCGCTGAACAGATAGTTTACTGGTACAGCGCAGCGTCGGACGCATTCAAGGAGACGACTGTCAGCAGGGTCGTACGCGGAGAACGCAACAAGAAGGACCTTCACATTGGCATAAGCGACGATTATCGTTGTTTCCTTGTACCGCAAGGCACACAGGGCGTCGATATAGACATCGAGAGCCTGGACGGAGGCGGCATGAGCGTCAGGGTGATACAAAAAATGACGGAGCCCGGAGGCTCCGCCACTGTACTCTTCTGAATCTGCTGCTACTCTGCTTCGATGGCGCCCATGGGGCAGGCATCCGCACAAGCTCCGCAGTCGATGCACATATCCGGGTTGATGCTGTAGACATCTCCCTCGGAGATGGCGCCCTGAGGGCACTCCGACTGGCAGGAACCGCATGCTACACAGATGTCAGGGTTGATTTTGTGTGCCATAGTGCTGTCAAATTAAGGTTAACGAATCCGCTTTATTCAAATTCAGTGCCGCAAATGTATACGATTTAATTGGAAATATCAAATGATTGGAAAGATTTTTGTTATTACCTTTGTATCATGAAAAAAACTATTTCCATACTCGCCGCATTGACCGTCCTTTTCCTCTCGACGGCCGTTGCCTTCGCCCAGAACGATTATTCCGTTTCATTGGACAAGAATGTCCACGATTTCGGTGACATCCTCACCGACCAGGGCCCCGTGTCATGCACTTTCACATTCACCAATACCGGTTCGAAACCTATCCTCCTGCTCAGCGTCGTCGCATCCTGCGGCTGCACGGACGTCGAGTGGACGCGCGAGCCGATCCAGCCCGGCAAGACCGGCAAGGTCGACGCCACCTTCGACAACAACGACGGTCCCTATCCTTTTGACAAGACCGTCACTGTCTATGTGTCGGAGATCAAGAGACCTTACGTGCTGCATCTGCGCGGTACGGCACACGAGAATGCCAAGCCCCTCAAGGAGACTTATTCGCTGAAGATCGGCAACATGGGTGTCAAGACCCTTGAGAACAAGGTCGGCAATCTCTCCCAGAGGGAGGTCAAGAGCGGCAACATCGTCATCGCCAACGTCGGCATCACCCCGATGAAGGTCGAGTTCGAGGATGTCTCCGAGGGCCTCACCCTCAGTGTCTTTCCCAATCCCGTCCCCGCCAAGAGCGTGGCCAACCTCACCTATAACATCGAAGCCAGCAGGCAACGCTGGGGCAAGAACTGGTACTACGCCACTCCCGTTATCGACGGACGCCGCTACAAGGCCACCGGAAAGCTCCCCGCTAAGGAGAAGGAGGAAGGCACGGAGAACTTCTATTCCGAGCCCAACCCCCGCGTCGGCATCGGCAAGGGCGAGATCGCCTTCTGGGCTGTGACCAAGGAGAACTTCTCCAGCCTCCCCACCGACTACAAGAACGACATGGCCAATCCCACCTTCACCAAGAGCACCGTCAGCTTCGGCAAGCTCGCTTCCGGAGCCAAGACCACCCTTACCTTCGAGTATACCAACAAAGGCAAGATGGACTCGGAGTTCTTCAAGCTCGACGCCGACTGCAGCAACGTCAAGGTCAAGGAGATGGAGAAGTGCGCGCCCGGCAAGAAAGGCAGGATCGTGGTCGAGCTCGATACCAAGGGCATGCCCAAGGGCGAGAACATCATCGCACTCAATCTTTTCACAAACTCCCCTTTCAGGCCGGTGATATCCCTGCAAATCGCAGGGACGATCCAATAATTTTTGTATATTTGCGGAAATATCGCAAATAGAACACTATGGCCAATACACCTGTCACCAACTACACTGACGACAACATAAAAACCATCGAAGGAGTCGAGCATATCCGGCTGCGCCCGGGCATGTACATCGGCCGCCTCGGTGACGGAAGCAAGGAAGGTGACGGTATCTACGTGCTGCTCAAGGAGATCGTGGACAACTCCATCGACGAGTATGCCATGGGATTCGGTAAGCAGGTCCAGATAAACATAGAGAATGACGAGGTCTCCGTGCGCGACTTCGGCCGAGGCATCCCCCTCGACTCAGTCATCAAGGCCACGAGCATCCTCAACACGGGCGGCAAGTTCGACGACAAGGCCTTCAAGAAGTCCGTCGGCCTCAACGGCGTCGGCACCAAGGCCGTCAACGCCCTCTCCGAGTCCTTCTACGTCTGCTCGCACCGCGACGGTGAGTGCTCCTGGGCGCGTTTCGAGCGCGGAGAGCTCAAGGACAGCGGCCGGGGCGAGACCAAGGAAAAGAACGGCACCCTGGTGGTCTTCAAGCCGGACTCCATGATGTTCAGCAAATTCAGCTACAACATGGACTATGTCAGGACGATGGTCAAGAACTACTCGTACCTGAAGAAGGGCCTCACGCTTGTCTTCAACGGCGAGTCCTACAAGTCCGAGAACGGCCTCCTCGACCTCGTGAACGAAAACCTCTCCGAGACTCCCCTCTACCCTCCCATCCACCTCGAGGGCGAGGATATCGAGATCGTCCTCTCGCACGGCAACGCCTACGGCGAGAACATCTCTTCCTTCGTCAACGGCCAGAACACCCGCGACGGCGGCACGCACCTCGCGGCCTACCGCGAAGCGGTCGCCAAGACGCTCAAGGAGTTCTTCAAGAAGAACTACGATCCCGTCGACTGCCGCCAGGGCATCGTCGGAGCCATCAGCATCCAGATCCAGGAGCCCAATTTCGAGGGCCAGACCAAGACCAAGCTCGGTTCCACATACATGTGGGAGAAGCAGGTCAAGGGCAAGGACGGCGTGCTCACTACCGACATCGGTCCTACCATCCGCAGCTTCGTCAATGACTTCATTTCGAAGAACCTCAACAATTACCTGACGATCCACAAGGAGCTCCAGCCCGTCATCGAAGAGAAGATCAAGGCTTCGCAGAAGGAGCGTGAGGAGATCTCCAGCATACAGAAAAAGACCCGCGAGCGCAACAAGAGGGCAAACGTCTACAACCGCAAGCTGCGCGACTGCCGCTTCCATTTCAACGACAAGGTGACGGAGAAGACCGCCGACGACATCGAAAGGTCCAGCATCTTCATCACTGAGGGCGACTCCGCAAGCGGAACCATCACCAAGGTGCGCAACGCCAACAACCAGGCGGTGTTCAGCCTGCGCGGAAAACCTATCAACTGCTACAAGGAAAGCCGCAAGAAAGTCGCTGAGAATGAAGAGCTTAACCTGCTTATCTCAGCCCTCGGCGTCGAGGACGACCTCGAGAATCTCCGCTACAACAACATCATCGTCGCGACCGATGCCGATGACGACGGCATGCACATCCGCATGCTCGTGCTCACCTTCATCATGAAGTACTATCCCGACCTGATCCGAAGGGGCCATGTCCATATCCTCCAGACTCCCCTCTTCCGTGTCAGGAACAAGAAAGCGACTAAATACTGCTACTCGATCGACGAGAAGGAAGCCGCCGTCAAGGAGCTCAAGACCGGAGTGGAGATCACCCGCTTCAAAGGTCTGGGCGAGATCTCGTCCAACGAGTTCGTGGATTTCATAGGCGAGAACATGAGGCTTGACCCCGTGAAACTCTCTGACGAGGAGTCCATCTCCGACATCATGTCCTTCTACATGGGAGACAACACGATAGAGCGCCAGAACTTCATCCGCGAGAACCTCCGCTCCGAGGAGGAGCTGGAGGACGTCAACATCTAATCGCGCGTGCGAAAAAGATTTGGTTTTCACCGAAATAAACCCTATATTTGCAGCCCTTTGCGGATTTTACGATCCACCAAGGGTTGTATAGTTTTATTAAATCATTAATTTCCAACAAGATGTTGAAACAGTACGAAACCGTATTCATTGCAACTCCCGTTTTGTCTGATACTCAGATGAAGGATGCGGTTGCCAAGTACACCGATCTCATCAAGGCCAATGGAGGTGAGGTTGTGTACGAAGAGGACTGGGGTCTCAAGCAGCTTGCTTACTCCATCCAGCACAAGACATCAGGATTCTACTACCTGATCGAATTCAAGGCCGAGCCCGAGTTCGTGGCCACCCTCGAGACCCAGTATCGCCGTGACGAGCGGATCCTCCGCTACCTCACCGTCGCTCTCGACAAGAACGCCGCCGCTTACGCCGAGAAGAGAAGGAACAACAAAGCCAACGCCCAGGCCGCTCCCGCTCCCGCAGTCGAGGAGGAGGCTCCCAAGGCTGAGGAAGAAACCGTAACCGAAGAGTAAAAGGAGGAATCATTATGGCACAGAACAACAACAATGGTGAGATCCGCTACCTGAACCCTCCTACCGTAGAGGTTCGCAAGAAGAAGTATTGCCGCTTCAAGAAAGCCGGCATCAAGTATGTCGATTACAAGGACGCCGAGTTCCTCAAGAAGTTCCTCAACGAGCAGGGCAAGATCCTCCCCCGCCGCATCACCGGCACTTCCCTCAAGTTCCAGAGAAAGGTCGCCCAGGCCATCAAGCGCGCCCGTTCGATCGCTCTGCTTCCGTATGTTACTGACCTCCTTAAATAATTGAGAGTTATGAAGATCATTTTGAAGAAAGACGTTGCGAATCTCGGCGAGGCCGGTGAAATCGTAGAAGTTAAGACTGGTTACGCTCTCAATTACCTCGTTCCCCAGGGATTTGCCACCATCGGCACCCCCTCCGCCAGCAAGCAGCACGAGGAGACCATCCGCCAGCGCGCACACAAGGAAGCTAAGAACATCGCCGAGGCCCA
>ONNK01000229.1 GCA_900319185.1 uncultured Bacteroidales bacterium
TGACAAAAATAAAAATATTGTCTTAACTTGTTGATTTTCAGGTTATTATATTTGTAAAAGACCTTGGTTTTTCGTGGCTTTAAGGTATATAACTTCCACATTATTTCCAACCAAAGATTTTGACCAACAGCAAAGGGAGAGTGCGGCCTTTCCAACCACATCCTCCCTTTCACCGAGGTGGGAAATCTATCCTTTTAGAGAGAAATCCAACCAGAAATTTTATTTACCCATTTTATTTAAAGTATCACTTTATGTAAGATAGTGCAATCATTTGGTTTTGAATTGTAAATAATTATTATTAAATTTGCAATCAGAGAGTTGATAACGGTGACCTAAACCTTTACTTAACCTAAACTTAAACCTATGATTGCCCTTCCTTCCATTGCTTTCGGGGGCTTCTCCGGTTCCGCAAAGGGTGTTACGGCCAGACAGGTCGGCGGCCGTAGCATCCTTTCGGTCCGGTCCTGGCCTACAGGGCAGACCACTTCCGCCCAGGTAGTCCGCCGGGCTTCGCTTTCCAAGATCACCAAATCGTACAAGACACTGACGGATTCCCAAATGAAAGATTGGGAGCGGCTGGCTGAGCACACCTCCGGCCAGTCGGTCTTCGGGCAGAAGGCCCAACTGACGGGAATCAACCTGTATGTCCGTCTGAACGCCAACCGGGTGATGGCCGGCGAAGTTATGATTACGGACGCGCCTATAGCCGTGGTCGCCGTCCCCAACGTTTCTTACTCCAACGTGGAGATTACCCCTCAACTCGTCATCTTCGGCGGCATCAAGCACGAGCCCAGCCCTTATAAGTTGGTCGTGAAGATGTCCGGGAGCCAGTCTTCGGGAGCCAGTCTTCCGGCATCACCAACGGCTGGAGCAAGACCGTCATCATCAGCTCCGACACGGAGGATGACTGGGGCGAAGCGGACCTCACGAAGCTCTATCTCAAGACGATTGGGGTGGAGCCGACGCCCGGCCGGCACGCCGTCACTTGCACCACCGCGTCCGGCGACAGCGCCACTGTGACCATCCAGGTCGGCGACACACTGTGAAAAACGCATGCGCCACGTCTCCGCCAGTGCTGACCGAAGCGGTGCGCAATTGGAGGTTCCCCAATTTTTCGGGCATAAAAACAGCCGTACCCCTGTAAACGAAGGGTGAAGTGGCGATTTGCGCATTGCCGCAAGTGAAAATTCGGCTACGGGAACGCGGAGGCGTTTCCGTGCGGGAGCAGAAGATGTCGAGGGGGTGGGTCCCCGTCATCCGGTGTTGAGTCCGAAGAACGCGAAGAGCGACGCGTCGGCCTCCTTTTGGGCCTCAGCAGGGTCGAACCCCCGCCATCTTCCACTGCGGCCCTTCAGGATGTCGCTCGCGCCGTCAGCGATGGCGTAGAAGTGGAAGTCCGGCACGCCGTGTATGCGGAACGACATCCTCGCGACGCTCCTTGCGATCACCGCGTGCTTCTCCGAGTTGCCGATCCACGCCATGCTGAAGTATATGGTCGCAAGGACGATCGCAGCCATGGCCTTGAGCTTGCCGTACCTGAACAGGCGTATGTCCTCCAGTCTGTAAGACTGCTTGACGTGGCGGATGGTGTCCTCGACCCTCCATCGCGTGATGTACCCCTCGACCACCTGCCAGAGCGCCTCGCGCGACGTGCTTTTCGCGAGCGTCGTCAGCAGCATCATCGGCTTCTTGCCGAAGCCCCTGACGACGACCATGTGCAGCAGCCTGTCCGGGATGTCCGGGAGTCGCACCGGAACGACCCCGAACTCTATCGTCACGCGCTTTTCCTCCCCGTGGTGGTCGAACACCACCACCTCCCGGTACCGCATGCGGCAATCCCAGGCGAGCTCTCCGCACATGACCGTGCGCTTCCAGCTCCTGACGTAGCGATCCTTCAGCCTCACGATGAAATCCAGCCCCATCGACAGCAGGAACCGGTAGAACTCGATGTTGTCCCCGCCCCTGTCGTAGACGTATATGCCGCGCTTCTTCGTGTGCTTCGATATGGCCTTTACGATGCCCTCCACCTCGTCGTTCTCGCTTACGAACCCCGGCGAGTCCGCGGACCACAGCCTGAAATGCAGCGGCACAGGCCTGCGCCCTCCGCTCTCGCAGGCGACCGCCATGCAGCCCCAGTACCCCAGATTGTCGCCCACGTCGCCCTTGCTGCCGTCCCAGACCTTGGCGAGGTGCTCCATCTTCTTCGCATGGGGCTTCTGCACGTCGGACGGGTCGAGGATGACGAGCGTGTCCTGATGGACCTTCCCCGCCCCATCCGCCGCGATGGCGTCGTGCAGTCCACGTTCAAGCCCCTTGGACGAGAGCATCCGGCTGAGCCTGTCCTCGACCTTTTTGGGGGTGATTCCCTCTTTGAGCGCGCGGACGACGGACGAGAGCTTCACGTCCTTCTCCGCCATGATGCCGTACATCATGT
>ONNK01000116.1 GCA_900319185.1 uncultured Bacteroidales bacterium
ACCCTCAAGCTCGAGCACGAATAGCCGTAGGCTATACCGCGATTGAAAAAGCCGCCGATTCCACCGGGAACCGGCGGCTTTTTCAATTAAAATGGCTATATTTGACGATTAAAGCGCAATATGGACAGAGAAGAAGCGAAAAAACGGATTGAGGAGCTCCGGGAGGTCATCCGGGACAACAGTCGCAGGTACTACGTGGACAACGCTCCCGTTATCAGCGACTACGAGTATGACCACCTCATGTACGAGCTCGAGGACCTCGAGAAGGCATTTCCCGAGTTCCTCGTTCCGGACTCCCCCACCCAGCGTGTCGGAAGCGACCTGGAGACCCAGGGCGCCGGCGAGAATGCCGAGCCCGGCATCCGCCGGGAGTTCGCGCATTATCCGCACCGCTTCCCCATGCTTTCGCTTGGCAATACCTACAGCATCGAAGAGGTCGAGGCATTCGCGCAGCGCGCTGACAAGACCCTCGACACCTCATTCACCTATTGCTGCGAGCTCAAGTTCGACGGGACAGCCATTTGCCTGGAGTATAGGGACGGAAAGCTTTTCCGCGCACTGACGCGCGGAGACGGCGTGGTCGGCGATGACGTCACGGACAATGTCCGCCGTATCTCCAACATCCCGCAGCAGCTTCACGGCGATTATCCGCCCGAATTTGAGATCAGGGGCGAGATACTGATGCCTTACGAAGCTTTCGACCGCCTCAACCGGGAACGCATCGAGCAGGAGGAAGCGCCTTTCGCCAACCCGCGCAATGCCGCATCCGGTTCGCTCAAGCTCCTCGATCCCGAGGAGGTTGCGCACCGGGGACTCTGGTGCACACTCTACCACATACCGAGCGAGAGCCTGTCCTTCGAGACCCACGACCAGGCACTTCGTGCCGCAGAGAGCTGGGGACTCCCCGTCTCAGACAAGAGGCGCATCTGCCACGGCATCGAGGAGATCGAGGCTTACATCGACGAATGGGACACCGGCCGCAAGGCCCTTCCCTTCGCCACCGACGGCATAGTCATCAAGATCAATGAAATGGCCTTCCAGCGCACCCTGGGCTTTACAGCGAAGTCCCCGCGCTGGGCCGTAGCATATAAGTTCAAGGCTGAGCAGGCCCTTACCCGCGTCGTATCGATCGACTACCAGGTCGGGCGCACAGGCGCGGTGACACCTGTCGCCAATCTCGAGCCCGTGCTGCTTTCCGGCACCATGGTCAAGCGCGCCACCCTCAACAACGCCGACCAGATGGCCCTGCTGGACATACGCATCGGAGACAGCGTGTATGTGGAAAAGGGCGGTGAGATCATCCCAAAGATCACTGCGGTGGAGCTGTCCAGGCGGCCTCAGGATTCCGAGCCGCCGGTCTTCCCCGACGTCTGCCCCGACTGCGGCACTCCGCTCGTGCGAGAGGGTGACGAGGCCAAATGGTTCTGTCCCAACACCGACGGATGTCCCATGCAGATCAAGGGACGGCTACTGCATTTCATGGGCCGCAAGGCCATGAACATACTGGCAGGCGAAGCCACGGTCGAGCAGTTCTACAATCTCGGCCTGGTACGCACGCCTGCGGACCTTTACGACCTGAAAAAAGGCGGATTGCTTATGCTCGAAGGCTGGAAGGACCGCTCGGCGGAGCGATTCCTCGAGAGCCTGCGCGCATCACGGTCCGTGCCCTTCGAGCGCGTACTTTTCGCCCTCGGCATCCGCTATGTCGGCGAGTCGACCGCCAAGGAGATCGCGAGGCATTTCGGCGACATTGACGCCGTAGCAGCCGCCTCCAAGGAGGAACTCCTCGCCGTCCAGGACGTTGGAGAAGTCATAGCGCAGAGCGTAGTGGATTTCTTCAAGGACGAGCGTCACATCAGAGATGTCCGGCGCCTCAAGGAAGCCGGGCTGAAGTTCTCGCTGGAGGAGGGACAGGCTGTCGCCGGCTCGGACGCACTTGCAGGCAAGACAGTGGTCGTTTCCGGCAATTTCTCGCTCTCGCGTGACGAGATAAAGGCCCTCGTCGAACGCCACGGAGGTCGCAGCAGCGGCTCCGTCAGCGGCAAGACCTCCTTCCTACTCGCCGGCTCCAAGCCGGGCCCCGAGAAGGTCCGCAAATGTGAAGAGCTGGGCATACCGGTGATAGGCGAAGATGAGTTCTTCGCCATGCTGCCCGCCATGGAGCATACTGAGTCCGCCCCGGCGGACAAGGACGATGAATTGACATTATTCGGATAGCTTTATGGATATCAAGAGGATAAAGAACGTGTCGGGTAAACTGTTCAGCGACCAGTTGTGGGAACTGAATGTCGAAGGCCTGTCAGGAGCGAAACGGAGGATCGTCCGTTTCATCAAGCTTGTCCGTATCACGTTCAACGAGTTTGCCGAGAAGCGGATGGGGTTCCAGTGCGTGGCATTGAGCTATTTCTCCGCCCTGGCCATCGTTCCGTTCGCCGCTTTCATATTCGCCATAGGCGGCGGCCTGGGCGTCAACGACAAACTCTCCGTATTCGCCCACGAAATACTTCCCTCCAATCCCGAGTTTATCGATACGGTTCTGGACAAGGCCGATAACATCGTGCACATCGCACGGTCCGGCATAGTGGGCGTCATCGGTGCGTTCGCATTCCTGTGGACCATCATCTGGCTCTTCTTCCAGATCGAAAGGGTTTTCAACAACGTCTGGGGCATCAGGAAGATCCCGCGCAAGCTCTATACGCGCTTCTCTTTCTATTTCCTGACCTTGTTCCTCGCTCCTTTCATCGTCTTTATCTTCGGTGCCGGGATTGCGATCTACTCCAATATCACGAGCCTCGTGGGTATCCGGGTACACATCGCCGAGGTTTCCGGATTCATGACTTTCCTGGGCTGGGTGGTCTTCTATGCCGTCACGGTGTTCACCTTCTCGGCCATGTACAAGTTCATCCCCGCCCCCAAGGTCTATTACAGGAATGCCTTCATAGCGGCGTTGGTGTCAGGATTCGTCTTCGTCCTGTTCCAGTTCGTCTACCTCAAGACGCAGATATTCGTGACACGCCTGAACGCGGTCTACGGAGTACTCGCCGCCATACCGCTGTTCCTTATCTGGCTCAACTACAGTTGGCAGATCGTCATATACGGAGCCCAGCTCTGCTACGGCATACAGAACGTTGACAGTTACCATATCCCTGAAGGCCGCCTGAAGGACTTTACCCCCATGTGGGACCGCATCAGGGAGGAAATGAAAGAAGACATGGAGGACTGAAGCATATGAGTTTTTCCAAGTTCACGCAGAAAGACTACGACCTCATAAACCAGGAGTATGAAGGGTTGAAGGAGGTGGCTGCCCGGCGATGCCGGACGGACGCGGAAATGGCGCTTGTCCAGAAGGCTTTTGAGTTCGCCAACGAGGCGCACAAGAACGTTCGCAGGCGCTCGGGCGAGCCTTACATGCTCCACCCCATCGCCGTAGCCAGGATCGTCGTCGAGAACATCGGTCTCGGCTGCAAGTCCATCTGTGCCGCCATCCTGCACGACGTCGTCGAAGATACCGATTTCACCATCGAGGACATCCGCAACCTCTTCGGGGACAAGATAGCCTCGCTTGTGGACGGTCTCACCAAGATCAAGACCGTGCTCGACAATGAGAACAGGAAGGACAATCACTACAAGCAGGTCGACACCCTCCAGGCAGAGAATTTCAAGCGCATACTCCTGACCCTCAACGATGACGTCCGCGTTGTCCTGATCAAGCTTGCCGACCGCCTGCACAACTGCAGGACCATCGAGTTCATGCCCGAGCACAAGCGCGACAAGGTCCTCAGCGAGACGATGTTCATCTTCATCCCCCTCGCCCATCGACTCGGTCTCTACGAGGTCAAGTCTGAGATGGAGAACATCTGGCTCAAATACAAGGAGCCCGATGCATACCGCGAGATCTCACAACGCATCGACGAGAGCGTAGTGGACAAGGACAAGAGCATCGACGAGTTCATTGCACCTATATCGGCTGCCCTGACGGATGCCGGATTCCAGTTCGAGATCAAGAAGCGCATCAAGACCCCGTATTCGGTCTGGAACAAGATGAGGACCAAGAACGTCGAGTTCGAGCAGGTGTACGACCTGTATGCCGTCCGCATCATCTTCACTCCACCTGCAGACTCCAAGGAGACGGAGCGCAACCAATGCTACCACATCTTCTCCATCATCACCGGCATTTACAAGTACCAGCCCAGCCGCGTGAGAGACTGGGTAAAGCACCCGAAGAGCAATGGCTACGAAGCGCTCCACTGCACCCTGATGAGCCAGATCGGTATCTGGATCGAGGTGCAGATACGCTCCAAGCGCATGGACGACATCGCTGAGAAGGGCATTGCAGCCCACTGGGCATACAAGAACGAAGGTTATGTCGGAGAGAACGACAGCGAGATGGACAAGTGGCTGGCCAAGGTCAAGGAAATCCTCGTCAGCCCCGACGTCGGAGCATTGGAGCTACTCGACATCATACACAACGACCTTGTCAGCAGCGACATCATAGTCTTCACTCCCAAGGGTGAGCAGAAATCCATCCAGAAAGGTGCTACGGCGCTGGATTTCGCTTACCTTATCCACACCCATATAGGGAACAAGGCCATAGCGGCCAAGGTCAACATGAAACTCGTCCCCCTGTCGTATGTGCTTCATACAGGCGACCAGGTCGAGGTCATCACGGCACAGAACGCGCGTCCCAAGATGGAGTGGCTGCAGTTCCTGGTCACCCGCCATGCAAGGAACATCGTCATAGAGAGTTTCAAGGACAACCGTACGGAGATCGCCGCCCGCGGGCGCCAGATGTACGAGAACGAGATGTCCAACAACGGCATACCCAAGACCAAGAAGAACGAGCAGAAGATACTAGAGACTGCCCAGATCAGGGACATGGACGAATTCTTCTTCCGTCTAGGTCTCGGGATAGTCAAGCCCGGGACAATAGTGAAAGCCATCTTTCCCGAAGTCACCCCGGTTGCTTCCGTGAAGGCGGAGCACTTCAAGGTCAAGGCTGACGATCCCAGTGGCAGGAAGTTTGTACTGGCCTCCTGTTGCAATCCTATCCCGGGAGATCCCATCCTTGGGTTCAGGACTCCTGACGGCGTCGTGACCATCCACAAGAAATCCTGCTCCGTGGCCGGAAGCATGGCTTCCAAGTACGGTGACATGGTGGTCATACCCGAATGGGACATGTCGGACGGCAACCAGGCTTTCCCGGTACGCATTTCGCTCCGCGGCATCGACAAGGTCGGACTGCTGAACTCCATCTCCCACTACATCTCCGAAGTGCTCGGTGTCAACATGCGGAAGGTCTACATGGGATCCGAGGACGGGATTTTCGAGGGATACATCGAACTGCTCGTCCATGACAAGGAGGTACTCGATTCAATCA
Source organism: uncultured Bacteroidales bacterium (assembly GCA_900319185.1). Taxonomy (GTDB): domain Bacteria; phylum Bacteroidota; class Bacteroidia; order Bacteroidales; family UBA932; genus Cryptobacteroides. The sequence continues at coordinate 5,378 of ONNK01000116.1, forward strand.
TCCAGAACCTGGGCCGCATAGACGGCATCCAGAAGATCGTCAGAACGGATATATGAGGAACAACAGCATACTGTCAAGGTTTTTCCCGGCCATCCCCGTCGCGTTGGTGCTGGGCTCGATGATGTTCTCGCATTCGTGCGCGAACACCACCAAGGCCCCGTCCGGCGGGGCCAAGGACACGATCCCTCCCAGGATCGTCAAGTTCTCGCCTGGCCACAAGTCGGTGAACGTACCGTTGCACGGTACGACTTTCACCTTCACCTTCGACGAATACGTGAACATCAAGAAGGCTTCCAACATCGTACTCTCCCCTCCCCAGTCAAGACCGCCCAAGAGCCGGATCAAGGGCAAGTCCGTGGTGGTGACATTCGAAGAGGACCTGCTGCCTGACATGACCTACACGCTTGATTTCTTCGACGCGGTGGCGGACGGC
>ONNK01000217.1 GCA_900319185.1 uncultured Bacteroidales bacterium
AGATATTCCAGTCGCGTCCTCCCGTCATCACATAGAAGGTATGGTCGAGATGTATGTACGACAGTGTCTCGTGCAGGGTCTGCGACGGGGCGTACGCCACCTGGTCCATCGTACCGCAGCCGGTCCAGAAGAGCTTGATGCCGGCCTTCTTGATCCTGAGGAAGTCATCGACGAGATGACCGTTGTCCTCCACTCCGCAGCTCAGGGGCAGTACGAAGTCAAAGAGGTCCGGAAACATGACGGCGGTGTTGATGACCGTCGTGCCGCCGCGCCCTATACCTCCTACGGCGCGGCCGGACTTGCGCGGTATCGCGAGGTAATTGGCCTGGACGAATGGAATGATCTCGTTGACGAGGCTGCTCATGAATACCGAGGATGAAGCGGTACGGGAAGTGCGGACTTCGGGCAGGCCGAGAGTCGGAGCCGCCTGCATCACAGGATCGCAGTTGGGCATGACGACTATCATAGGCACAGCGCGTCCCGTCTCGATGAGACGGTCAAGCACCTGTGCGATGCGCCCCATCGTGAGCCATGCCTCCTCGTCGCCCCCTTCATCGTGAAGGAGATAGAGCACGGGGTACTGCTTGCGCTTGTCGCGCCCATATCCGTAAGGAGTGTAGACGGCCATGCGGCGGTTGGTGCCCATCAGCTTGCTGTCGTACCAGACGAACGATACACCACCACGGTGCGAGGCCTGGACATATCCCTGGGTGCGCGGTCCGTCCACGATAAAGAAGTTGCGGTAGTCTGTACCATGATACTGAACGTTAGTATTAGAGGGGTCCAGCGCAGGAACGCCGTCGGCAATGTACCGGTAAGTATAGAAATCACCCTGCAGCCCCACCAGCCTGAGCTCCCATACGCCTTCGACCTTGGTCATCGGCACCGGGGCCTGCGACCAGCTGCCTTCCACACGCACGTCGGACAGGTACTCCCCTGCGAAACGCAGTATGACGGTATCCCCCGCCATCTCCGGAGAGGTTATGCGTTCCGGAATGCGGAAATTGGGAAAATCCTGGGCCGACACAGGGAATATGACGGCCATCAGCAAGACCAGCAGTAGGAAGGATCGTTTCATCGGCATCTTCATTTTTTTCCAAATATACTCAAAAAGCCGGGATTAATTCCTACCTTTACGGAAGTCAGTAGTATATTTATGCTCGGAACGATTGTCAATACCGGCTGCATCATCGTCGGTTCGCTCGTCGGGACCCTTTTCAAGAAAGGTCTCGGCGAAAAGTATTCCACCACCCTCTTCAACGCCATGGGTCTCGCTTCCCTGGCGCTCGGTGCCAATTCCTTCGTGCAGAACATGCCGAAGAGCGAGTTCCCTGTACTCTTCATCCTGAGCCTGGCCATAGGCGGCATCATAGGCACGGCGCTGGACCTTGACGGCCGCGTGAAACGGCTCGTCGCCCAGCGCACCGGCGAGGGTCTCGCCAAGGGCCTTATCTCCGCCTGCCTTCTCTACTGCATAGGTACTTTCTCCATAGTCGGTCCGGTCATGAGCGCACTGAACGGCGACAACACTTTCCTCTACACCAATTCCACCCTGGATCTGGTGACCTCTATGGTGTTCGCCACTACTTTCGGCATAGGCATGGTCCTGGCCGCGCCCGTGCTGTTCTGCTGGCAGGGCATGTTCTTCCTGATCGCCAAACTCGCCTCCAACTCCCCTCTCCTGCAGGGTACGCTCGTTAACGAGCTTGCCATCGTCGGAGGCGTGCTCATCATCTCCTCAGGCCTCTCCATCCTCAACATAAAGGACTGCAAGACCCTCAATTATCTGCCCGCGCTCCTGGTGCCGGTGGCGTGGTTCCTCATCAAGTCATTGTTTTAGCGGTTTTCACCAAAAGATTGGTTATATTTGCCTTGCTGAAACTGATGCCGAATGAGAAGGCTCATCATCCTCTTCACCATTTTTCTCGCCATTCCGTGCCTGGCACAGAACAGGTTCATCGCGCCCAGCGTCGACCCCGAAGGGGACTCGCTGGCGATAGTCCGCGTACGGGCGCGGATGGATTCCATCCGCCAGTACCGCCCCACCGTGGCGGT
>ONNK01000158.1 GCA_900319185.1 uncultured Bacteroidales bacterium
AATTGGAAGGCCACGGACTCGGGAGGGAGATGCACGAAGAACCCGGCGTCCCGAACTACGGGCGCAGGGGCAAGGGCACTCACCTCGTCGAGGGAATGGTTATCTGTATCGAGCCGATGATCAATGCCGGTGGCAGGGGTGTGTATTTAGCTAGGAATGGTTGGGCAGTACACACAGCCGATCACCGCAAATCTGCTCATTACGAACTTACGGTTGTTGTCCGTAAAGGCCGGGCCGAGCAGCTGTCGACCTATGATTTTATCGAGAAAGATGGAACTATCAATTTTTAAAGTGTTATTTTAATGTCGAAACAAGTAGCAATAGAACAAGATGGAAAAGTCATCGAGACTCTTCCGAACGCCATGTTCAAGGTGGAGCTTGAGAACGGCCATGTCCTTCTCTGCAACATCTCAGGCAAGATGCGCATGAACTTTATCCATATTCTTCTGGGCGACAGGGTCCGAGTTGAAATTTCACCTTATGATTTGACAAAGGGCAGAATATCTTTCAGATACAAATAAAATTTACACAATATGAAAGTCAAAACATCCATCAAAAAGCGTAGCGAGGATTGCAAAATCGTCAGACGCAAAGGCCGTCTCTATGTGATCTGCAAGAAGAACCCCAAGTTCAAGATGCGCCAAGGATAATATTCAGTTGTATAACAAGTTAACGATAGAATAAATTATGGCAAGAATAGCCGGTGTTGATTTACCCAACAACAAGAGAGGGGAGATAGGCCTTACCTATATCTTCGGTATCGGCCGCAGCTCCGCCAAGAAGATCCTTGACAAGTGCGGCATCGATTATGGCATCAAGGTTGGCGACTGGAATGACGAGCAGATCGCAGCCATCCGTGCCGAGGTCGGCGACAACTACAAGATCGAAGGTGAGCTCCGCTCCTCCGTCCAGATGGACATCAAGCGTCTCATGGATATCGGTTGCTACAGAGGCATCCGTCACCGCAACGGTCTTCCCGTCCGCGGCCAGAGCACCAAGAACAACGCCCGTACCAGGAAGGGCAGGAAGAAGACTGTCGCCAACAAGAAGAAGGCGACCAAGTAAAATTGATGAATTATGGCAAAGAAAACTACAACATCAAAGAGGGTTGTCAAGGTTGACGCTTATGGCGAGGCCCATATTTCATCGACCTTCAACAATGTCATCGTTTCCCTTACCAATGCCCAGGGCCAGGTCATCAGCTGGTCTTCGGCCGGAAAGTGCGGCTTCCGCGGTTCCAAGAAGAACACTCCTTACGCTGCCCAGATGGCAGCCGAGGATGCTTCCAAGACCGCTTACGATGCCGGCCTCCGCAAGGTCAAGGCTTACGTGAAGGGACCCGGATCGGGTCGTGAGTCCGCTATCAGGACCATCAACAATGCTGGTATCATCGTGACCGAGATCATCGACGTCACCCCTATGCCGCATAACGGTTGCAGACCTAAAGGCCGTCGTAAAGTTTAATTTTCCCACATTAAAAACAGATTACCATGGCAAGATATACTGGTCCTACCACCAAGATCGCCCGTAAGTTCGGCGAGCCTATTTTCGGCGCAGACAAGGATTTCGAGAAGCGCAACTATCCTCCGGGACAGCACGGTCTCGCTTCCAAGCGCAAGAAGTCCAAGGAATACGGCACCCAGCTCAAGGAGAAGCAGAAAGTCAAGTATATGTACGGCGTTCTCGAGCGTCAGTTCCACAACACCTACAACAAGGCCTCCCGCATGGCCGGCCAGAAGGGTGAGAACCTCATCATCCTCCTCGAGTCCCGTCTTGACAACGTCGTCTACCGTCTCGGTATCGCCCCCACCAGGGCCGCTGCAAGGCAGCTTGTGTCGCATCATCACATCACCCTCAACGGCAATGTCTGCAACATCCCGTCCGCTACCGTGAAGCCGGGCGACGCCGTCGCAGTCAGGGAGCGCTCCAAGAGCCTTGAGGTCATCCAGAACAGCGTCGCTTCTGCGGCGAAGTACTCCTGGCTCGAGTTCGATCCCCAGACCCTGTCTGGCAAGTTCCTCAACGCTCCCGTCAGGGCCGAGGTTCCGGAGAACATCAACGAGCAGCTCATCGTCGACCTCTACTCCAAGTAACATTTAACACCTAACAATATGGCAATCTTAGCATTTCAAAAACCGGACAAGGTGATCATGCTCGAAGGCACCGACACCGTCGGCCGTTTCGAATTCAGGCCCCTTGAGCCCGGATACGGACAGACCATCGGCAACGCCCTCCGCCGCATCCTCCTTGCTTCTCTTGAAGGCTTTGCTATCAGTCAGATCAAGATCTCCGGCGTGGACCACGAGTTCGCCACCATTCCCGGCGTCATCGAGGGCATGCAGGACATCATCCTCAACCTCAAGCAGGTCCGTTTCAAGAGGATGGTCGAGAGCGTTGATTCCGAGGTAGCAAACATCGTTATCAGCGGCAAGCAGGAGTTTACCGCCGAGGATATTTCAAAGGGATTGTCTTCCTTCAAGGTGTTGAATCCCGAACAGCATATCTGTTCGCTCGAACCTTCCGTCAAGCTTGAGATCACCATCACCATCACCAAGGGCCGCGGCTTCGTTCCGGCCGAGGAGAGCAGGGATGAGAATACGCCTATCGGCACCATCGCCGTCGACGCCATCTACACCCCTATCAAGAAGGTGAACTGGACCGTCGAGAACTGGCGCGTCGAGCAGAAGACCGACTACGAGAAACTGAACCTCGAGATCGTTACCGACGGTTCCATTTCTCCGAACGCGGCCCTTCAGGATGCTGCCGGCATTCTCATTTACCATTTCAAGCTTTTCACCGACGAGCGTACCGTCACCATCGGTCCCGCTACCGAGTCCGAGTCCAAGGAGCTTGACGAGGAGTCGCTGCGCATGCGCCACCTCCTCCTGACCAAGCTTTCCGACATGGGTCTCTCCGTCAGGGCGTTCAACTGCCTGAAGGCTGCCGACATCGACACCTTCGCCGACCTTGTGTCCTACTCCAGGGCTGAGCTCATGAAGTTCCGCAACTTCGGCCGCAAGTCGCTCAACGAGATAGACCTCCTCGTCGAGAAGATGAAGCTTTCGTTTGGAATGGATGTTACCAAGTATAATATTGAACCCAAGAAAAAGACCGTATAACAATGAGGCACAATAAAGCAATCAATCACCTTGGTCGCAAGAGCGGTCACCGCAAGGCTCTCCTCGCCAACATGGCTTCTTCCTTGATCCTCAACAAGCGGATCAATACCACCGTGGCGAAGGCTAAGGCCCTCAAAAGCTATGTCGAGCCCCTCATCACCAAGTCCAAGGAAGATTCCACACATTCACGTCGCGTAGTGTTCAGCTACCTGAAGAACAAGGAAGCCGTCACCGAGCTCTTCCGTACCGTCGCTCCGAAGATCGCCGATCGTCCGGGCGGATACACCCGCGTGCTCCACACCGGTTTCCGTCAGGGAGACGCCGCCGAGATGGCTCTGATCGAGCTGGTCGACTTCAATGAGGCCGCCCTCGCATCCACCACTCAGAAGGC
>ONNK01000117.1 GCA_900319185.1 uncultured Bacteroidales bacterium
TTGGCAGCTTCCTTGCTCTGGCGCTCTTCCTCCTTGGCTGCTTCCTTTGCTTTCTTTTCGGCAGCCTTTGCGGCTTCGGCCTCCTCGCGTTCCTTCTCTGCGGCCTTCGCGGCTACCTCGCTCTCGGCGAGGAGCAGCTCGAATGCACTTTCGCGGTCTACCATATGGTCGTAACGCCCGTACACGCGCGACTGCTTGATGATGGTCTCGCGCTGGATGTCGGTGATGGCGCCGATCTGGCTGAGAGGGAAGAGGATCTTGGCGCGCTCGACCATGGTCGGAGCGCCCTTCTCGTCGAGGAACGAGACGAGGGCCTCGCCGGTGCCGAGTTCCATGATGGCGTCCTCGGTCTTGAACTCGGGATTGGCGCGGAAGGTCTCGGCAGCGGCCTTGACGACCTTCTGCTCCTTGGGACTATATGCGCGCAACGCGTGCTGGACGCGGTTTCCGAGCTGGCCGGCGATGTTGTCCGGAACGTCGGTGGGGTTCTGGGTGACGAAGTAGATGCCGACGCCCTTGCTTCGGATCAGTCGGATGACCTGCTCGATCTTGCTGACGAGAGCCTTCGGCGTATCGTCGAACAGTGTATGCGCCTCGTCGAAGAAGAACACGAGCTTCGGGAGGTCCATGTCTCCGACCTCGGGCAGCTGGGCGTACAGGTCGCTCATGAGCCAGAGGAGGAAGGTCGAGTAAAGCTTGGGATTGAGCATGAGCTTGTCGGCAGCGAGGACGCTCATCACGCCCTTGCCCTGCTCGCACTGGATAAGGTCATATATGTCGAATGAAGGCTCGCCGAAGAATTTGGCTGCACCTTGGTTCTCGAGCTCGAGCAGCGCGCGCTGGATGGCGCCGACGCTCATGGCGGTGACGGTGCCGTAATTGGCGGTGAACTCGCTGGCGTGCTCAGCCACATATCCGAGCATGGCGCGGAGGTCCTTGAGGTCAAGGAGCAGAAGACCGCGGTCGTCGGCTACGCGGAAGACGATGTTCAGCACGCCTGTCTGGGTCTCGTTGAGGCCCATGAGGCGGGCCAGGAGCTGGGGGCCCATATTGGAAATGGTGGTACGCATGGGATGGCCCTGCTCGCCGAAGACATCATAGAAACGGACGGGGCATCCGTGGAAGTCGGGGTTCTCGATTCCGAACTCTACACAGCGCTTCTGGATGAAGCCGGACATGCTGCCGGCCTGGCTGATGCCGCTGAGGTCGCCCTTCATGTCGGCCATGAAGCAGGGGACTCCGGCCTGGCAGAAACTCTCTGCTAGCACCTGGAGGGTGACGGTCTTTCCGGTACCGGTGGCTCCGGAGATGAGTCCGTGGCGGTTGGCCATTTTACCGAGGATGGAGATGGGACCCTTCGGGCCGTGGGCGACATAGAGCCCTTTTTCGTTGTCGTACATATCGTGTGGTTTTATCGTTATTCCAAAGGCTTGTACATATAATGTACAAATATAACTAAAAAATCCATATTGCATGAACCGGCCTGCGCTTTGTTTTTCGTTGTTTTTCAATAAATTTGTATAATCGATTCGCAGTAATGGACTTTGTCGGAGAATTATCCCAGTTCCTGTCGTCGAACGGACTGGAAGACCGTCAGGATATCGTGCCCGTGCCGATAACGGCCCGGGATATGTCCGCCGCCGAGGAACAGTACCTGTCCCTCGCGCCCCTTGCGGGCAAGGCGGTCTTCGTGACGGAAGACCGCTGGCGCGCGGCGGGGAAGACCGTCCGCCTGCGTCTGCTGGCGCACTGCGGACGCTTCCGGCAAGTGTATGCCCGCAACTGCGCCGTGAGGCGCATCGAGCGGGCCGTGGCCGCCGCTTTCCTGTCGCAGACACACAGCTACGGCGATGCCTTGAGCCGCTTCCGCTACGGCCTTTTCGTGGAACGAGTTACCGGCGAAAAAGGTCAGTTGAGAGAAACGAAAGACCTTCCTGGCCCGCAGCCAGGCGACCTTGTCGCCGTGGCGACTTTTTCAAAGGCTCGTAACCCCGTCATCGACGGACGTCGTGTACGGTCCCACGAGTGGGTCCGGTATGCGTCTCTTCCGGGAGTACGGGTCGAAGGCGGGATGGGGAAGCTCCTTGAAGCCTTCGTCTCTGAAGTCCATCCGGAGGATGTGATGACCTATGCAGACCTGGAATGGTCTGACGGCAGGGCATACCGCGAGCTTGGATTCACCCTGGCTGGTCCGCGCGACCCGGTGACTTTCGCCATAGATCCGCTCACCTGGGAGCGCCGTGACGTGAAATATGTCTCCGACACATCCGGGAAGCTGTTTTACAAGAATCTTGGAAGCCTTAAATACCGAAAACGATATGAAGAAACGGACTAACATGACCATCTGGGAGCTCTTCGGCAAGATCTGGAAGTATGTCATCCCTTACAAATGGCTTGTGGTGGCGACACTGACCCTCACCCTGATCAGTTCATTGTTCGCCCAGGTCAATGCCATCGTGCTTGACAGGACGGTGGATTCCGTCAATGCACTGGTGACGGCCAAGGATTTTGCATGGTCGAAGGCCGCACGCATCCTCACGATCATTTCCATCGTACTTCTCGGCAAGGAGGTGCTGACCGTCCTGATAGGATTCGCGCAAAAGTATTTCGGCATGCGCATGCGCATACTTGTCTCGCGCGACCTTGCCCAGGCTGTCATCGAGAAGATGCTGACCTTCCGCATGGCTTTCTTCTCCGCCAACGGCAATGAACCCGGCAAGCTCCAGACCCGTATCGACAGGGGAGTGGACAGCCTGACTAATACCGTGAACAACGTCTTCATCGACCTCCTCCCCATGTTCACGAGTGCAGGACTCGCCCTCATCCTCATCTTTGCCGCGAACATCTATGTCGGTCTCACTGCTCTCTTCATCGTTCCGCTATACTTCCTGATCACATGGCTTCAGGCCAAGAAACTTCGCGGATGGAGGCGTGAGATGCGCTCCTACCATGAGCAGAAGAGCAACGGCATCATGAACATCATCGAGAGCATCAACGTCATCAAGTCCTTCAATCGTGAGAGGATTGAAGGAGACAAGCAGCTCGACTTGCAGATCCGCTTGACAAACAATCAGATGGCTACCCGTAAGGTCAGCTTCCTCTTCGACGGTCTCAAGAGTTTCGTGCAGCAGGTCGGCACCGTCCTCATCATCATCCTGACGGCATATCTGGTCCTCATCGGCTATCCCGGCATGACCATCGGTAAGATCATGTACCACATCATGTTGTTCTCGAACGTGATAGCCCCGATCCGCCAGCTCCAGATGATATTTGACAACATGAACGAGGCCCTTGTATATGCCGAGGGATTCTTCGATATCCTCGACTCCGACGACGAGATAGAGCCGTCCGGCGGCTACAAGCCCAGCACTGTCCGCGGCCATTTCGAGATTGAGAATGTCGACTTCACCTACCCCAACGGCAACAAGGCCCTCCACAATATCAACATGACCATAGACCCCGGCAAGATTACCGCCTTCGTTGGTCTTTCAGGTGCCGGAAAGAGTACGATCGTGAACTTGCTTGACAAGTTCTATGTGCCTGACTCCGGATGTATCAAACTCGACGGCGTAGACCTGCGTGAATGGGATACCAAGTACCTGCGCGAGAATATCGGACTCGTGCTCCAGAAGAATCATATCTTCGACGGGACAGTGGAGGAGAACATCAAATACGGAAAGCCGGATGCGACTCATGCAGAGGTACTTATGGCGGCCAAGAAAGCCTATCTCCTGGACCAGGTCCAGAACCTCCCGGAAGGCTTCAATACCAAGGCTACGCTCCTCTCCGGAGGTCAGCAGCAGCGCGTCGCCATCGCACGTATGTTCCTGAAGAATCCTCCCATCATCTTCCTGGATGAGCCTACAGCCAGCCTCGATGCCGTGGCTACGGAGCAGATCAAGAACAGTATCGATGCCATCAAGCAGAACCGCACTGTCATCATCATCTCGCACAGCATCTCGCAGATCATCGACAGCGACGTGATTTATGCCCTCAAGGAGGGCCGTGTCGAGCAGGGCGGCAATCCTGACGAAGTCTACAAGCAGGGCGGTATCTACAAGGAGATCCTCGACGCTTCCGCCCGCAGCCTCAATATCGACAAGATCGCGCGCACCATCGGAGACGGCACGGGCGAACAATAAAGCTATGTAAGTCAGATCCTACAGGTCCTTGTAGGCAGGGGAGAAGGTGTCACCGAGGCTGAGGTTGCCGGTGGTGAGGCCCTTCTTGAGCCACCTGTGACGCTGCGCGGAGGTTCCGTGGTTGAACGACTCAGGGATGGTATAGCCCTGGGACTTCTTCTGGAGATAGTCGTCTCCGATCTTGGAAGCGGCATTGAGGGCCTCGTCGATATCGCCTTCCTCGAGCGAACCGAACATCTTGTTGTCATAGTAACCCCAGATACCTGCATAGAAGTCAGCCTGAAGCTCGAGACGTACGCTGATCTGGTTGCTCTGGGCCTGGCTGGACCGGGCCATCTGGCTATGAGCCTGGTTGAGAGTTCCGAGCAGGTTCTGGACATGATGTCCGACCTCGTGGGCGATCACGTACGCATAAGCGAAATCTCCGTCAGCTCCGATCTGGCGCTTCATGGAAGTGAAGAACGACAGGTCGATATACACGCTGCGGTCGGCACTGCAGTAGAACGGACCTGAAGAGGAGGTCGCTCCGCCGCATCCGGACTGGACGGCGTTGGAGAACAGTACGAGTTTCGGGGGCTCGTATGTCCTGCCATTCTGTGCGAAAATCTTGGTCCAGACATCCTCGGTACCTGCGAGGATCTGCTTCGCGAATGTAGCGAGCTCTTCCTCCTCGGCGCTGGGCTGCCAGTTGGGATCGACCTGCGTCGATGCCGCTCCGCCCATCTGCTGGACATAAACCTCCGGCTCCTTTTTCCACCCGAGCAGCCAGGTGTATTCCCGGACTTTTGCGTAGATTTCAGGGAAGTTCCTCTCGGAGACGCGGATACTGTAGGACATCTGGTCTGCGTAGAGCCTGTACACACCGACCAGGGTTGTAATGAAGAGCAGCAGCAGTGAGCCGATTCCGAATATAATGCTGGTTGCAAAAAAGACAACGCTGATGAGTCTGGAAATATCAGATGGCCCCATCCCGGGCATATCTTCGAACAACTTGCGCAGTTCGGACATGAAGCCGTCCCCGGATATATCATGGAGGATAATGATCGTGCAGGCGAGAACTCCCAGTACGATCATAGTTATATATAGAGGAACTTCTTTTTTATGGCGGGTTCCCTTGATTTCAGCCTGGACACTTGACGGTGTGCGCGGCGGAGGATCCATATAACCTGCGCCTGCAGGGCTGCCCGGACCGTAGGCACCGCTATAACCTGCGCCTGCGGCGCCATGATAACCCGCCCCTGAAGGATTGTGATAACCGCCGCCATAAGCAGCTCCGGGAGCACCCCTGTAACCTGCGCCTGCCGGATTGCCCGAGCCTGAAACGCCGCTGTAACCCGCGCCCGCCGGATTACCTGAGCCGGAAACGCCGCTGTAACCTGCGCCTGCCGGCCTGCCCGGACCTGCGGCCTTGTTATAACCCGCGCCCGCCGGATTGCCTGAGCCGGAAACGCCGCTGTAACCTGCGCCCGCCGGCCTGCCCGGACCTGCGGCCTTGTTATAACCCGCGCCCGCCGGATT
>ONNK01000076.1 GCA_900319185.1 uncultured Bacteroidales bacterium
CATCGACCCTATACGCGAGGATCTCGTGATGTCCCTCACGGAGTACATCGGAGCCGTGGGCATGAACATCCTCACCCCGGACGAGAGCCATTGCAAGATGGTCAGGCTCCCCCAACCTGTCCTGACAAACGACGAGCTCGACATACTGTGCCACATCCGTTACAAGGGTTTCAACACGGAAGTCCTGCCCATCCTCTTCGAGAAATCCAAGGGCGAGGTCGGCATGAAGGAGGCCCTGGACAGCCTGTGCCGCGAAGCGGAAGCTTCCGTGGACCGCGGTATCAACTACATCATCCTCAGTGACAGGGGCATTGACGAGACTCATGCCGCCATCCCTTCGCTGCTCGCCGTCAGCGCCATCCACCATTACCTGGTCAAGGCGCAGAAACGCGTCCAGACAGCCCTTATCGTCGAGAGCGGAGAGATACGCGAAACCATGCACTCCGCCCTTCTGCTCGGCTATGGAGCCAGCGCGGTCAACCCTTACATGGCTTTTGCCGTCATCGACGACCTGGTGAAGAAGGGTGACCTCCAGCTCGACTTCGAGACCGCCCGGGACAACTACATCAAGGCCGTGGACAAGGGACTCAAGAAGATCCTCAGCAAGATGGGCATCTCCACCATACGTTCTTACCGCGGAGCGAAGATATTCGAGAGCATAGGACTCGGGGCCGACCTTCTCAAAGAGTACTTCGGCACGCCGTCGTCTACCGTCGGCGGCATCTCGCTGTCCAGGATCGCAAAGGACGCCGCCAGCATGCATGCGCAGGGATTCGACTGCGAAGTGTCCGACATCCTTCCCCATATCGGCCAGTACTCCTTCAGGAAGGATGGTATTCCCCACTCGTGGACACCCGAGGCTATCGCTGCGCTGCAGCTGGCTACCCGTTCCGGAGACTACAGGAAGTTCAAGGAGTTCACCTCCATCGTGGACGGCCACAAGGAGCCCCTGTTCCTGCGCGACTTCTTCTCCTTCAGGCACAACCCCATTCCCATCGAGGAAGTCGAGCCGGTGGAAGAGATCGTCAAGCGCTTCGTCGGAGCCGCGATGTCTTTCGGCGCCATAAGCCAGGGCGCCCACGAGGCCATCGCAGAAGCCCTGAACCGCCTCGGTTCGCGCAGCAATACCGGCGAAGGCGGAGAGGACCGCGAGCGCTTCCATACGGAAAAGAACAGCGGCATCAAGCAGGTCGCTTCCGGGCGCTTCGGAGTGACTACCGAATACCTCGTCAACGCAAGGGAGATCCAGATCAAGATCGCCCAGGGAGCGAAGCCGGGAGAAGGCGGACAGCTGCCCGGATACAAGGTCGACGGCATCATCGCCCGTACGCGCCACTCCATCCCGGGCATATCCCTCATCTCTCCCCCGCCGCACCATGACATCTACTCCATCGAGGACCTGGCACAGCTGATCTTCGACCTTCGTAACGTCAACGTAGCCAAGGCCAAGGCCGACCTGATCGTCATCTCCGGCGCCGAGGGAGGCACAGGCGCTTCGCCGATGTCCTCCATCCGCTATGCCGGACTTCCGCCTGAGATCGGCCTGTCCGAGACACGCCAGACGCTGATCCAGAACGGACTCCGCGACAGGGTGACACTCCAGACCGACGGCCAGCTCAAGACCGGCCGGGACGTCGTCGCGATGGCCCTTCTGGGCGCCGACGAGTTCGGATTCGGCACTGCGCAGCTTATCGTGCTCGGCTGCGTGCTCATGCGTAAATGCCACGCCAACTCCTGCCCGATGGGCATCGCGACGCGCAACCCGCAGCTGCTCAAACTGTATCGCGGCTGCAGCGACGCGCTCGTCAACTATTACCGCTTCCTGGCTCAGGAGGTGCGCGAGTACCTCGCAGACATGGGATTCCGCAAGTTTGAGGATATCGTCGGACGCACGGACCTCATCACCGTGGACAAGGCCAAGGCCGGCTCGAAGGCAGCTACGCTGGACTTCGGACGTCTCCTGTTCCAGAACGGCGAAGGTCATCTCCACGCCGATCCCGGATACAGGAACACGCTCGGAGACGTTCTCGACAGGCATATCCTGGCGGCAGCCAAGCCCGCTCTGGAGAGCGGCCGCAGCGTATCGTTGCACTACGGCATAGCCAACACCGACCGCACCGTCGGGGCGCTGCTTTCCGGCCGTATCGCGGAGCGCTACGGTGAGGGAGGCCTGCCCGACGGGACCGTCAACGTGACCTTCCACGGATCGGCAGGACAAAGCTTCGGCGCCTTCCTGATGAAGGGCGTGAACTTCAGGCTTGAAGGCGAAGCGAACGACTATCTGGGCAAAGGCCTTTCCGGAGGCCGCATCATCGTCCGGCCTGACCCGGACGCCCATTTCGACGCTTCCGAGAACACCATCGCCGGCAACACGCTGCTCTACGGCGCGACGTCCGGCTCGTTGTTCATGGCCGGACGCGCCGGCGAACGCTTCGCCGTCCGCAACTCCGGCGCCACCGCCGTGGTGGAAGGTGTCGGAGACCATTGCTGCGAGTATATGACCGGCGGACGTATCGTGGTCCTGGGACCTACCGGACGCAATTTCGCTGCCGGTATGTCCGGAGGCCTTGCCTACGTCTGGGACCCCGACCACAACTTCGATTACTACTGCAACATGGAGATGATAGAGCTTGGCCTGATCGAAGAGAAGGCCAGGATGGAGGAGCTCAAGAGCCTCATCGCTGAGCATCGCCGCCTGACCGGCTCGGCCCTTGCCGCCAGGATGCTGGAGCATTGGTCCGAATACGCCGAGGACTTCATCCAGGTCACTCCTATCGAGTACAAGAGGGTCCTCCATGAGGAGCAGCTGCGCAAGCTCAATGAAAAGATAGACAATGTACAAATGGAATACTAACGGATACGGAATATGGGAAACCCGAATGCATTCCTGACCATACCGCGTCAGGAAGCCGGCCACAGGCCGGTATTTGAAAGAGTCTCCAATTTCGGAGAAGTGGAGCAGGTCCTCAACGAGGGCGACCGCATGCTCCAGGCTTCCCGGTGCATGGACTGCGGCGTACCGTTCTGCCACTGGGCATGCCCCCTGGGCAACCGCCAGCCCGAGTGGCAGGATGCCGCCTGCAAGGGCAAATGGGAGCTTGCGTACAAGCTCCTGTCGCAGACCAACGACTTTCCGGAATTCACCGGACGCATCTGTCCTGCGCTGTGCGAGAAGAGCTGCGTGCTCAACCATGCCATGGACGCGCCCGTAACCGTACGCGAGAACGAGTGCTCGATCATCGAGCGCGCGTTCCGCGAAGGCTATGTACATCCGCGTTCCTATCCCCGCAACGGGAAGAAGGTGGCCGTGGTCGGAGCCGGCCCTGCCGGGCTCTCCGCTGCCGTCCAGCTCAACAAGCGAGGCTATGACGTCACCGTGCTGGAAAAGATGCCCTCCGCAGGGGGTCTCGTCCGCTACGGCATCCCCAATTTCAAGTTGGACAAGTATGTCATCGACCGCCGTATCGCCGTGCTGGAGCAGGAAGGCATCACCTTCCGCTACGGCGTGACGGTGGACACGGAGCATCTGCCTGAAGGATATGACGCATATGTCATTTCCACCGGCACGCCTACGGCGCGCGACCTGTCCATTCCCGGAAGGGAACTCAAGGGCATCTACTTCGCCCTGGACCTGCTAACCCAGCAGAACCGCAGGCTCGCAGGAGAGCAGTTCAGCAAGGAAGAGACCGTCTCCGCCAAGGGAAGGACCGTCCTGGTCATCGGCGGAGGCGACACCGGCAGCGACTGTATCGGCACCTGCCACCGCCAGGGCTGCAAGAACGTCACCCAGATCGAGATCATGCCCAAACCGCCGGAGGGGTACAACCCTGCGACACCTTGGCCTGCATGGCCGATGATCCTGAGGACTTCCACCAGCCATGAGGAAGGCTGCGACAGGCGGTGGAGCCTGTCCTCCTGCCGCTTCCTCGATGACGGCAAGGGCCGTGTAGCCGGCGTGGAAGTCGAGGAGGTCGACTGGCTGCCGGCTCCGGACGGAGGCCGCCCGCAGATGAAGCCTACCGGCCGCAAGAGCATCATCGATTGCGACATGGTACTGCTGGCGATGGGCTTCCTGAAGCCCCAGCACCCGGAGTTCGGCCCGAACGTTTTCCTGGCCGGCGACGCCAAGACCGGAACCAGCCTCGTAGTGAGGGCCCTGGCCGGAGGAAGGGCTGTCGCGCAGGAAGTTGATGATTATCTGAAGGGACGCGTATGAGACGGATTCCATTCACCAAGATGCACGGGCTCGGCAATGATTACATCTACATCAACACCATGGAGCATCCCATCGATGATCCGGCTCGGCTGTCGGTCCTGTGGAGTGACAGGCACAAGGGTATAGGCTCCGACGGTATCATCCTCATAGGAAGCTCGGACAAGGCCGACTTCAGCATGAGGATATTCAACGCTGACGGCTCCGAGGCCCTGATGTGCGGCAACGGCTCACGCTGCGTAGGCCGCTACATCCACGACAAGGGCCTGTCGGACAAGACTGTGATCAGGCTTGAAACCCTCTCCGGCATCAAGGTCCTGAACCTTCATCTGAATGACAAGGGACAGGTACGGGACGTCACCGTCGATATGGGTAAAGGTGTCCCTCTCGAGGTCAATCTTCCCGACGGAAATCGCGGGAACTGGATACTGGATGACCTCTTCGCCTGCGGGAAGCGCTTCCGCGGAACGGCAGTCGATGTCGGCAATCCCCATCTCGTCCTGTTCGTCCCCGATGCCGAAGCAGCACCGGTAGCCGAAGCCGGACCGTTGTTCGAGAAGGACTTGATGTTCCCCCATCGGGCCAACATCGAGTTCGCGCAGGTTCTGGACGAGAGGCACATCCGCATGCGCGTGTGGGAGCGGGGCAGCGGCATCACGCAGGCCTGCGGCACCGGGGCCTGCGCCACGGCAGTCGCCGCAGCGATGGCCGGTTACACAAGGCCTGACGGATGCACGGTCATCATGGATGGCGGATCCCTGGACGTATCATGGGACCCTGCCACCAAGGAGATCCGCATGACCGGCACGGCCACGACGGTTTTTGAAGGAACCATTGAAATGGAGGACTGAGACATGATACGGATCAAGGAAGGATACTGCCGTCTGGAACATCGATACCTGTTCCAGGAGGTTGCGCGAAGGGTGGCCGCATTCCATGAGGCCTCTCCGGAGACTGACATCATACGTATGGGGATAGGGGATGTTACTCTCCCGATCGCTCCGGCCATAATCCGCGCCATGCACGAGGCCGTGGACGACCTCTCCGTGCAGGAGAGGTTCCACGGATACGGCCCGGAGCACGGTTACGGCTGGCTCCGCGAGGCTGTCGTCCAAGGCGACTACGCCTCCCGGGGAATTACCGTCGATCCGGAGGAAGTCTTCATCAGCGATGGAGCGAAAAGCGACCTGGGGAATATCCTGGACCTGTTTTCGGAGGAGAATACCGTGGGTATCATCGACCCCGTCTATCCCGTCTACGTGGACACTAATGTCATTGACGGAAGGCGGATCAAGTTCATTCCCTGCACGGAAGATGACGGTTTTACGGGAGAAATCCCCGATGAAAAACTGGATATTGTATATCTTTGTTATCCGAACAATCCTACCGGCGCCGTGATATCCCGCGCCAAACTGGAAGGATGGGTGGACTATGCCTTACGGAACGGCTCCCTGATCCTGTACGATTCTGCCTACGAGGCTTTTATCCAGGACCCCGACATCCCGCATTCGATCTATGAGATCGAAGGTGCGCGGCAATGCGCGATGGAATTCCGGAGTTTCTCAAAGACGGCAGGCTTCACGGGCATCCGCTGTGGCTACACCGTCATTCCGAAGGAACTCCGCGGCAGGAACCGGAACGGAGATGATGTGTCTTTCAATGCTCTTTGGGAACGCAGACAAGGATGCAAGTTCAACGGGGCTTCATATGTATCGCAGCGTGGAGCGTATGCAGTTTATTCGCCGGACGGACGGGAGCAGACCCGCGAAAGCATCCGATACTATCTCGACAATGCTGCCGTCATACGTGAGGGATTGAAACGGGCGGGGCTGCACTCCTCCGGCGGTGAGAACGCCCCGTACGTCTGGGCCCGGACGCCGGGCGGAATGGATGACTGGGAGTTCTTCGATGTCCTGCTGAAAAAGGCAGGTATCGTCATCACTCCGGGATCGGGTTTCGGTAAAGCAGGGCGCGGATACTTCAGGCTGACGTCCTTCTCGGACAAGGCCAGGACAATTGAAGCTATGGACAGGCTGTATAATTGCATAAATGAATTATAATCATTGCTTTGACGAGCTGCACGAGGAGTGCGGCGTTTTGGGTATCTACGGGGTAAGGGACGCATCAAGGCAGGCATTCCTGGCGCTGCAGGCGCTGCAGCACAGAGGCCAGCAGGCATGCGGAATCGCGGTATACGGCCACGACGGAGCCATTCGTATCCACAAAGGCGAAGGCCTGGTCAAGGACGTTTTCTCGGAGACCGCTTTGGTCGGCCTCCCAGGCGATATCCTCATAGGCCATGTGAGATATCCGACGACCGAGGTGGGTGGAATGGAGAACATACAGCCGTTCAGGATGTCCTGCCGGGCCGGTTGCTTTGCGCTTGCCCATAACGGAAACATCGTCAATGCCGACAGTATCAAGGGACGTCTCGAAACGCTGGGTCATCTATTCCATTCCACATCTGACAGCGAACTGTTTGCACATCTCATAGGAGAGCAGAAAACCGGAGACTGGATAACCCGGATCATGGCGGCGGCAAACCAGCTTGACGGGGCTTTTTCCACCGTCTTGCTCGCCGATGGCGTCCTGTATGCCTGCAGGGACAAATACGGATTCCGTCCGCTGTCAATAGGACGGCTTGGCAGCGGTTATGTCGTCGCCAGCGAGACCTGCGCCCTGGATGCTCTCAAAGCGGAATTCCTCAGGGACGTCGAGCCCGGAGAACTCATCTGCATAGGCCCTGACGGACTTAAGAGTTTCTGTCATTCCCAATGTCCAGGCAGAAGGATGTGCTCAATGGAATATATCTATTTCGCTCGTCCTGACAGCATTATCGAAGGATGTGGAGTACACATATTCCGCAAACGGACGGGAAAACTCCTGTATGAGGAGCATCCCGTCCCCGCGGATATAGTCATAAGCGTTCCCGAGTCGAGCATGAGCGCGGCCATCGGCTATGCCGAAGCCGCCCGCTTGCCCCTGGAAATGGGTTTACTGAAAAACATGTACGTAGCCCGGACCTTCATCCAGCCGGCCCAGTCAATGCGTGATATCGGGGTCAAAATGAAACTGTCCCCGGTACGGAGCATTGTGAAGGGAAAGCGTATAGCTGTCATTGATGATTCCATCGTCCGCGGGACTACGTCCAGGCAAATTGTAAAGATGCTTCGCGATGCCGGGGCCACGGAGGTTCATATGCTCATAGCCAGCCCGAAATATGCCTGGCCCTGCTTTTATGGCATCGACACCGGCACGAAAGAGCAGTTGATAGGCTCTGACCACAGTGAAGAGGAAATCTGCCGGTACATAGGTGCGGACTCCCTTCACTATCTCTCCGAACAGGCCCTCTTCAAAGCATCCGGCCGTTCCGGGCTTTGCACCGCCTGTTTCAGCGGGAACTACCCCACAGACTTATATAACGGAGCGTAAGGAAAGGTTTTTCCGCCGGAAATGAGTATATTTGAAGAGAACAACTCATTGACGACGGAATATGGCTAAGATATATGTAGCATCCAGCTGGAGGAACAAGTACTTTCCGGCGGTAGTGGAGGCGCTCCGCGCCAAGGGGCATGAAGTGTATGATTTCCGCAATCCTCCGCATGGAGGCAACGGATTCCGCTGGACGGACATCGATGAAAAGGCTCTGGAATGGAGTTTTGACGAATACTCCGAGGGACTCCACCATCCCAAGGCCGAAAGGCAGTTCAAGGCTGACCTGGAGGCCCTGGAATGGGCGGATACTTGCGTGCTTGTCCTGCCCAGCGGCCGTTCCGCCCATACCGAGGCGGGATGGATGGCCGGAGCCGGACGCCGGGTATTCGTCTATATCCCTGAGATGCAGGAGCCTGAGCTGATGTACAAGCTATTCGACGGAGTGGTCGGCAGCATGGAAGACCTGCTGGAAGCGATCGGACAATAACTGAATAACCACATAATCACATGAACACTTTGACCAAAACCATCTGTTGCCTTGCAGCACTCTGCTGCCTCAATGTTTCGGCGCAGAATTTCACGCCTTATGCCGACGGGCTTCCGCGCAGCACGCCTGAGGCTGAAGGCATTCCATCCGAGACGATTGCAGATTTCTTCAAGGCTCTCGATGAGGGTGGATATGAGGTGCACGGCCTCATGATACTCAGGCACGACAAGGTCGTGGCTGAGCATTGGTGGGCGCCCTACGGCCCGCAGTACCCTCACGCCATGTATTCGGCCACCAAGTCCTTCACCGGTGCGGCCGTAGGTTTCGCCGTGCAGGAAGGACTCCTGAAGGTCAGCGACAAGGTGCAGTCTTTCTTTCCTGAGCTGATGCCGGAGCATCCCGCGCCAGAGCTTGCGCGTCTCACGGTAGAGCATCTGCTGACCATGTCGGCCGGCCATGCACGCACGTCGTATCCGGGCTCCGGCCTGGATCAGGTACGGTCGTTCCTGGCCATGGACTACGCCCATGAGCCCGGTACGTCCTTCGCGTACAACATCACCTGCTCGCACATGCTCTCCAACATCATCACGCGCGTCACGGGACTCACTCTCTACGAGTACCTCAAGCCCCGTCTGCTCGACCCGCTTGGGATCACCGATGTCGTCTGGGAGATGGACATGGACGGGCGCAACATGGGCAACGGCGGCATGCACTCCAAGACTTCCGACCTTGCCAAGTTCGGCATCTTCCTTAAAAACAAGGGAATGTGGAACGGCAAGCAGCTGCTGAACCGCGAATGGGTGGAAGCCATGACCACCCCGCATATCTTCCAGCGTCCCGGTGTGTCCGAAGAGGAAAACAACAAAGATGACGGAGGACAGGGCTACGGTTATCAAGTATGGATGGGCCGCAGGAATTCCTATCGCGCCATCGGCGGACAGAACCAGCTGATAATGGTCATTCCCGAGTACGACCTGGTAGTGGCATCGAACGGACAGATAGGCGACGAGGCCGGCTTCAACAGCCTCATCTACAAGATGCTGGACAGCATGAGTGACAAGAAACTGAAGCCCAACAAGGGTTTCAACCTGCAAGAGGCGATCTCCGGCTATGCGCTCAAGCGTCCCTTCCCTGCCACCAGGATGCAGCCTTCCGTCGTCTCCAGGACGCTCCGCTACAAGATGCATCAGAACACCTATGGCATCACGGGTATCGCATTCCGTTTCGATGCCGCAGGAGACATGTATCTTACGCTTGAGACGGCTTCGGCTATCCACAATATACCTTTCGGTCTCGACAGCTGGAAGATGGGATCGACGGACAGGACCTTGATGTTCGGCGGTACAGTGTACGCCAACACCATGGGAGTTACTCCGATGACTACCGCCGGATACTGCTCCTGGACGGCACCTGAAGAGCTTTCAGCCTATTACCTGTCTCTGTTCAACAACGGCTGCCAGGAGAACTTCCGTTTCGCTTTCAGCGAGAGCTTCGACGAGCTGACCATCACCATAGTCGGGCCGCAGCCGCGCACCCGCCCGGGGGTGGCTCCAGCCGCTCCGGCCGCATCACGCGACATAGTCATGACCGCTTCCAGGATCAAATCGACATATTAATAACTGATCATCTTATGCTGAAACATTTGACCAAACTCGTATCCGCGCATAAATGCCGACAACTCCGTCACTTTCCGCATCCAGGCTCCGAATGCCGAGTCCATGACAGTTGACTGCGGCGGGAGGTACCAGATGGAAAAGGACGCAGAAGGCTTCTGGACCGCCACCACCAAACCGATGGTGGAAGGCTTCCACTACTATTCCTACATCATTGGAGGCTGCTCCGTAGCCGATCCTGCCACCTATACCTTCTTCGGTATGAGCCGCTATGCAAGTGCCGTTGAAGTCAACGAGGGGCCGGATGAGGCAGCGTTCTACACCCCGCGTACCGACATCCCTCACGGTGCCGTGCGCTCGGTGAAGTTCTACTCCAAGGCATGCGACCAATACCGCACCCTGTTCGTCTATACTCCGCCGGAGTACGAGGTGAACCGCGACAAGCGTTTCCCCGTCCTTTACCTCCAGCATGGAGGCGGCGAGGATGAGACCGGCTGGGTCTATCAAGGCTTTGCCGACGTCATCCTCGACAACCTCATTGCCGAGGGCAAGGCCGAGCCTATGATCATCGTCATGGGCAGCGGCGTCGCGCACAGCGCCAAGGACGGCTCCGACGCCTATGAGGAAGTGATGACGAAGGAAGTCGTTCCTTTCATCGACGCACGTTACCGCACAGTCGCTGACCGCGACCATCGCGCGACCGCAGGTCTCTCATGGGGTGCCAAGCAGGCCTATGACCTCGGTTTCGGCTATCCCGACCTCTTTTCCTGGGTGTCCGGCTTCAGCGGCATCATCGTGATCGGAGAGTTCCGTTCGCGGCCGGCCGGCTTCGAGGATCCCGAGAAGTTCGCCGCCGCCTACAACGGCATCTTCAGCGATCCCAAGGCATTCAACGAGAAGTATCATCTCGTATTCATGGCCAACGGCGGGGCCGAGGGCAACAATATCGAGCACATGCACGAGGTCTTGCTCGGCCATGGCATCGAGAACACCTTTTACCAGTCGCCTCTCACTGCACACGAGTGGCTCACATGGCGCCGTTGCCTGTACCAGTATGCACAGAAACTCTTCAAATAGGAATGCCTTATGAAAAAGATAATACTCGTTACTCTCGCATTAATAGCGACTGCCGGCATTTCATCCGCCCAACTTACGAAGCCGACTCCGGCCACGACCAATCTCGACGGCAAGCAATACCCTATGGTCAATCCTGACCTCAGCGCGACCTTCCAGGTCGTGGCCCCCAATGCCAAGACTGTCGAGCTTGACCTCGGGAAGCTTTATCCCATGACCAAGAACGCCGACGGTGTATGGGAGGTCACCTGCGATCCCCAGGTCCCGGGATTCCACTATTATTTCATCCATATCGACGGAGTCAAGGTCGCCGATCCTTCCAGCAAGCTTTTCTACGGCTGCGGAATGATGTCAAGCGGCATCGAGATTCCCGAGGCCGGTGTGGACTATTATCTTGAGAAAGAGGTTCCGCACGGCGAGATCCGCATGCAGCGCTACTATTCCGACCTCACAAAGTCCTGGAGGATATGCTACGTGTATGTCCCCGCCGAATACGAGAGCAATCCTTCCAAGCACTACCCCGTCCTCTACCTCTTCCACGGAGGCGGCGAGAATGAGACCAGCTGGCCCATTCAGGGCAAGGTCGACAACATCATGGACAATCTCATCGCCGCCGGCGAATGCAAGCCTATGCTGGTCGTGATGGACCGTGGCGAAGCCACGCTCGCCGACCAGCCCGCTTTCCAGCCCAGAAGGGCCGGCGGCATGATCATGGATTTCACTCCCCTCGACAGGGTCGTCACCGAGGAGATCGTCCCGATGATCGACACGCGCTACCGCACTCTCCCCGACCGCATGCACAGGGCCATTACAGGCCTTTCCATGGGCGGATTCCAGAGCTGGGCCATAGGACTCAACCACAAGGACAAATTCGCCTATATCGGCGGTTTCAGCGGCTCAGGACTCGCTCCGACCGAGGAGCGCTATCCCGCTACTCTGAACGATGAGGTGGAGCTCCTTTATGTCGGCACCGGTACCGAGGAGCCCGGACAGATGTACACGGGCGTCCGCGACTTCCATCTTTTCCTCGAGAAGACCGGTGTGAACCACGTTTACTTCGAGTCCCAGGGAACAGCGCACGAGTGGCTAACCTGGCGCCGCGCCCTTAAGGACTTTGCGCCCAGACTTTTCGTCAAGTAGCATTATGTCAGACAGACGGACATTCATCAAGCAGGCGGCGCTGATCGCGGCGGCCATGGCGGCAAAGCCGCTGGCCGGCCGTACCATGCCGCCTGCACAGTCTGTCATTAAAGGAAAAAGCATAACCGATAATCCAAGGACTATGAAAGTTTTAATGATAAACGGAAGCCCTCACCAGAAGGGCAATACCGCCACCGCCCTAGGCGAGATTGCAAGGACGCTGGAAGCGGAAGGCATCGAGAGCGAGATCTTCTGGCTCGGGACAAAGCCCGTCCGCGGCTGCATAGCCTGCGGCAAATGCCGCGGTGCCGGGCGGTGCGTCTTCAACGATGACGTCTGCAACGGGATCTCGGAGAAGATGGAGAAGGCTGATGCGCTCATAGTCGGCTCCCCTGTATATTACGGGCAGCCGAACGGGGCGCTCATGGCCATCATCCAGCGGCTCTTCTACTCCAACGGGGCGGCCGTTTCCGGCAAGCCCGCCGCTGCCGTGGCCATATGCCGTCGCGGCGGCGCAACGGCAGCCTTCCAGACACTCAACATGCCATTCATGATGATGAACATGCAGGTCGTGACCTCCCAGTACTGGAACATCGCTTACGGCCAGACCGAGGGCCAGGCCGCCCTTGATGCCGAAGGCATGCAGACCATGCGCACGCTTGCGCACAATATGGCCTGGACGCTGCGGCAGACAGGCGGCAAGCCTGCACCCGGCCGCCCCTCAGGCGATCCCGGGACCTTCATGAATTTCATCAGGTAACAAAAAAAAACGCGGCACATGAGTGACCGCGTTTTTATTGGCTCAAACCGCAGGTTTATTTCACCGCGTAAGGTCCGATGAGGGTACCGGTGAAACCACCGGCACTTGCCGACGTCAGGAAGGAAGCGTCTACGCCCTCTGCGAGGAGTTGCCACTTCTTGCCGTTGATGGCATACCAGAACGAGAAGGTTTCGGCATCCGAAGTGATCTTCAGGTCGACGAAACGATATTTGCCGAGGGCTGCGGAGCCAAGCTCGGCATTGACTTCCTCGAAACGGGGACGCTTGCCCTGCTCCACGACTATCTCGAACTCGACCTTCTTGACCGAGATATTGTCCTTGGATACCATGAACGAATACTGGTGCCTCTCATCCTTGAAGAGCAGGAGGCCCGCTGCCTCAGACTCCTGGGACGGACTGAAATACATCCTGGTAGTCGCCGAGAACTTGTGATGGTGCAGGCGGTGGGCGACATAAGCGGGAGTGTGCGCCTCAGTGGCCTTGTCCTCCGAGCAGATGAGCTCGAGATACCCGGGCTTGTCAGTGAGGGAATACCTGTCCTTGGCAGGGCTGCGGAGGGTCATCCAGGGGTCGCCGAGAACGGGCGAATCGAACTCATCCTCAAGGGAGAAATTGCCGAATGTAAGTTTGTCTCCGCGCTTCACGCCCTCGTGGCGGACAATCATAGGCACTGACTCGCCGGCAGGCAGGATAACGGGCCATTTGTCCTCTGTCCAGGTGACGGGGAGCATATGGGTCTCACGGCCGATATTCTCGAAGTTGTCGCGGTACGGGCGGTCAGCCAGGAACACTGCCCACCACTGTCCGTTGCCGTCCTTTACGAGGTCGGCGTGACCGGCACAGTCAACACGGTTGGGACGGTTCTCGTCCAGACCGA
This sequence comes from uncultured Bacteroidales bacterium, assembly GCA_900319185.1. GTDB lineage: Bacteria > Bacteroidota > Bacteroidia > Bacteroidales > UBA932 > Cryptobacteroides. The sequence goes on from ONNK01000076.1 coordinate 13,620, forward strand.
CCTGCGTCAGGATGGGATTGCCCTCATACGAGACAAAGGGTCCGAAAGGTGACTCTCCCTTGAAGACCACCTCGGAGTGCCACTCGCCGAAGTTGGTGCCGCCCTCAGCGCACATCAAGTAGTACTGACCGTCGATCTTGTAGATATGCGGGCCTTCGATCCAATAGGGATTGTTCTCGGGACGGGTACCCTTGTTGACGATGATCTTGCGCTCCCCTACGGTGCAGTCATTCGCCACGTCGAATTCGACGCAACGGATAGTGCGGTGACCGTTGTATTCAGGCTTGTGGTCAGGGGCGTCGTCATTGCTGACTATATAGGCCTTGCCGTTGTCGTCAAAAAAGAACGAAGGGTCGATGCCCTCTACGACAGGGACATAGATCGGGTCGGACCAGTCGCCCCAGGGATCCTGGGTCTTGACATAGAAGTTGCCGCCGGCCACGTCGGTAGTGATCATGTAATAGGTCTTGTTGGCCGGATTGTATGTAATGTCAGGTGCATAGATACCGCCGCTGATACGCTGGCCGTCCAGATGAGGCAGGTGCTCGGGTCTGTCAAGGATGTTGCCGATCTGCTCCCAGTTCACGAGGTCGCGGCTATGGAAAAGCGGAACACCCGGGAAATAGCAGAAGGTAGAGGAAATGAGGAAATAATCCCCTTCTCCGTTCGTGCAGATGCTGGGATCGGAATACCATCCTGCAAGGATGGGATTGTACACATAGTCGTCTCCCGGCAGAGGATTCTGCGCATAGAAATCATCGGCTCCATCGTACTTGAAGAAATCGAACAGGGCCGTTCCTTCCGGAGCTTTCACGGAACAGGACACCAGGGCAAGGGCCGCGGCGGCTGCGAAAAACATTTTTTTCATATCAGAATAGATTGTGTTCTTGGTACAAAGATAAGAAGAAATCAGCGAATCCCGAATTCGTCCGCCAGTATCTTCTCCAGGTCTCCGGCATTGTCCGCCACAGGGACCACCCACCGGTAACTGTGGACGAAGCGCGGGATACCGCCGCTGCCGCTGGTGGAAGTCCTTCCGAAGAGGTCGGCAGTCTTTCTGAGCATATCTGAGAGAGCATTATCCGGAAGGAAGTCATCCAGACGTTCCGCGCCGACAATGGCAGCGGCACGATCGCGCGCCGCCTCCACCGTCCGCGGCCTCCAGCTGTCCTCTCCTGCCCCGAAAAGCCAGTCATCAAAACCGGAAAAAGCTGAAGGCTCAAGCTGATATACGGCCAGTGCAAGCCGTGCCAGGTCGCATGAACCCTCGAAGCGCGTTTCTTCCCTAGGGACATATGGATTGCACTTGGGGCTAAGGGGACACGGGCAAAGGACGAATGCTACCCTGCCGCCGAAATGCTCGATTATCTCCGGAAGGAGTTCATGGACTTTCCGGCAATGCGAGCATTGATAGTCATAGAGCAGGTCTATGACGAACTCCGCATCGGGGTCGCCTATGACCGGAGCCTCGTTCGCGGAGATCAGGGGGAAAACCTCATCGCCGGATCCATCCTGATAGACGCTGCCCGGCGCAGTCAGGGCCTGCGTGACGGCGAGGAGGGCTGCAAGTCCAAGTCCGGCGGCAGGCCATATCCTGAGGGATCCCTTCCCTCGCAGAAGGGCACAAAGGGTGAATATGGCACACAAGATGCCCAGCGCATGGGCCGACATGCAATACTTGCACAAGGCCCCTTCTGCGAAAACCTGCAGGCCAATGAACCAGAGCGCCGAACCGATTATGGCGCCGGAGAAAAGAAGCATGGCCTTGGCGGCAAGATCCTTCACTTCATCATCCTTGGAAAGCATGAAAGCCGCAAAAGCCAGCAGGAAAGCAAGGTATACTCCTGCGGCAAGTCCGCTGACCGGAAACACGCCGAAGAGCATGGACCAGCGGCCACCCAGGACGCTGTCGCATGCGGAGCCAGCTCCGCAGCCGACAAGTGCCGCGCCGCTGAGTGAATGGACGCTCATGATGATGCAGAGCAAGAGTGCCGCGGCGCCCGCAAGCGCCGCGACACTCAACCTGATCTGCATCTTGGTCAGCATCGAATCCTAGAACCTGTTCGGAGAGCCGGGAGTCGGGACCGATCCGGTCATGGGGATGCCGGCGGCATAAGTACCGCGGACCGGAGCGGAGACGGTGATGCCGGAACCGGCAAAGTCCTCTCCGGAGGCATGTGCAGCCTTGAGCGGAGCTGTAAGGACGATGGCATCCGGAGCCGCAGGCACAGGGCTGAACCATCCCCTGCGGGTAGCGTGGATCTCAGCGATGAATGCCTTCTCGTCTCCGACATAGACTTCCTGGCCGACAGTGAAGCCCTGGGATGCTGCGACGGATACGCGCGTAGCGCCCTTGGCAGCATCGGCAGCTAATGTGGTGTAGCCGGCCGTT
>ONNK01000033.1 GCA_900319185.1 uncultured Bacteroidales bacterium
GCAGGGACCGCAGGGACCGGTGTCGCCCATCTCCCAGAAATTGTCGTGCTTGTTGCCAAGGATGATGTGGTCCTCCGGCAGATGCTTGAGCCAGGCCTGCTTCGCCTCCTCGTCCATGGCGGTACCGTCCTCGGCGGAACCCTCGAAAACGGTGGCATAAAGCTCCTTGGGGTCGATGCCGTAAACATCTGTAAGCAGTTCCCAGGCCATGTCTATGGCGCCTTTCTTGAAATAGTCGCCGAAACTCCAGTTGCCGAGCATCTCGAACATCGTATGATGGTAAGTGTCGTGCCCGACCTCTTCAAGGTCGTTGTGCTTGCCGCTCACGCGGAGGCATTTCTGCGAATCCGCAGCGCGGTTGTACCCGGACTTGGTATTGCCCAGGAATATATCCTTGAACTGGTTCATGCCGGCATTGGTGAACATGAGGGTAGGATCGTTCTTCACTACCATCGGAGCCGAAGGGACTATGGTGTGTCCCTTGGAGGCGAAATAGTCCAGGAATCTCTGTCTGATTTCTTTGGAAGTCATAATACCTTATATTAACACAGACTGCAAAAATAGCACATTTTCGGCAAAAAAAGAGTATATTTGCCCGAATATGTCCAAGTTCAAGAAATACAGCCTCAACCCCGAGACCCTTATGTACGAGTTGAGGGAAGTGTCCAGGAGGACCATCTTTGCCAAGGCCACGCTCGTGTTCCTCGGCAGCGTGGCCCTGGCCGTGCTGTATTTCTTACTCTATACCAGGGTCCTGGGCAACGAATCCCCGAAAATGGCCATCCTCAGGCGCAACAACGCCAGATGGGTGTCGCGCATGGAGGTCCTCAACCGCCGGCTTGACGGCTATGAGTCCACCCTCAATGCCCTGGAGTCCAGGAACGACGATATTTACCGTTCCATCTTCGGTATGAACGAGATCCCGGAGGAGTTGAGGCGTTCCGGTATCGGAGGCCTTAACCGCTATGACTATCTCGCTGATGCACAGCCGGGAAGCCCTCTCGTGAAAACTGCCGTTCGCCTGGACCATCTCGTCAAGGAGACATATGTCCAGAGCAAGTCGTTCGACGAGGTCGCCACGCTTTCCAAGCGCGCGGGCGACATGGCCTCCTGCATCCCGGCCATCCCTCCGTTCAGCCCCGTGAAGGGCAAGTACAACCTTTCAAGCCCCTTCGGCTACAGGAACGACCCCATGACAGGCGAGACCAAATATCATGACGGTCAGGACTTTGCCATGGATCCGGGCACTCCGGTTTATGCTACCGGCGACGGAGTGGTAGAGTACGTGAAGTTCAGTTTCACCGGTTACGGTAACGAGATCCTGATCGACCATGGTTTCGGTTACAAGACACGATATGCCCACATGAGCATCATCAGCGTGGCCGAGGGTATGAGGATCAAGCGCGGTGACTGCATCGGCGAGAGCGGCAATTCCGGCAAATCGACCGGACCGCACCTGCACTACGAGGTGCTCTACCGCGACGAGCGCGTCAACCCGATGAACTACCTCGACATGGACATGTCGGTCCAGGAATACTCGGAAATGGTCCGCAAGCGCGGCGATGAGACCAAGGAACTGCTCCAGCAGTCCTTCAGAACCAGGAGGAGATGAGCAGGGAACAGTACATAATAGATAGGAACCTGCGTTTCAGGCGCTCCACCCGTACCATCTGGAACGTGGTGAAGAGCATCCTGAAGTATACAGTGGCCACGGTGTCCCTTGCGGTGTTCTATTACATTATCTTCGCCCTCGTCATCAATACCGATTCGGAGCGCAAGCTCATCCGCGAGAACCGTTTGTACGAGAAGACCTACAATGACATGCTCGAGCGCGAGCGCCTTCTCTCCGATGTCATCGACGGCCTGGAGGTGAAGGACAACCAGATATACGAGGAGATCTTCCATGCCGCAGCCCCGCGCATAGAGTCCCTGCTCGCTGACGATTACCTGGCGGCAGTGGATTCCATCCCGGATACGGAGATGGTCATGTACGTCGCCGGCAAGGTCAGCGACGCCGACGCCAGGGCCGCGAGGGTGGAGGCTGATTTCCGCAGGGTACTGGAGGCGCTGACAGAGGAGGGGAGGGCCCTTCCGCCCATGTCGCTGCCGCTTGATACACTTTCGTTCGCCCAGGTGGGCGCTTCCGTCGGCCAGAAGGTCAATCCTATCTACAAGGTCGAGACGATGCATACGGGAGTGGACCTCATCGCCCCGCAGGGTGATCCGGTCCTGGCCGTGGCTGACGGCATCGTGACGGATGTCGTCACGTCGCGCAAGGGCCACGGCAACGTCGTCGAGATCACCCACGCCGGCGGGTACGTCACCCGCTACGGCCATCTCGCCGACGTGAAGGTATCCCAAGGCCAGCGCGTAACGCGCGGCAAGCGGATAGCGTCCGTGGGCATTTCCGGCAACACCTTCGCCCCGCACCTGCATTTCGAGATGCTGAAGGACGGGGAGTACATGGATCCCGCCGCGTATTTCTTCGCCGGAGTCACCCCCGACGGCTATGCCGGCATCCAGCTCATGGCTTCCCGAACGGGACAGTCGCTTGATTGACACTAAAACAGAATCAATATGGAGAAATTGTACTACAGCATCGGCGAAGCCGCCCAAGCCATCGGGGAGAGCACTTCCCTCGTGAGATACTGGACCAACGAGTTCGACCGGCACTTCAAGGTCAAGCGCTCGTCGCGCGGGGACCGCAAGTACACCGCCGAGGACATCGACACCCTCAAGCAGATCCATTACCTTGTCAACGTCAAAGGCATGACCCTCGAAGGCGTAGACAAGGCCCTAAAGGAGAACAAAGGCGCCGTCGACCGCAGCGTCAAGGTGCTCGAATCCCTGAAAATCATCCGCGACCAGTTGGTCGAGGTGAAAAAGGCTTTATAAACACGATTTTTTTCGTATCTTTGCAGTTCATAATCAAAGAAACAGTTTCTATAGATATGGCCAAGAAAATCAAGAAGGTGGAGACACCCATAGACCAGAGGGAAACCTTTGTTTCCCTGCAGAAGAACTTCGCGGATTCGGAGCTGAGCGTAGAGGAGAAACTCAAGGTCCTCTATGACCTTCAGAAGGCCGACGTCGCCATAGACAAGATCATCCAGCTCAGGGGCGAGCTTCCCGACGAGGTCGAGATGCTCGAGAACGAGGTCGCCGACCTCAAGGCCAAGGTGGCCCAGGAGACAGAGGTGATCGACAAGTTCAACAAGTCCATCGCCGCCAACAAGCAGAATATCATTGATCTCGACGAGGAGATCGCCAAGTACCAGGCCCAGCTGGAGAACATCTCCAACAGCCGCGAGTTCGACTCCATCAACAAGGAGATCGAGAACCAGGGCTACCTGCGCCAGATCTCGGAGAAGAACATCAACGACTCCAAGATGGCCATCGCCAACAAGAAAGCCGCCATCGAGGACCTCAAGCATGTCATCGCCATGCGCATGGAGGACCTCAAGGCCAAGAAGCAGGAGCTCGAGAGCATAGTCGAGTCTACCGCGGACGAGGAGAAGCAGCTGGTCGCCAAACGCAACGAATGCGCTGCCAAGATCGACGCCAGGACCATGAGCGCATACGACCGCATCCGCAACAGCGTCCACAACCACCTCGCCGTGGTCTCCGTCTACAACGGTGACTCCTGCGGAGGCTGTTTCAACACCATCACTCCCCAGAGGCTCCTCGAGATCGCTTCCAACAGGAAGCTCATCATCTGCGAGCACTGCGGACGCATCATCGTAAACGCCGATTTCAAATAGTCTGAGCGGCCATGCCTGACCAGAAGATCAGATCATACCGGAAAAAGGAACAGGCGGTCAATCTTGATACATTGGGGCTTGAGATGGGAAATATCCCTCCTCAGGCTCTTGATGCAGAAGAGTCCGTCCTCGGTGCCATGCTCCTTGAGCCGTCCTGCGTGGACGAGGCCATGGAGGAGCTGACTCCGAACTGCTTCTACGACCAGCATCACCGTATGATCTTCGAGGCCATGTCCTCGCTGGTCACCGAGCATATCGCGGTGGATCTCATCACCGTCTCCAACCGCCTGAAGGCCGAAGGCCAGCTCGCGGAGATAGGAGGCGCAGTGACTCTGGCTGACCTTTCCCAAAAGGTCGGAGCCGCCGCCAACATGGAGTTCTACATCAAGATCCTCAAGCAGAAGACCATCCAGCGCGACCTGATCAAGGCCTCGTACGACATCCTCAAGAAGTCTTACGACGACTCCGTCAAGGTGGACGACCTCATAGACATGGCCCAGAGCGAAGTCTATGCCGCCATCCAGAACAACGTCCGCAAGGAGGTCCAGGACATAGGCTCCATCATCAATGCCGCCTTGGGCGACATCGAAAAGCTCCAGGGCAAGGAAGGCCCTACGGGCATCCCCTCGGGCTTCGCCTCCATCGACCGCATCACCCAGGGCTGGCAGCCTTCGGACCTTATCATCCTTGCCGCCCGCCCCTCGGTCGGAAAGACCGCATTCGCCCTCAACCTTGCCCGCAACGCGGCGGTGATCCATCACATGCCCGTGGCGTTCTTCTCGCTTGAAATGTCCGCCATCCAGCTGGCCAAACGACTGATGACCAGTGAGTCCGGCCTCAGTGGCGACAAGATCAAGGGTGGTGTCAAGCTCGAACCTTACGAGTGGGAGCAGCTGGAGTACAAGCTCAAGGCCCTGGCCAAGGCTCCTCTCTACATAGACGATACCCCCGGTATTCCGGTCATGGAGTTCCGCACCAAGATCAAGACCCTCGTCAAGAACCGCGGCGTCCGTCTGGTATTCGTCGACTACCTCCAGCTCATGCAGGGACCTGCCGAGCTCCGCGGCATGCGCGAGCAGGAGGTCGCCGCCATCTCGCGTACCTTGAAGGCAACGGCCAAGGAGCTGAACGTGCCCATCATCGCTCTCTCGCAGCTGTCGCGCAACGCCGTGCAACGCCAGGGCGGCAGTGGCAAACCCCAGCTCAGCGACCTCCGCGAGTCCGGCTCCATCGAGCAGGACGCCGATATGGTCATATTCATCCACAGGCCCGATTATGTCGGCCTGTCGCCGGAGGCGGGAGACAAGGAAGCCACCGAGATCATCATAGCCAAGCACCGCAACGGCGAGACCGCCGACATAGACATGCGTTTCAAGAGCGAGCAGATCAAGTTCATGGAGATGGACGAGTCGCTCGACGTACAGGCCAGCCGGACATACGAGTCCGGGATGAACAACGACCTTGGCGGAGGATTCCCTTCATCGTTCGGCGCTTCCGGAGAGTTCGACAATCCTGCGTTCTAGAGTAGATGGAGAAGGTCTCCCACAGAGGAAGGATAGTGAAGGTCACGCCGGAGTTCACCACGGTCGAGATCATCTCCTCCTCGGCATGTTCCGCATGCCACGCATCCGGGGTCTGCGGGATGTCGGAGTACACGAAGAAAGCCGTTGAGGTGCCCACGAGGGCGTGGGAGGGTTTCACTCCCGGCGAAGAGGTGAATGTCGTCCTCAGGGCTTCGATGGGACACAAGGCCGTGTGGCTTGCATATGTGCTGCCGCTATTGGTCCTGGTCGCGGTACTGATGGGGACTCTTGCCCTTGGGGCGGGAGAGCTGGCCGCAGGGCTCGGAGCCATCGCCGGTGTAGCCGTTTATTATTTGTTCCTCTGGCTTTTCCGGAACAGGCTGCGCAACGAGTACGTTTTTACGATAGAAAGATAGTTCAACCAATAACCACACAATAATGACACAGACGATTATCTGGACCATTGTCATCATTTCAGTCCTCGGACTGCTGCTGGCCCTCGTCCTCTTCTTCATCGCGAAGAAGTTCAAGGTCGAGGAGGATCCGCGCATCGACGAGGTGGAGAAGGTGATGCCGGGTGCCAACTGTGGAGGCTGCGGCTTTGCCGGCTGCCGCGCGTTCGCGGACGCCGCCGTCAAGGCTCCGAACCTGGACAGCCAGTTCTGTCCGGTGGGAGGCAACGACGTGATGAAGAAGGTCGCCGCCATCCTCGGTTACGAGGTCAAGGACAAGGCTCCGATGGTAGCGGTCGTACGCTGCAACGGCAGTTGCGAGAACCGCCCCAGGACCAACTCCTACGATGGCTACCCTTCCTGCAAGGTCAAGGCTGCGCTCTACAGCGGCGACACCGGCTGCGCCTTTGGCTGCCTCGGCTGCGGCGACTGCGTCGCTGCCTGCCAGTTCGGAGCCCTGAGCATGGATCCCGTCACCGGCCTGCCGGTCGTGGACGAGACTAAATGTACCGCTTGCGGCGCCTGTACAAAGGCTTGCCCGAGGCACATCATCGAGCTCCGCAATGTCGGCACGACTCCCAAGAACACCCGCAGGGTGTACGTTGCCTGCAGCAACAAGGAAAAAGGCGGCGTGGCGCGCAAAGCGTGCAAGGCCGCCTGCATCGGCTGCGGCAAGTGCGCCAAGGTGTGCAAGTTCGACGCCATCACCGTCGCCGACAATCTCTGCTACATCGACTACACGAAGTGCAAGGCCTGCGGCCAGTGCTACTTCGAGTGTCCGACCGGTGCCATCCATGTCTCCGGCTTCGAGCCGAAGAAGGTGGAGCCGAAGCCGGCGCCCGCCGCTCCCGCGGCAGCTCCTGCTACCCCTGCAGCGGCTCCCGCGCCTGCTGTTGAACCCGTAAAGAAGGAGGTTGACAATGGCTAAGACTACATTCCGTATCGGAGGCGTGCATCCGGATGATGCCAAGGTCTCCCGCGGCTGCGCGATCGAGGTGCTCCCTCTCCCGCAGACCGTATATATCTCGATGGCCCAGCACCTCGGTGCTCCTGCCAAGCCCGTTGTCGCAGTGGGCGACAGCGTCAAGGCCGGCCAGTTGATCGCCGAGGCCGGCGGATTTATCTCCGCCAATGTCCATTCCTCGGTGAGCGGTACGGTCAAGTCCATCGCTCCGCGCAAGGACATTGCCGGAAACAACGTCCTCCACGTGGAGATCGCGGTCGAAGGTGACGAATGGGCCGAGGGCATCGACCTGTCCGACACCCTAGTGACTGATATCCTTGAGGACCGCGCCGCGATCCTGGACCGCATCAAAGCCTGTGGCGTTGTCGGCCTGGGCGGCGCGACCTTCCCGACCCATGTCAAGCTCAACCCCGCTCCCGGCAGCGTGGCCGAGTGCCTCATCATCAACGGTGCCGAGTGCGAGCCCTACCTGACGAGCGACTTCCGCATCATGCTGGAGCGTCCGAAGGAGATCGTCGTCGGAGCCGCCATCATGAAGAAGGTCCTCGGAGACTGCCGCTGTGTCATCGGCATCGAGGAGAACAAGCCCGAAGCCATAGAGTCCATGTCCAAGGCCGTGGCCGAGCTTGGCTATCCCGGCATCGAGGTCCTGTCCCTCAAGAAGAAATATCCGCAGGGCGGCGAGAAGCAGCTCATCGACGCGGTCATGCGCCGCCAGGTCAAGTCCGGCGGACTGCCCATCAGCGTCGGAGCCGTTGTGCAGAACGTCGCGACCTCCCTTGCCGTCTATGAGGCCGTCCAGAAGAACAAGCCTCTGGTCACCAATGTGATGACCATCACGGGAGACTGCCTGCCGGTGGAGAAGCAGCACAACTACAAGTTCCGTATCGGCATGCCGCTCAGTTATATAGCCGAATATGCCGGAGGTGTCCCGGAAGGCGCGGCGAAGATCATAAGCGGCGGTCCCATGATGGGACGCGCGGTGTCCAATCTCGACGCGACTACCGTGAAGGGCTCTTCATCCCTCCTGTACCTGTCGGAAGGTTCCACCAAGCGCTCCGAGCCCGGTAACTGCATCCGCTGCGGTCGCTGCGCGGATGCCTGCCCGATGGGCCTGGAGCCGTTCTTCCTCTACAAGCTCGCAAAGGTCGGGGACATGGAGCAGCTGGAGGCCAATGCCGTCCACGATTGCATCTCCTGCGGCTGCTGCCAGTTCAGCTGCCCGGCTTTCCTGCCGCTGCTTGACCAGATCAACATCGCCAAGGGCCAGGTCCTCGGCATCCTCAAGGCCCGCGCGGCTGCCGCCAAGGCCGCTGCCGAAGCCGCCAAAAAGTAAACCGGATCATTTATGGACAAATACTTAGTTTCACCCAATCCGCACGTACATGCAGCCGTGTCCAGTGACTCCCTCATGAGGGACGTCATCATCGCGCTGCTGCCTGCGATCGTGGTTTCGGTCGTCTTCTACGGATGGTCCGAACTGCTGGTGCTGGCGGTCGGCGCGCTCTCCTGCGTGCTGCTCGAGTATGTCATCGCCAGATGGCTCATGAAGGATATCCGCCTGTTCAGCGGCTCGTCCGCCCTCGTGACAGGCCTTCTCCTCTCCATGAACCTTCCTTCCACCACTCCCTGGTGGGTGGTGTTCATCGGCGCGATCGTCGCCATCGGTGTTGCCAAGATGAGCTTCGGAGGCCTCGGCCAGAATGTCTTCAATCCGGCCATCACCGGCCGCGTGTTCCTGCTCGTTTCTTTCCCCACCTACATGACCCACTGGGAGATTCCCGGTGGCTTGTGGGGCGCTGACGCCGTCACCGGCGCCACCCCGCTGGGCGCCATCAAGGAAGGTCTCATGCAGGGAGGCACCGTGCAGGATATCATGGCCGCCAACGGCTACAGCTACGGCCAGATGCTCTTCGCCAATCTCGGCGGCTCGGCCGGCGAGATATCGGCCATAGCCTTGCTGCTCGGTTTCGTCTACCTGCTGGTCCGCAGGGTCATCAAGCCGCACATCACCCTGTCCATCTGGGCTACGGTGATCGTGTTCGCCGGCATCATGTGGCTTATCAATCCCGCCCGCTTCACCGACCCTGTCTTCAACCTCCTCACCGGCGGTATGATCCTCGGAAGCTGCTTCATGGCTACCGACTACGTCACATCCCCGATGAGCAACAAGGGAGGCATCATCTTCGGTATCGGTATCGGTCTCATAGCCATGCTGATCCGCTACTTCGGGTCCTACCCGGAGGGAGTGTCCTTCGCCATCCTTATCATGAACGCGGCAGTTCCCCTCATCAACAGGTTCTGCCACCAGAAAAAATTCGGGAGGGAGTAATATGGCAGCGAAATCCACACTCAAGAACATGGTCCTTTGCCTGACCCTCGTGTGCCTGGTCTGCTCGGCCGTCCTCGCCATCATCTACGCGATCACTTACGATCCCATCCAGGCTGCCCAGAAGAAAGCCCTGACCGAGTCCATCGGCCGGGTCCTTCCGGACGGAGGCGAGCTCTCCGACGCTTTGTCCGCCGAGTTCGCGGGCCAGAAATACGAATACTACGTTTCCACGGCTGACGGCGCTCCCGCCGCCTATGCCGTGAAGTCCTCCACCGTCGGTTTCGGCGGCCCGCTCACCCTTATGGTCGGCGTGCTCCCCGACGGTTCGGTGTACAACACTTCGGTGCTTTCGCACAGCGAGACCCCCGGCCTCGGTGCGAAATGCAACACCGACGCGAAGTTCATGGACCAGTGGAAGGGCCTCGGCCCCGACAAGGTGATCAAGGTCACCAAGGACGGAGGCGACATCGACGCCATCACGGCATCGACCATCACCTCCCGCGCCTATTCCCTGGCAGTGAGCAATGCCGTGGCTTTCGTCAAATCCATCGCTAAAGCAGAGGAGGAGTAAGTTATGGGCAAATGGTCAACTTTCACTGACGGATTCGTCAAGAACAATCCTACGTTCGTCCTCGTGCTCGGCATGTGTCCGACCCTCGCGACGACGACTTCCGCGGTCAACGGCCTGGAGATGGGACTTGCCACGCTCTTCGTGCTCGTCCTCTCCAACATCGTCATCTCCCTCCTTGCTCCGGTGGTCCCGGACAAGGTCCACATCCCTGTATACATCGTGGTCATAGCTACCTTTGTGACAGTACTCCAGTTCGTCATGCAGGCGTATACTCCCGATGCGTACAAGACCCTCGGCCTCTTCATTCCGCTCATCGTGGTGAACTGTATCGTCCTCGGCCGCGCCGAGGCGTTCGCCAACAAGCACGGAGTGCTGGAGTCGCTGCTCGACGGTCTCGGAGTAGGCCTGGGATTCACCATATCCCTGACGGTCATCGGCATCGTCCGCGAGATCCTCGGCAGCGGTTCGGTCTTCGGCTGGAAGTTCATCAGCGGAGACGGCATCCTCGCATTCGTGATGGCGCCGGGCGCATTCCTTGTGCTCGGATACCTCATGGTCCTGTTCAACAAGTATCTGAAAAAGAGTTAGAGCCCTATGGAATACATCATCATCATAGTATCGGCGATATTCGTCAACAATATCGTACTGTCGCAGTTCCTCGGGATCTGTCCTTTCCTGGGCGTCTCCAACAAGCTTTCCACAGCTACCGGCATGTCCGGTGCCGTGTGCTTCGTCATTACGCTCGCTACGCTGGTTACTTACCTGCTCAATCAATACTTGCTGGTGCCGTTCGGACTGGAGTTCCTGCAGACGATAGCATTCATCCTCGTGATCGCCGCGCTCGTCCAGATGGTCGAGATCGTACTCAAGAAGATCAGCCCCTCGCTTTACCAGGCCCTGGGTATCTTCCTCCCGCTGATTACTACCAACTGCGCCGTCCTCGGCGTAGCCATTACCGTGGTCACCAAGGAGTTCACCTTCGGCGCTGAGTCGCACATGCTGAACCTCGGCCAGGCTATCGTCTATGCCCTGGCTACTTCGGTCGGCTACGGACTTGCAATGGTGCTCTTCGCGGGACTCCGCGAGCATCTGGCACTGAACGAAGTTCCGAAGTCATTCAAGGGTCTGCCGATTGCGCTCATCACCGTCGGTATCCTCGCCCTTGCGTTCCTCGGTTTCTCAGGTATCGTCTAGCCCCATTGTTGCGTGCAGCGTAAGTCGCTGAGCGATATAGTTTTAAATAAATGCCCTGTTCTGGTTTTGGAACAGGGCATTTGTGTATTAGATTGAATCTCAGGAGGTTATATTGCACGCCTCAAAGGGCGGAGTCGTAATCTTTGAAGGCCCGCATGATGGGGGTGGGGCGGCCGTCGGAGCCGAAGGCTCCCAGGCGGTAGCGGGACGGCCGGCACTCGGGCTCCCAGTAGAAGACGCCGTGACAGTGCCCGGCCGTGTTGTTGCGCGCCTCGCGGATGATGCGGGCGAGCTGACGGCGGCCTTCCTCCAGGACGGCAGGATTGCCCTCGTCCACCTCGAAGCCGGTCTCGACAATTATCGATTCCTTCCCGAAACGGGAATGGACTTTCTTGATATTCGCGATACAGTCCGAGATGACGCCGTCAGCGTCGTTACGGCCTTTCTCGCGTGCCCAGTAGGGGTAAAGTGACATTCCGACCATGTCGTAGTCCACTCCGTATCTCTCCAGGATTCCGAGGTTTTTCTCGTAGACCGCGAAGTTCCATCCGTCGTCCAGGTGGACTATGGTCTTCGTGCGCGGGAATACGCTCTTGGCGGCCTCGTGGCCGGTCTGTATGAAGCCGGCGTACTGCTCCGGCGCGAAGTCGATGTGGCCGACAGTGTCGGCGAATTCGCGCTGGGTGCTGCCCATCGCGCTCCGCCCGCTCTTGTAGTCCCAGAGCAGTCCATGAGTAGTTTCATTGCCTATCTGGACCCATCTGGGTTCGATGCCGTTGTCCTTCAGGAGCTGCAGTACCTCGACGGTATGGGTACGGAGGTCTTCCTTCATCTGTTCGAAGGAATGGCCTTTCCAGGCTTTCGGAACCGGCTGGTGCTGCGTGTCGGCCCAGTAGTCCGAGTAGTGGAAATCCACCATTATGGCCATGCCCTGCGCCTTGGCGCGGCGACACTTCTCCAAGAGGTCTTCCTTGTCGCAGAAACTGCCGGCCGGATCCACCCATACGCGGAATCGAAGTGCGTTGAGGCCCAGTTCCTTCATGAGGGCACTGCATTCCTTCGCATCTCCGCCTTCGAAGCCGTACAGGCTTTCGCCTCTGGCCTCCATCTCTGTAGCCCAACTGATGTCGGCGCCCAGCCAGAAAGTCTTGTCCTTGGAAGGCTCGACCGGCCTTTCATCCTTGTCCTTGTCTTCCCTGTCTTTCTTTCCGGGCTTTTCGCCCGAAGGGGTTTCCGTTCCGTTCCCGGGGTCGGAATCATCCTCCCGGCTGCATTGGCGGGTGGCCGTGCATCCTGCAAGCAGGAGCAGCACGAGGTTGAACAGAAGTGCGTATCTTTTCACGGTTTTTAACGATTAAAACGAAGTTTCAGCGAAAATAACAATCCCGGAGGATTAATCCAAAGGGATTTTTCACTATATTGTCAAATTAAAGGACTACAAACGTCATTCCGGTATGAAAAGAAAGCGTTTCGTAATAGCCATCCTTGCGCTGCTGTGCATCCCTGCCTTGGCCGTCTTCAACGAAAAGGACCTCGGCAACACCCTTTCCGTGCTCCGCTACGAACTCAAGCAGGAGTATGACAGGCTGAGTGCTACGGGGACCGAGATGCAGGCCCTGGACGAGGAGCAGCACCAGCAGATGGTCGACATGATCAAGAAATACAACGAGCTTTCGCTTATGCTCTACTCGCAGAACGAGGACTATACCTTCGACATGACCTATGCGTTGAAGGAAGTGTCCCGCGAATACGAGCAGTTCAATTCCGGCAGGATGCCATATGACCAGCTCGTAGGTGGGCTCGATGCCGAGATCGACCGTTATGAGCGGCTGCTGGAGTCGCTGCGGAGGCTGCCGGCCCCGGGGGACATCCCCCAGTTGCCGGACTCTCTCCGCCGCGACAGCCTCATGCGCCGCCCTCCTGTGATCCGGGAGAGGATAGACAGCCTTGACACCGTGTCCCGCAAGCAGGCCTTCCTCCTGGATGAGGAAAGCAAGGACGACAGGGATGCCTGCATCTTCTACGCCGAGGCCCTTCTCAACCTTTACAAGGAAGGCAAGGAACAGATACTGACCGACAGCCAGCACTATGAGAGTGCCAACGAACGTCTCAAGGAGTCCTACGACTATGCACAGGAACGCTACCGCGTCATCCAGAAGAGGATATTCACCCAAGGCCAGGAGAACTACCTTGAGATACTGACCCATCCCTCCAAATACCTCAAGCAGGCCTTGCATGAGCTGCGCACCAAGTACAGCCGCCGTCTCGACGGTTACTCCGGGGTACGGAGCGAATGGCGCGGCCCCGTCGTGTTCGCTTTCTTCCTCCTCGTGGCAATCTGTATCGGGCTCGCGACCCTGTTGAGCCGCCTGGTCGTCAACATCCTCATGAAGCGTGTCAAACGCCTGAGGACAGACCGTTTCCAGAAGAGCAAGGGGCTTGTGACGCTGCTGTGCGGCGCCGCGCTGTTCCTCATAGCCATAGCCATCGTGTCTGGTGTTACCACCAACAACTTCATCGAGCAGGCTTCCAGGCTTCTGCTTATCTTCTGCTGGATGATGGTGGCCATCTTCCTGTCGCTCCTCATCCGCCTCAGGCCGGCGAGGATACGCAACGGCATCTCTCTCTACATGCCGGCGATACTGGTCGGATTCGTGGCTATCTGTTTCCGCGTGATGTTCGTCCCCAATACCGTGATGAACGTCCTTTTCCCTCCCATCCTCGTCGTATGCATGTTCTGGCAGGCCCGCGCGTGCAGTAAATTTGCAAAGCTGACGGAACTGACGGACGAGGTGGTTTCCTACATCACCCTCGTCGTCCTCGTGGTGACGTCGGTGATGTCTTGCCTCGGATACATCTTCCTCAGCCTGCTCATCATCATGTGGTGGCTGTTCGCCCTCGCCATCGAGGAGACCATCATCGCCCTTTACCGCATTTTCCATCAGGTCAAGGAGCACCGTATCGGAGCGAAGCTCAATGCGCTCCGGCTGCAGGCGGAGGCGGATTACCGCAAGGTACACAAGGGAGAGTTCATACGTCTGACATGGCTGTACGACCTTGTTGAGGATGTCGTCCTGCCCGTCATGGCCGTGGTGTCACTGCCCATGAGCGTGCTGCTCGCCCTCCGGGTGTTCGACCTCCAGGAGATATTCAACAAGCTCTATCCGGCCGAGTTCTTCAGTTTCACCAGCTCGTCTGGAGTGGATATCGTCAAAGTCTCGGCCAGCATGATAGTGCTTGCGTTGTGCCTGTACTTCGTCTTCAAGTACATCGCGTATTTCGCCAAGTCGATGTTCAGGGACATCAAGCTCCGCAACATCATGCAGAACTCCGGCAAGACCAGCATCAGTGACGACGAGGTCAACCTCACGGTGGCCAACAATGTCATCAGCATCCTGGTCTGGGGCATTTTCATCATACTGCTCTTCCTGCTGTTCAACATCCCCACGGGCGCCATTTCCATTGTATTCGCCGGTCTCGCCACCGGTATCGGTCTTGCCATGAGGGACATCCTGAACAACTTCATCTACGGTATCCAGCTCATGTCCGGCCGTCTGCGCGCAGGCGACTGGGTCGAGTGCGACGGCATCCGCGGCAAGGTCTCGTCCGTCAGCTACCAGAGCACGCAGATCGAGACGCTCGACGGCGCGGTCATATCCTTCCTGAACACCGCGCTCTTCAACAAGAATTTCAAGAACCTCACCCGCAGCAATCCATACGAGTTCACCAAGATCGTCGTTGGGGTCAAATACGGAACTGACATCGAGAAGGCCCGCCAGGTACTCGTAGAGGCTATGAAACCGCTTCAGGGCACGGACGACTCCGGCATGAAGATCGTCGACGAAAAGCTCGGTGTCTACGTGACCGTCGAGGAGTTCGGCGACAACTCCGTCGACATCGCAGTCAAGCAATTCGTCCTCGTCCCCCAGCGCAACTCCTACCTTGCACGGGCCCGTGAGGTCATCTACAACGCCTTGAAAGAGGCAGGCATCGAGATACCGTTCCCTCAGAGGGACATCCATATCATAAACAACTAGAATATGAAACCTACCGCCATCATACTCCTCAACTGCCCTGACCGTCAGGGCATCATCACAGAAGTCACCAAGTTCATCACCGACAACCGCGGCAACATCGTCTACCTCGACCAGTACGTCGACAGGGAGAATGGAGTGCTGTTCATGCGCATCGAGTGGGAACTGGAGGGCTTCCTTATCCCCCGCGACAAGATCAAGGAATACGTCAGCACCCTGTTCACGCAGCGTTTCGAGATGGACTTCAGCATATTCTTCAGCGACGTCAAGCCTCGCATGGCCATCTTCGTGAGCAAGCAGAGCCATTGCCTCTATGACCTTCTTGCCCGATACAAGGCAGGGGAGTGGAACGTCGAGATACCATGCATCGTCAGCAACCACGAAGACCTGCGCGAGGTGGCGGACCAGTTCGGCATACCTTTCCATGTGTGGTCCATCGAGAAAGACCATTCCAACAAGGAAGAGGTCGAGCGCGCCGAAATGGATTTGCTCCGCAAGGAGAATATCTCCTTCATCGTGCTGGCCCGCTACATGCAGATACTCAGCGAGGAGATGATCCGCGAGTATCCTCATCATATCATCAACATCCACCACTCGTTCCTTCCGGCTTTCGTGGGCGCCAAACCCGATCACCAGGCTTACGAGAGAGGAGTCAAGATCATCGGCGCGACCAGCCATTACGTGCATATCGAGCGTAAGATATTGACTTTCAGGAATAAAACCATCATTTTCAGCTAGTGTACCGGCATTTTGTCTTCGACATAGACGGTACGCTGATCGATACCGAACGGACAGGAGTTCTCTCTTTGGTGAAGACCGTCCGTGAGCTTCTTGGAGTGGAAATTCCTTACGAGGAAGCCTACGGATATTTCGGTATCCCCAGCGCCAAGGTCGCTCCGCTTCTCGGCTACGCCGATGCGGAGCGTTTCGGCGCGCGCTGGGAGGAGAATTTCGTGGAACTGATGCACCTGATGAAGCCCTTCGAGGGGGTGGAGGAGGTCCTGGCAGCTGTCAAGTCCGCGGGGCGGACTACAGGCTGCGTGACCTCACGCAATCGCTACGAGCTGGAGAAAGACGTCCACATGCGCGGGCTGATGAAGTACATCGACCATGTAGTCTGCGCCGAGGACAGCGAGGAGCACAAGCCCTCGCCGGCGCCGATGCTGGCCTATATGGCCAAGGCAGGCGGCGCCAGCCCGGCCGAGTGCATCTACATCGGTGACACTATGCACGATTTCCAGTGCGCGGACGGGGCGGGCTGTGATTTCGCCCTGGCCGACTGGCAGGGCCGCGGCCTGCAGGGCATCCCCTCCCGCTACCATTTCACTTCCGTGAGGGAGATTCTCGACTTGCTCTGATTTATCTTGGGAGATATCCGTGCCTGACCAGGTCTTCGTGGGATCGGACGGGGCATGTGTACCCGCTGTCAATGATGTAAAGGTCGTCCGCAACCTCCATGATCGCCTCGTAGAGATGGTCGGACACGATGATACCTTTCTTGTCTTTCTGCTCTGCGATAAGCTCCTTCATCTTGTCGGCATGGATCGGCGCTATCTGGGCGAATGGCTCATCCAGGATGCAGAACGGGACGTCCGACATCAGGACCATATACATCTCAGCGACGCGGACTTCTCCTCCGGAGAGTTCTCCCGGAGTCTTGAAATGGTACCGGTGGAACTTGTTGAAACTCCGTACAAGTCCTTCATAATCAACATCGTACAGATTAAAGGCTTTTTCAAGGGTCATATTTGCCGGGATGAGCGGAGTC
Organism: uncultured Bacteroidales bacterium; assembly: GCA_900319185.1. Taxonomy (GTDB): domain Bacteria; phylum Bacteroidota; class Bacteroidia; order Bacteroidales; family UBA932; genus Cryptobacteroides. Next base: position 16,600 of record ONNK01000033.1, read on the forward strand.
TGCGGCATATACCTGACATAACGCCCGATATGGTTCCGGTCCGTCTCGGGGTCGTCATTGACCCGTACGAGTCCCTGCTGCGGCTTGATGCCGCCCATGATGCACTTGAACAGGCATGACTTTCCCGAGCCGTTCCTCCCGAGCAACCCCGTGACCTTCCCTGTCTCGGAGGTCATGTACGCCCCTCTCAGCACGAGTTTCGTGCCGAATGCCAGCAGGACGCTGTCGATGAGCAGCCTGTTATGCGGGGAAGATGACATGGGACAGGATTATTGATAGGATGACCAGAAGCACGAAGGCCAGTGCATCAATGACTATGGGAATGTAGCGGTACTCGTTCCGGCTGAAACCGAGATTGAGATAGAAGAACGTTTTCTCGTTCGAAGCCAGGGCAAAGAACAGGTAAGCCAGGACAGGTATGCTCATGAGCTTGATCAGGAGGATCGCCGGGGTAGCCATCGGGTCAAACAGGATGAATACGGCGCATGCGATGTCGATGATCCCCGCCACGATGTAATACATCCTGCCGTACCTTCCCGATAGCCGTATCTTTTGCGTAAGTTTCATCTATTATGAGCGATCTAACCTCCCAATCTTCGTTTCTAACAAATATATGTTTTTTCCCTGGAGCAATATCCCTGCCTTTCCTGAACAAAACAGCTCTTTTTGTTCATTTTCGACTGCTTTTTCCCCTTTTCTGAACAAAAACGCCTTAAATGTTCAGGGCTCTACTGGCAACTACAAATCACGCTTAAAGAAGGGAGGCGGCGGTGATGGTTGTCCGGATGCGGGAGAGGGCTTCGTCGAGGATGCTGGCGGGGCAGCCGACGTTCAGTCTCACGAAGCCCTCGCCGCCCGGTCCGTAGGAGCTGCCGTCGCTGGGGATGACTTTCGCCTTGCTGAGGAACAGGTCCATCAACTTGTCCTGAGGAAGCCCAAGTCCGCGGCAGTCCAGCCAGACAAGGAAAGATGCCTGGGGATGTATAGGCTTGAATCCCAGATTGTTCTCGGCAAAGAAACTCTCGACTCTGGATATATTACCTTCGATGTAATCCTTCAGGGAGTCAAGCCACGTCCTGTCCTCGCGATATGCGGCGATGACCGCCTCGAGGGTCATGATAGAGGGCTCGTTGAGCTTGGCGTTCCTTAGGGTGGCGAGATATTTTTCCCTTTTGTCCTTGTCTGGAATGATGCAGTACGCCGTCCCAGAAAGCCCCGCCAGGTTGAAGGCTTTCGTGGGACCGGCGAAGATCATTCCGATCCGCGCCGCCGCGTCGCTGACGCTGCAGAACGGCGTGTGCCTGCGCCCGTACAGGGCCAGGTCTCCGTGAATCTCGTCAGAGATCACGATGATCCCGTGCCGTTCGCAGATGGCGGCGAGCGCTTCCAGGGTCTCCCTGTCCCAAAGGATGCCGCAGGGATTGTGGGGGTTGCAAAGGACAAGGGCCTTTGTCTTGTCGTCGATGATCCTTTCAAGACCTTCCAGGTCCATTCTGTAACGCCCGTCCTCGAAGATCAAGGGATTGTCCACAGCAACTCTGCCCAGTCTCTCGATATACAGCCTGAAATGGTCGTAGACCGGTGGCTGGACTATTATCTTGTCACCGGGTTCGGTGAACGTGAGGTAAGCCTGGTTGATGGCGGTGATGACTCCCGGGGCATAGCCTATCCATTCCCGGTCCGCCTTGTACCCGTGGACGGATTCCTCCCAAGCAGCTATGGCATCGAAAAAGGTATCAGGTGTGGAGGTGTATCCCAGGACGTCACGGTCAAGTCTTTTCCGAAGCGCGGCGCTGACGAACGGATCGGTCTTGAAGTCCATGTCAGCTATCCACATGGGTATCTCCCCGTCGGTAGCCCGGCCGTATTTGATGCTCCAGGTGCCGGCCCGGTCGACGATGTCGTCGAATCCGCCACTGGTGGCGGAGGCGGCCGGACCGGACGGCTTGCATGCCGTCAGGACGGCCCCGACCGTCCCGGCCGGGATCAGCGCGGACGCGCCTGCCGCCGCCATGCCCTTGATGAATGATCTTCTTTTCATATCAGCCGTATTGCATTGATGTTCCTTCCGCAGGCAGTTCCTTCGCGCCTGGCGGAAAAGAATGAAAGGTCGGTGTAAGTATCTATGCCAGAAATTTGTATATTGTCGGCCGGAACCCCACTTTGCTCCAGGATCCATTTATTGGCCCGGAACAGGTCTATGTGATGGCCGCCGGACATGGGACTTCCGTCACCGGGCCCGCGGTCTGACCAGACCTGCGGCATGGGGAAGCCGGCATCCCTGAACTTGTCCACCACCTCCGGTCCCACTTGGAAACTGTCCGGACCGATGGCTGGGCCTATGACGGCACGAAGGTCCGTCGGCCGGCAGCCGAAATCACTCTCCATGAGCCGGATCGTCTTCTGTGCTATCTTCAGTACGGTCCCTTTCCAGCCGGAATGGACGGCCGCGACGACTCGCCGGACCGGATCGTACAGTAGCACCGGTACACAATCCGCCGTCCTGACGCCGATGGCGACCCCAGGAAGCCTGCAGATGAACGCATCGTATCCTTCCAGATCCGCCTTGGTCAGGTCCGGCCTGTCGATAACGGCAATCCTGTCCCCGTGCACCTGATGTCCCTGGATGACCGTACAGGGGAGTACCGACTCCCTCCGCGTCGTAAACGCCTCCGCACCCGGCCCTATCGAATATTCCAGCAGTTCCTGATACATGGAACAAATATACTGATTCTTCGCCTGTATACAAAAGGCCGGACCCCGAAAGGGGGCCCGGCCATCGGTGCGGCATCATTGACAATTATCGAACTTTTTTTGAAGACATGAGGAAGGTGGTTGAATTCGTTGAATGGTTGCAAAATTGTGGTGTTTTTCTATGTCGATAAGAATGAAGAAGAATAGCGGATTTCGTGAACGAGAGTAAGATAAAACACACCCCTACATCCCCGTAGAAACTTGTTTTTTCATTTCTGTCATCCCTTGGACGCACTGAAAAGTAGTAGGTGTAAAAAGCCATACATCAGTGTGTCGTGTTGATTTTACCCGGTCGATGAAAGAAAAAGAATTCTACTACATCTGATATTCTTACTTGACTTACTATTTATTGGAAAACGAGTAGCAATGAACAAGTATAAGAGACAATATCGTGAATTGGACGATGAGACCAAGGAGAAGATAGCAGCGAGCCAACGCGGCAGGAAGAAATCAGAAGCTCATAGGCAGCACATCAGCCAAGCGATGGAGAAATATTGGCAAACTGTGCCGCATAAACCTGAAGAAACGGAAACCTTATGACATATTATCCTCTTATCAAGGGGAAGATGTCATGCAAAATAATGCGCAGAGATATGTAAAATAAGTGATAACATTTGATAAACTCAAGATAGTTGCAAGTATGATGGCGGTTGAGGTTTGTGATAAGAACCGATTTGAGACCATTGAGAAAGGTGGTGTTATCACATCTATGAAATTCTACCAAAAGCATCCCTATCTGTTGATGATAAAGGTCGATTATGAAAACACCGAGGTGGTCATTGAATTCAGTGGGAAGGTATTGGGCAGAGACTATCCGAAACTGATTTCAAGTGAGACCATAGTCCAATGCTTCGATGCTATCAATGCCATAGGGATAATACGGATGGATATAGATGCGATGATGGATGCGGATGTGGTAAAGTGTGATGTAACCAAAGATATCCATATATCTGATATCCCAAGAATGACGCAGTATGTCCGCAATCACATCAGTAACTATCAGCAATTCCTATGCAGTAAACTGCGGAACGGGAACCTAGTAGTTGAGAAGAATGTTGTAAGCAGAAAAACAAAGAAGCGAATGACGATATATGACAAAGGAAAAGAGATGCAACGAGCGGAAAACAGGGCGTTCGTTGAGGAAAACGGGCTTGAAAACGCCTTTAGCGGTGTGTGCCGATTCGAGTTGAATCTTGATACCAAAGAACAGATACGCAAAGCCCTTCACATCCATAATACAAAGCTAACATCGGTCTTGTCCTCCGCATCGAACCCGATTGATGAATTCATAGATTGTATAGTTCCGTCAGAGAATGAATCAGTCAATTTGCCGGACAAAAAAACCTATGTCGCAATGCTAATTCTTAAGGACTGCGACTATGATTTGGAGAAGGTGGAGGCGAAGATGCGTGAGTTCTATAGAAGGGGGACAAGTATCACCGCATTGATGAAGCCATTTAGAGAGCTATTGCAGGAGATGGGAGACAAAGGAGATGAAGACCTGTGGTCCGATGTCCGGCGCCAGCTTAAGGCGTGATGTGTCAAAACCTCCACTGTATCACTTTAACACATAAAACAAGGTGATACACCGTTGCCGAATGTATCACCTTATGATTTTGAGATAAAATGATTCCTAAAAAAGAATCAATCACATTCTATTATAAGTAATGTTACCGATTTATAATAAGTTTACGGTTCCTACTTCTTTATGATATGATAAATCAGAATTCGTAAGCGACCCGTAAGCCGACCGAATTGAACCAGCCTAGATAACTGTCATAGACATCACAGGCGTACCAGCTCCTCATTAGTTCATAATAAGCACGAAAAGCCAGGCCGGTGTTAGCCGTCAAATCATACCGGCAGCCTGCTCCAACAGACAAAAACTTTCCTCCTACTCCATGCATTGAGAAAGACATCCCTGCACGGCCATCAACAGTAGGGCGAAATCTCCCGGAATCCCAATAATACTTAACATTAAGGAATAACGGAATCTCTTTGGTCTTCAGTGTTTTCGGCTGCGTGAAATCAGGTTCTATCCTAGGCCAGTCTGCGGGAATATTCGGATTATACTGCTCATTCTCCAAGTACTGCAGGTCAAATCCTGCTCCAAGTCCGTAAAAAATCTTTCCGCCATGTAATATGCCCAAAACGACATCTGTCCCAAAAGACCCTCCGGTCTTATCGCCGAAAAAAAACTTAATCCAGCCGCAACGGCAATCATCATTCTTCTCATAGTCTCATAATTTTTTATCTACCTAATAATAGATGCAGTTGACCGTAAAAACGCTGCATTCAACAACTTACTTTTTTTATAGAGGTAATGATTACTCCCCGTCGAATAATGCATCTGTCGTTCTGATATGGATTGTCTCCGGAAATGTTGAGGTTCTTTAGGTATGCGTAGGATACACCTATAGCATCCTTGTCCCAATGGTCCGTCAGGGCTTTTAAATTTCCGTAGTAGTAGTGTTTGCCGTCCTTCTCAAGGTGGACGATGGCGCGTTCTTGTTTCTTCTTTTCCATGTGCCGTTACAAGAATTTTCGTTAAAAATAGTAAAATACTGCTAATATTCAAAAAATGCCATATAAAAGTTGCATATATTAAATAAAAGCACTATATTAGCTCTTGAACTAACAGATATGATGTTTTATTAGTAAAGATGCTAATACCCATTATGGATAAGGTCGTGATTTTGGCTCGAGTGAGCACGGATAAGCAGGAATACCAAAGGCAGGTAAACGAACTGACCGACTATTGCCGGCGCGTTGGATGGAGTGTCGAGGCGGTCTTCAGTAACAAGGTCAGCGGGGCAAAACGGATGGAGGAGCGGAGCGAGATTATGGACCTGATTGCCTATGTCAAGACCAATGAAATCGACAAGGTGGTGTGCCTCGAAATCAGCCGTCTCGGTCGTAACACCCTCGAGGCCCTTAAGGTCATTCAGTGCCTCAACGAGAACGGGGTCAGTCTGTATGTCAAGAACTACAACCTCGAGACCCTGAACCCCGATGGCAAGGTCAATCCCGTCGCATCACTCATCTGTACCATCCTGCTCGAGATAGCATCCATGGAGCGTTTGACCATCAAGGAACGGATGGCAAGCGGCAGGGACCAATACATCGCCAAGTGCCGCAAGGAAGGGCTAAAGATGGGCAGACCCTCAACCTATCGTAAGTCCGAGGATGCGTACAAGCAGCAGTATAGCCGTGAAATCGGACTGCTCCGAAAGGGCATCAGTCTCCGCAACATCGCGGCCATCACGGGAACTTCAGTGAATACGCTTAGGAAACTCAAGGCGTTCCTGTAAGGATATCAATGTCAATGGACTTGCTTTTTTCCCAAGAAAAATGTATATTCTATATAGCCGACTTGTTCGGCATAATCTAACAGAATTCAGTGATTATGACATAGCGTGATGTATGGCGGCTGTATGCCGCAAAGGGCAGTGGATATCCCTTACCGAACAGAAGTCTTGAGTTACCGGATCGCGTAGCGAAGAGGTGAATTATCCCGAAATAAGCCGCAGCAATGCGGAAGTTCATTTTTACTTAAATGTTGAAGGATTATGAAGAGTATTTCAAAACGATAGGGTTATCGGACGAAGAAGAAAAGAGAATAGTACTCGAGTTTGTTGATACATTGTTCGAGTTGGCAATAACGGGTATAAACAACGACACGGATGATTGACTATAGGATAATAAGGGAAGGAAGGGATTGCGTAGTTTGGACGCGAGTATCTACGAAGTATCAAGAGGAGAATGGTGGTAGTCTCGAAACTCAAAGAGAAACCTGCGAGGAATACGCCAAGAGGAACATCTACAACATTGTCGGGTATTTCGGTGGCAAGCACGAAAGCGCAAAGACTCCCGGTAAAATGATAAAGGAGATGTATGGATGTGTGAATAAGAACAAAAACATCTCAACTATACTTGTATCTGAGTTTGACCGCTTTTCCCGTGCATCGTGGCAAGCTTGCAAGATGCTTGATGAATTGCGTGAACAGGGGATTATCGTCATTGCTACGAAGTTTGGATTGGATACCCGGACTAAAGAAGGAATGTTGATGGCAAAGAACTCCATCAATATGTCTGAATGGGATAACCAAACGAGAACGGATAAGTTCATTGATGGTCGAGAGAAATGTTTTCTGTCAGGGGCGTGGGTGCATAAAGCACCATTCGGGTATTATAAGGAAGGGAAGAGCCGAAATGCGTGGTGTTACCTCAACGAGCAAGGGAGAATACTTCGCAATGCATTCAAATGGAAATTGGAGGGGGTTTCAAACAGCGAGATTCTTTCAAGACTTGAGGCAAGGGGTGTGAATATATCCAAGCAATTGCTCCATCGAATTCTCACCAATCCGTTTTATGCAGGGAAAATTTGCCATAAATTCACCCATTTTGAACTAATAGATGGACAGATTGAGCCGGCAGTAACCTATGAAAACTACCTGCGCGTTCAAGACATTTTGGCAGGAAGGACGGGGCGGTATACGCAGAACAAACACAACCCATCTTTTCCATTGACCAAGCACATCATCTGTGCAACTGATGGCACACCATTCACTTCATATACTAAAGAGAAAAGGACTGCAAAAAGTGTCCATTACTATGACTATTACAAATGCAATAAGAGTGGCTGCAGGACTAATGTGACAGCAAGAGAGATGCATGAGAAATACGAGGCATTACTTGAGCAGTACAATTTAACAGAAACGCAACTTGAACACTTCAGTAGCAGGGTGCGAGAGATATTCAAAGCGTACTCGGATGATATCATTAATCAGCGAACCCAGTTGAAGCGTAGACTTACGGAGATAGACAATGACATAAAGAATGTCCGTATCAGGTTTGCTTCCGGTAAGATTGACAATGAGTCTTTTGAGATTGCAATGCAAGAATTCAACAACCGAAAGGATTTAGTGACACTCGAAATGGAGAAGTGCAACCTGAATTTATCGAACTTTGAAAAACGGATACCTTTGATTATTGCAACTTCCTCTAACATAAGCAACTTATGGCATCAGGCAGACTTGGAAACCAAGAGGAAAATCCAAAATCTTGTCTTTCCTAACGGAATTTATTGGGATAAGGAAATCGGCAATTATCGAACTATTTCAAGGAATAAGTTTTTCGACTTAATGGACAAATATTCATTGAGTTATGGGAATAAAAAAGAGGCAGCATCTTGTGATGCTGTCTCGTTGTGCGGGTGAAGGGACTCGAACCCATACGCACGAGGCACCAGATCCTAAGTCTGGCTTGGCTACCAATTACAACACACCCGCGAAAAAAATGATGTCCGACCACTGGCCGGACATCTATATGGGGGAAAAGCCAGGATTACTGCTCGTCCATGAGACGCAGATGCTGTACATAGATAGCCTTCTGCTTGGCGATGCGCTTCTTCTCTGACGGCTTCGCAAAGTTCTTGCGGGAACGGAGCTCACGTACGGCACCGGTCTTCTCGAACTTCCTCTTGAATTTCTTAAGGGCCCTCTCGATGTTTTCGCCTTCTTTGATGGGAACTATAATCATGCTTTTATCACCTCCTTTTTATTTGCGGACTGCAAAGGTAGCACAAATTATCTTTCTTCCAAAATTTTTGTGAATTTCTCCATTCCTTTGGTCGCAACATCCTTGATATGAGTGATTCTGGGGTCGTGGAGGGGCAGGTCGGCAGGGTCAACCACGTAGATCGGCGTCTTGGGATCGGCGTAACGGTACAAGCCTGCGGCAGGATAAACCTGCATGGAAGTGCCGACGATCAGCAGCAGGTCCGCGGCCGAGACGATGTCGATCGCGCGCTCGATTTTGGGGACGGCCTCTCCGAAGAAAACGATGTGGGGGCGCAGCTGGCTGCCGTTCGGGGCCTTGTCGCCGAGATTGACCGGCTCGTAGCCGACGTCTATGACCTCACGCTCGCTGTAGCTCTCGTCGTATACACCGTTTTCGGGGCGAACCTTGGTGGCCTCGCCGTGCAGGTGGATGACGCGCGTGCTGCCGGCCTTCTCGTGGAGGTTGTCGACATTCTGGGTGATGACGGTGACGTCGTACTTGTCCTCAAGCGCGGCTATCGCCAGATGGGCGGCATTGGGCTGCGCGTCGCGCAGCTTGGCCCGCTGCATGTTGTAGAAGTCAAGCACGAGCTTGCGGTTGCGGTACCATCCTTCGATGGATGCGACCTCCATGGGGTCGTAGTTGTCCCAAAGGCCGCCGTTGTCGCGATAGGTCCCGAGCCCACTCTCGGCGCTGACGCCCGCACCTGTGAGCACTGCAATTTTATCCTTCATGGTATCAGTCCTTTATGTCGAAATAATACTTCTTCACCCAATACTCGAACAGGGGGTCGAGGATGTGCGGCTCGTCCTTCTCGTCGAAGGTCAGTATCTCCTTCTTGCAAAGCGCGTCCTTGAGACGGCGGACGTTGGCCGAGGAGTTCAGCCCGTACTTCGCGATGACCTCGGACGTGCTGAACTTGGTGTGGCCTTCCGCCACGGCGCGCAGCAGGCTCACCTGATAGGTGGTCAGGTCGAACATGGTGGCCGCAAAGCGCGGCTCGTGGACTGCCAGTATCATGGAAAGCGAGTCCAGGAGGACAGGTTCCATGATGTAGCCCTTTGAGAGCGAGTCACATATGGAGATAAAATGGTTGATGTACCACAGATGTCCCTTGAATAGGCGGCATACGCCAAGCAGAAGGTCACGGTCGATGACCTTGCCGCTGGCTAAGAATCCCTTGACGATGTGCTCGATGATCTCCTTGTCCTCCACGGGACCCAGGGCGAAATGCTCCACCTGGCGGTAGAAGAAACGGCGGTGTTCGAAGATCTCCTTCATGGCGTTGACCTGCGAGCCGCAGAGCAGGAAGGAGCATAGGGGCGATCCCTCCTCGCGAACCTCCTTCATCACAGACTCGAGTATCTTGCAGACCTTGTCGCCGTTCTCTGTGAGGTTGACGTTCTGGAACTCGTCGATGATGACGAACAGTTTCAGGGAATTCTCGGCTGCAAGCCGGTAGGGGAGCCGGAATATGGCGCGGATATCCTCGTCGTCGACGTCCCAGGTCAGCGAAAGGATGGAGTCGGTCTCGGCGTAGCTCTGCGGATCGAATACCAGATGGGTACCCTGCAGGAGCCTCCCGGCGATGTCTGCATACTCTCCGGGAGTGGAGGCGAAGGCTCGGATGCACGCATCTCCGAGCTGCAGCAACAGCTGGCCGATGCTCCTCGTCGCGGTCATGTTGACCTCGGCGATGGCGAAGCGCTTGCCCTGGATGCGCATGTTGAAGAAAGCCTGCTGGATGGCGGATGTCTTGCCGCTGCGCGGAGGCTCGTAGATGGAGATGTTCTCTCCCGCGCTCATGAGGTTGCCCAGGATGGTGATGTCACCCTTCCTGCCGATGAAGTTCTTGCCGGT
>ONNK01000118.1 GCA_900319185.1 uncultured Bacteroidales bacterium
TGATGACAATCATCTGGACGAACTCAAGGCCGATACGCGGATCATCATCGTCCCCGGCTTCCGTTTCCGGATCGTTGACATGCTCGTGACCAATTTCCATCAGCCTGAGAGCACTCTCATCCTCCTTGTTTCCGCATTTGTCGGGGGAGACTGGAGGACTATCTACGATTATGCCCTCAGTCACGGCTTCCGTTTCCTGAGCTATGGCGACAGTTCGCTTCTCAGCCGGGTCCGTTTGTAGATTCGCTTTTTTTGCATAGATTTGTAACTGAATATATTAGTATATTATATGGAAGACGTTTCACAGTTCGAAGCCATCTGCCCATACAGTGATGAGGAAGCCGCCAAGGCGTTGGCGGAGATTTCCCGCCATCCTGCCGTACCGGTCATTTCCAAGGCCCTTTTCCCTGACGAAAAGATCACTTTCCTGGCTGACGCCCTCCGTAGCATCAACAGCATCGACGAGTTCCAGACCATCATCATGAGCAAGGCCGTCGACTGGTGTCTGGACCATACCGTCCACAATTTCTCTTATGACGGTGTGAGCAACCTCAAGGCCATTGACGGCAAGTTCCTCATGATGTCCAACCATAGGGATATCATCCTTGACCCGGCCATTACGCAGTATGTCCTCCTCAAGAACGGCATCCCGATGTCCGAGATCTGCGTCGGCGACAATCTCCTGTCCGAGAAGGTCGTGGAGAAGCTCCTGCGCTCCAACCGCATGATCAAGGTCATCCGTGGCATTTCGGCCCGCGAGCTTTATCTTTCTTCGCAACTCCTTTCCAAATATATCCGCCAGACCATCACCTCCGGCAAGAGTTCGGTTTGGATCGCGCAACGGCAGGGCCGCACCAAGGACGGTGTGGACATCACGGAGCAGGGCCTGCTCAAGATGTTCGACATGAGCGGCACCGGCACCTTCCAGGAGAATTTCCAGGAACTGAACATCGTCCCTCTCAGCATCTCCTATGAATATGAACCGTGCGATTTCCGCAAGGCCCGCGAGATACTCATTTCCCGTACGCAGAAATACGTTAAGGGCCCCAAGGAGGACATGCACAGCATCATGACCGGCATCCGCCAGCAGAAGGGCAATGTCCATCTCAATATCGGCGTTCCGCTGACCCCGGACGAGATCGAGGCCGCGTCACACTGCGACAAGAATGACCGTTACCAGTCCATCCGTCATGCAGTTGACATCCGTGTCGTCGAGGGTTACCACCTCTGGAAGACCAACTACATCGCCTACGACCTTGTCGAAGGCACTACCAAGTATTCGGATTTCTACAGCCCGGAGGATGTCGAGGCTTTCAAGGCCTATACGGCGCACAAGCTGCGCCGGGCGGGGAGGGGACTCGACCGCGAAGCACTGAAGGACATATTCCTGAGGATCTACGCCAACCCTGTAATAACCAAGGAAAAATTCAAAGCGGAACCCTGACGGGTCCCGCTTTTTCTTTAACGCAGTTTCTTGAAGAGCTTCTTGACCTGCTCCGTGATTTCCTCTGGGGGGAGATCGGGATCGAGTACAAGATCAGGGACCTTCTCGATATAGCCGCCTTTCTTGGCTTCGATGAGTCCGCCTCCGGTAACGTTCAGCATGACGTAGTCATCCTTCGTGATCTTGCCCTCTTCGAGGGCCTTGGCCACGCTACAGACTGCCGTGGCGGCTGCCGGCAGGATGTCATATCCTTCAGCCTTCATGAAACGCACGATCCACTGGACGATCTCGTCGTTGGTGACGGTGAACATGTCGCCGCCGGAGTCCGAAAGGGCGTCATACAGGCCTCCGGCGAGGCTGTAAGGCGGTTTACGGTTGGAAAGCACCTTGGCGAGGATGACCTCGGAGGCATGGCGGGACTGCTCGGCAGTGATGTCCAGCAGGGCGCGGGATCCGGCCTTCCAGGTGTCGTGCATGAGTGTGAACGGGGCGTTCTGCGAGACGAAGATCTTCATCTTGTTGGTGCCGAAGCGGCCGTCCTCGATGAGGCGGAGGTTGTTCTCCCATGCCGCGATGGCTCCGGTGCCGCTGCCCACCGCCTGGAAATATGCATCAGGGATGCGTCCGATGGCCTCGACGGCGCTGAGCACCGTGGTGCCCATGCCGTCGCGCCTTGCGACGTTCTTGGCGCCTCCTTCGGCGAAGAAAACGGGATCGGTGCAGATCTTCTCGCCGAGGGCGATGGCGTCGAAATAGTCGGAGCCGCGGGGAGCGGCGACGACCTTGACGCAGTCCTTCAACTTCTTCGGGAACCACATGTCGTGAACGTTGTCCACGGGGATGCAGATGACGATGGGGATGTTGTTGTCCGAGCAGACCTTGGCGAAGGCGCGGGCGGTATTGCCGGCGGACTGGACAACCAGGATCCTCTTCTCTCCCTTGGGGATGCGCGCGCATACCGAGAATGCCTCGGTCTCCTTGAAGGAGCAGGTGGTCATCTTGGCTCCTATCTTGGGGTGATAGCCGGAGAATGTAATATACAAGTGCTTGAGTCCCAACTCTTTGGCTAGTCCGCGGCTCTTGTACGTGACGGGGGCGCAGGAGTTCTTGAGCGTCCGCTTGATGGGCAGCCATTCAGCGTACCTGTACAGTCCGTCTAGGTCCTTCCTGGGGGTGAACTGCTTGTTCGCGTATACGGCCCTCACAAGGGAAGGGGAGGGGGCCTGCGGGTCGGCGAGGGTCCATTCGCCGTCTTCGAAGATTCTGCCTGTTCCAACGTTCATCAGTTGGTAGCGGGTCGGTTCAAATTTCATATCCGGATGGTTTTAGTTGTCAGAGATTGATTATGAGCCAGGTCATGTATGCAGCCATGCACAGCAGCATGATGCTGCCATCAAATCGGTCTATGATGTTTTTCTTGCCGGTATAAGCGCTGGTAAATACGAGTATCGCGCTCAGCATGAGTACGCCTGCATCAACCAGGTTGATATGGCCGAAAAGAAGCGGATGGACGACGGCGGAGCATCCGAGGACCAGGAGTATGTTGAATACGTTCGATCCGAGGATGTTGCCGAGCGCCAGCTGGCCTTTCTTCTTGGCGGCGGCCACCACGCAGGTGGCTAGCTCCGGCAGGGAAGTGCCGCCGGCAAGGATGGTCACGGCGATGAACTTGTCAGAGACGCCGGCCATGCGGGCGATCTCGGTGGCTGAGTTCACGAAGAACTTGCCTCCGACGATGAGTCCCGCAAGCCCGGCTGCCACAAGGGCGAAAGCCACTCCCAGGCGTAATTGCTTTTCCTGGATTTCAGCCTCTCCGGGAGCGGAACCTGTCTTGAAGCAACGGTATATGTAAAATACGAAAAGTATCAGGAACAGAATACCTTCGATGCGGCTGATCCCGTCGTAACCTCCGAGCCTGAAAAGGGACATGCTCATGCCGCAAAGGATGAACAGGAGCGTAACGGCTATGGTCATCGGGATATCTCTCTTTTTGTTCTCGGAAGTGATAGCGATAGGGGAGATGACGGCGGTCAAACCGAGGATGAGCAGGGTATTGAAGATGTTGGATCCGATGACGTTGCCGGCCGAGATGTCGGACTTGCCTGCGATGGCTCCGGTGAGACTTACGACGAGCTCAGGACACGAAGTGCCGAACCCTACGATGGTCAGTCCGATGACGAACTCGCTGATACCGGCCTTGCGGGCGATGCCGGAGGCTCCGTCGACGAGCCAGTCCGCCCCGAAGACGATCAGCGCAAGTCCGACTACGAGTATCAGCAATTGGATGGCCATACTGCAAATTTAATTAAAAGATTCGTTTTTAAGCTTCAGCGCACAGACATTTTCGACATGTTGAGTGTGCGGGAACATGTCTACGGGCTGCACGGCGGTTATCGTATATTTCCTTCCGAGGATGGCAAGGTCGCGGGCCTGCGAGGCTGGATTGCAGCTTACATAAACGATCCGGTCCGGCTCCGCGCCGAGTATGACCTCGGCCACGTCCGGGTGAATGCCGGCGCGGGGCGGGTCCAGGATGATGACATCCGGCCGGCCGTGCTCCGCAACGAAATCTGGCGTCAGGATGTCCTTCATGTCGCCGGCGAAGAACTCGCAGTTGGTGATGCCGTTGGCTGCCGCGTTGGCCACAGCGTCTTCAATGGCTTCCGGAACATACTCTATACCAATGACTTTGGAAGCCCGTCCGGAGACGAACTGGGCAATGGTACCAATGCCTGTATAGAGGTCGTACACGACCTCGCTGCCGGTCAGGCAGGCGAGGTCGCGGGCCACCGAATACAGGCGGTAAGCCTGCGGACTGTTGGTCTGGTAGAAAGATTTCGGGCCGATCTTGAACCTGAGCCCCTCCATCTGCTCATAAATGGCGTCTTCGCCCTTGTAAAGGATGCATTCCTGGTCGCTGATGGAGTCGTTCAGCTTGGAATTGATCACATAGTAGAGCGACTTGATCTGGGGGAATGCCTCCAAGACAGCATCGAAGAGGCCTTCGCGCCTGGAAGGATCGTCATGGAAGAAACATACTATCAGCATGACGTCTCCGGCTTCGGTGGTGCGGATGAACATATTGCGGATAAAGCCGGTATTCGCCCTTATGTCGAAATACTCGAAACCATTCTTCAGGGTATACTCGCGGATGAAGTTGCGGATGTCGTTGGAAGGGTCGCGCTGAAGCCAGCAACGCTTGATATCCAGCACTTTATCGAAGAATTTCCCGACATGGAAGCCGAGTCCGCAGCATTCCTCGGGACTTAGCGTGGAAGGATCCTCGTCCTTCATGAACCACCTGCGCGAGGAGAACGTGAATTCGAGTTTGTTGCGGTAGAAACGGGTGTTTTCGGAGCCCAGGATTGGGGAGATCGGAGGAATATCGAGATGCCCCAGGCGGACGAGCTGGTCCCAGACCTGCTGCTGCTTGGCCTGAAGCTGCATTTCGTACGGCAGAGGCTGCCATTTACAGCCTCCGCAGAAGCCGAAATGCTCGCAAAACGGCTTCAGACGATGCTCAGAGGGCTTTTTCATCTTGACGACGAAGCCCTCCATATAGTTGGGTTTCTTCTTGGTGACGCGGATGTCCACGACATCTCCAGGGACAGCCGACTCGACGAATACCACGGCTCCGTCAAAATGTGTGAGCGCCTTGCCTTCGGCTGCGACGGATTCGATGGTGACGTCCTCCAGGACGAGATCGAGTTTCTTTCTTGCCATATTTACTTACAAATACAATCGAACATACAAATATACCAATCCTGGCCCTAAAATGCAACCTCGCAGTGCGGTGTGACTTTTGTTACACAATTTATATTATGTTAAGTAATGTGTCCCCTTCCGATTGTATGGGTGGATTTTGGCGGCATAATCAGAAATTGAGTGAAATTGCAAATACGAGCGCTCCATAGACTGCGTCGCTGCGTCTGACATTCTCGTCGTCGACATATCCGGGAATACTCGTGTCGTAGATCGGCGGATGGTCACCGGTACATCTCAGCGACGCCGAAAAATCCAAGCTGGCACGGTTGGTCAGCCTCATCCTGTATCCGTATCCGGCTTTTGTGAACGGCGATACTGTGCTCCTGTTCTCATGGAAGCCTGCTCCCACATTGGCGAGCACAGCCGCAGCGTATTTGCCGGCGAGTGGGC
>ONNK01000191.1 GCA_900319185.1 uncultured Bacteroidales bacterium
TTCGTCGGCTCCGGCGCCGGTCTGCCCCGTTTCATGGGCATCCCGGGCGAGAACGCCAACGGCGTCTTCTCCGCCAACGAGTTCCTGACCAGGAACAATCTCATGAAGGCCTTCCGCGACGATTACCTCACCCCGATCCATGCCGGCAAGAAAGCCATCGTGGTCGGAGGCGGCAACGTCGCCATGGACGCAGCGCGTACCGCACTGCGCCTCGGCGCCGACACCACCATAGTCTACCGCCGTACCGAAGTGGAGCTTCCCGCCCGTAAGGAGGAGGTCCATCACGCACACGAGGAAGGCGTCGAGTTCAAGATGCTGACCAACCCCGTCGAGATCCTCGCCGATGAGAAGGGCTGGGTCCGTGCCGTCAAGTGCATCCAGATGGAGCTCGGAGAGCCCGATGCCAGCGGCCGTCGTTCCCCGGTCCCCGTCGAGGGTTCCGAGTTCGAGATCCCGTGCGACACC
Source organism: uncultured Bacteroidales bacterium (assembly GCA_900319185.1). Classification (GTDB taxonomy): domain Bacteria; phylum Bacteroidota; class Bacteroidia; order Bacteroidales; family UBA932; genus Cryptobacteroides. The sequence goes on from ONNK01000191.1 coordinate 466, forward strand.
GTCATCATGGCTCTCGGAACCTCACCTAACCCGTTGATTGCCAAGACTACTGGCGGGCTTGAGGTCACAAGGCGCGGCTGCCTCGTCGCTGACGAGAACGGCGCGACGACACGTCCCGGCGTGTTCGCCGGCGGCGACGCCGTCACCGGCGCCGCGACGGTCATCCTCGCCATGGGCGCCGGCCGCAAAGCCGCCGCCGCCATCCACGACTACCTCTCCGGCAAATAACCGCCGGAACATCGAATAAAAAAGCACGGAACCGACAGTTCCGTGCTTTTTTTATCGCTCAGCCCTTTGGAAAAGCACAGACAGTCAGGTTCTGTGCTTTTTTTATTGGTTTTCCTTAAAGATAAGCACAAAACAGGACGTTTTGTGCCTGAATAGGGGCTACGGGTCTATCTGGGAGTCCTTGAGGCCGAGGAAGTAGAGGATACCGTCGAGACCGATGCTGGAGATGGACTGACGGGCGCCGGCGCGGACCTTGGGCTTCGCGTGATACGCGATACCAAGGCCAGCAAGGCCCAGCATCGGCAGGTCGTTGGCGCCGTCACCGACGGCCACGGCCTGCTCGAGGTTGATGTGCTCCACCTGGCAGAGCAGGCGGAGCAGCTCGGCCTTGCGGCGGCCGTCCACGACGTCGCCAACATAGCGGCCGGTGAGCTTGCCGTCCACGATCTCCAACTCGTTGGCGTAGACGTAGTCGAAGCCGAACTTCTGCTGGAGGTATTTGCCGAAATAGGTGAAGCCTCCTGACAGGATGGCGGTCTTGTAGCCTACCCTCTTGAGTATCATCATCATACGCTCGAGGCCCTCGTTGAAAGGAAGGTTGCGCGCAATATCTTCCATCACCGACTCGTCCAGGCCCTTGAGCAGGGCCACACGGCGGGTGAAACTCTCTGTGAAGTCGATCTCGCCGCGCATGGCGCTGGCCGTGATCGCCTTCACTTCTTCGCCCACCCCCGCCCGCTCGGCCAACTGGTCGATGCACTCGGTGTGGATGAGCGTCGAATCCATATCGAAACAGATCAGACGGCGGCTGCGGCGGTAGATGTCATCCTTCTGGAACGAGAAATCCAGCCCTTCGGAGCACGTGTGCACCAGGTCGGCCTGCAGGGCGGAACGGTCCTCGTGGGAGAGCGATCCACGGATCGAGAACTCGATCGAGGACCGCGTCCTGTCATTGTCCCCCACCAGCGGCACGCGGCCCGTCAGACGTTTGATGGCGTCGATGTTGAGCCCGTGGCTGAAGATGACCGACGTGACATCGGAGATCTGACGGGCCGAAATGGTACGGCCCAGCAGGGTCACGATATAGCGGTTCTTGCCCTGACGTCCCACCCATTGCGCATAGTCCTCCTGGGAGATGGCCTTGAAGCCTATCTGGACCCCGAGTTCGGACGCCTTGAAGAGCAGGTCCTTCATGATGAATCCGGACTTGTCCCTGTCGGTGCTGAACAGGATGCCCATAGTGAGGGTCTGGTGGATGTTGGCCTGTCCGATATCCAGGATGAACGCGTCGTAATGCGCCAGGATATCGGTCAGGGCTGTGGTCAGGCCCGGCTTGTCATAGCCGGATATGTTGACCTGGATGATCTCGGTATCGGTCAGGTCCATGGCAAGGGATTAAAGTCCTATTGTCTTGAAGAAGTCGAGCTCAGGATACTCGACACACTCGATGCTCTTGATGTTGTTCTGGGCAAGGATGGCTGCAGGGCCGCCGATGGAGCCGAGGTAGAAGCCGCCGTGCTTCTTGCAGGCGTCGGTGACGGCCTGGCTGCGGTTGCCCTTGGCAAGCATGACCATCGATCCGCCATGGTCCTGGAACTCATCGACATACGGATCCATGCGGCCGGCCGTGGTCGGGCCCATCGAGCCGCAAGGCATTCCGGCAGGGGTCTTGGCCGGGCCGGCGTAGTAGATGGGATGGTCCTTTAGGTACTGAGGCATGCCTTCGCCCGCGTCAAGGCGCGCCTTGATCTTGGCGTGCGCGATGTCGCGACCGACGATGATGGTGCCGTTGAGGCTCAGGCGGGTGCTGACGGGATACTTCGAGAGGATCTTGCAGACCTCGCTCATCGGCTGGTCGAGGTCAATCTTGACGGCCTCGCCCTCGCCTGCATTGCGAAGCTCTTCAGGGATAAGCTCGTACGGCTTGTCGTCCATCTTCTCGATCCAGATACCGTCGGCGTTGATCTTGGCCTTGATGTTGCGGTCGGCCGAGCAGCTGACGCCGAGGCCGATGGGGCAGCTGGCGCCATGGCGCGGCAGGCGCACGACACGGATGTCGTGAGCCATGTACTTGCCGCCGAACTGGGCGCCGAGGCCAATCTTGCGGGTCTCCTCGAGGAGCTCCTGCTCCAGAGCGATGTCACGGAAAGCGCGTCCGGTCTCGTCGCCGGTAGTCGGCAGGCCGTCATAGTAGTGCGTCGAGGCGAGCTTGACCGTAAGGAGGTTCTTCTCGGCGGACGTGCCGCCGACAACGATGGCGATATGGTAAGGCGGGCATGCTGCGGTGCCGAGCGTCTTCATCTTCGATACGAGGAAAGGCACCAGCGTTCCGGGATTCTGGATGCGGGCCTTGGTCTCCTGGTAGAGATAGGTCTTGTTGGCGGAACCGCCGCCCTTGGTCACGCAGAGGAAACGGTACTCCATGCCCTCTGCGGCCTCGATGTCGATCTGGGCCGGGAGGTTGCACTTGGTATTGACCTCGTTGTACATGTCGAGGGGTGCGTTCTGAGAGTAACGGAGGTTCTCCTCGGTGTAGGTCTTGTACACTCCGAGAGAGAGGGCTTCCTCGTCACAGAAACCGGTCCATACCTGCTGGCCCTTCTCGCCGTGGACGATGGCGGTACCGGTATCCTGGCAGAGAGGAAGCTTGCCCTTGGCAGCCACCTCGGCGTTGCGCAGGAAAGTAAGGGCCACGTACTTGTCGTTCTCGGAGGCCTCGGGATCGCTGAGGATCTTGGCCACCTGCTCGTTGTGCGAACGGCGGAGCAGGAAGCTGACGTCGCGGAATGCGGTGTTGGCCATCACCGTCAGCGCCTCGGGGCTGACCTTGAGGATGGGATGGCCCTCGAACTCACCCGTGGAGACGAGTTTCTCGGAATCCGGAATCTTGTAATACTCGGTAGTGTCTGCTCCCAGCTGGAACATCGGAGCGTATTTGAATTCTGCCATATCGATATAGTTATTGATTATTCTTCATCATCGGCGACGGGAGTGAAGTTGCCGCTCCCCTGCTGCATCAGGAAGGTCTTCATGAACTCGTTCAGGTCCCCGTCCAGCACGCCCTGCGTGTCGGCCGTGGAATACCCGGTGCGGAGGTCCTTGACCATCTTGTACGGATGCAGGACGTACGAGCGGATCTGCGATCCCCACTCGATCTTGCGCTTCTGGCCTTCGAGCTCGGCCTGCTTCTCCTGGCGCTTTTTCAACTCGAGGTCATAGAGGCGTGACTTGAGGATGCGCAGGGCGTTCTCCTTGTTTCCGATCTGGGTGCGGCCTTCGGTATTCTCCACGACAATACCCGTGGGGATGTGGCGGACGCGCACGCCGGTCTCGACCTTGTTGACGTTCTGGCCGCCGTGACCGCCGCTGCGGAAGGTGTCCCACTCCAGGTCGGCGTCCTTGATCTCGATGTTGATGGTGTCGTCCACCAAAGGATAGACGAATACGGAGGAGAATGTCGTCTGGCGCTTGCCCTGGGCGTTGAAAGGCGATATGCGCACGAGGCGGTGCACGCCGTTCTCGGCCTTGAGATAGCCGTAGGCGAAGTCGCCTTCGATCTCGACGGTGACGGACTTGATGCCAGCCTCGTCGCCGTCCACCAGACCTGTGACCTCGGTACGGTAGCCATTGCGTTCGGCCCAGCGCAGGTACATGCGCATGAGCATGGCGGACCAGTCGTTGGCCTCGGTGCCGCCGGCACCGGAATTGATGGTCAGGATGGCTCCGAGGTTGTCGCCCTCGGCGCCGAGCATGTTGCGCAGCTCGAGGGCCTCGATCTGCGCCAGGGCGCCGGCATACGCCGCGTCAAGTTCCTTGACCTCAGGCGTCTCCAC
>ONNK01000119.1 GCA_900319185.1 uncultured Bacteroidales bacterium
AGCCGCTTCGGCTTCCATCTCCTCCTGGGCGCGCTGCGAGGCGAGCTCGCGCTTCTCCTTGCGGTACTTGGCTCCGAAGTTGTTCTTCTTGCCCTCGTTCATGCGGGCGTATGTCTCCTTGACCTGCTTCTGGATCTGCTTCTGCATCTCCTCCTGCTCGGCCTCGGTGAGCTCGGGCTTGAAGCGCTCGGCGCCGCGCTTGCGGCCCTTGCCGGGCTTGGCGGCGTCCTTCTGGGCGCCGGATTTCTTCTGGGCGTCCTTCTGGCCGCGCTTGAGCTCGGGATCGGCGCCGACCTTGCCGACGTCGACCTTCTGGGTGCTCTTGCTTATGCGCTCGCGCTTCTTGCCGCTCTTCTTCTTCTCGAACTGGGACATGTCGATCTTGCCCAGGACCTTGAGGCCGACACCGTCGGCGGCAGCCTCCCCCGCCTCGGCAGACTCGCCCTCAGACTCGCCGGAAGGCTCCGCAGGGGTCGGGGCGGGCTCTTCGGGCTGCTCTTCGGCGACGGGCTCTGCAACGGCGGGAGCCGGCTCGGGCTCGGACTCCACGACAGGGGCCGGTGCGGGCTCCGGTTCCGGCTCCGGTGCGGGGGCCGGCTCGGGTTCCGGTTCGGGCTCGGGCTCCGGTTCCGGAACGGGCTCCGGTTTCGGAGCGGGCTTCGGGGCCGGCTCAGGGCGGTTGATGCCGGTGAGGATGGTGCTCTTGATGATAGTCTCCATCTCGGGCTCATCATCCTCGACCTCCTCCTTCTCCTGCTGCTTGCGGCTGGTCTTCTCGAGGATCTCGTTCAGCTTGATGTCGATCTTCTCGGAAGCCTCCTTCATGGCCAGGTCCTTGCTGAAATGCTTGTCAAGCTCGGGGATATACTCCTCCGATACCTTGGCGTTCGGGTTGGCGTCGACCTGGGCTCCCAGCTTGTTCAGGAAGTCCACCAGGTCCTGCAACCCGATATTGTATTTCTTTATAAGTTTGTTAATTCTGATTTCTGCCATATTCAACCCCCTTTTTTATAGTCAAACTAATCCTCGAACTCAGTTCTGAGGATATCGAACACTTCGGCGACGGTCTCGTCCTCGAGGTCGGCCCTGCGGGCGACATCCTCGGGTGAGAGGGCCAGGACGCTCTTGGCGGTGTCGCAGCCGATGGACTGGAGCTTCTCGATGACCCATCCGTCGATCTCGTTCTCGAACTCGCTGAGGAGCACGTCCTCCTCCTCGTTGTCGATCTCGTCCTTGGGAAGCTGGCGCCAGACCTCGATCTCACGGCCGACGAGCATGCCGGCAAGCTGGATGTTGCATCCGCCGCGGCCGACGCCCTTCTTGACCTCCTCGGGCTGCATGTAGACCTTGACCTTGTCATTGGGGCCGGATCCCATGTCGATGGAGGATACGCGGGCGGGATTGAGGGCGCGCTGGATGAGCAGCGGCTGGTTGTTGGTCCACTGGATCACGTCGATGTTCTCGTTGCGCAGCTCGCGGACGATGCCGATGATGCGGCCGCCCTTGACGCCGATGCAGGCTCCGATCGGGTCGATGCGCTCATCGTAGGACTCGACGGCTACCTTGGCGCGCTCGCCGGGGACGCGGACGACCTTCTTGACGGTGATGAGACCGTCGAGGATCTCCGGGACCTCCTGCTCGAACAGGCGCTCGAGGAACTCGTTCGAGGTACGGGAAAGGACGATGTAAGGAGTGGTGTTGTTGCGCATCTCGACGCTCTTGATGATGGCGCGCACGGTGTCGTTCTTCTTGAAGCGCTCGCCGGGGATCTGCTCCTCCTTGGGGATGTGCAGCTCGTTGCCGTCCTCATCGAGGATGAGCACTTCCTTGGACCAGGTCTGGTAGACTTCGCCGCTGAAGATCTCGCCGACCTTCTCGGAGTATTTCTTGTAGACGTTGGCCTTCTCGATGTCCATGATGCGACCCTGGAGATTCTGGCGGATGTTGAGGATACCCCTGCGTCCGAAAGACTTGAGGCTCAGCTCCTTGGTATAGGTATCGCCGACCTCGTAATCATCGTCGCCGGTCTCCTCGGCTACCTGCTCGGGAGTCATCTGGGTATTGGGATTCTCCACCTCCTCGACGATCTCGAAGTTCTGGTAGATCTCGCAAGTACCCTTGTCGACGTTGACGATGACGTCGAAGTTGTCGGACGAGCCGTAAGTCTTGGCAATCTGGGTCATGAAGACGTCCTTGAGGACGCCCATCATCACAGGCCTGTCAATGTTCTTTTCCTCCTTGAAATCCTTGAAGGCGTCAATGAGGGTAACAACGTTTTCCTTTTCCATGTTCTATGATTGTTTATTCTTGTTCTTCCATGTCCTTGAGAAGGGCGTCTGCCTCTGCGCCGCTGATGCCGGCGGAACCGACGGTGAGGGCGTAGTCCTCGACGTCGCGGTCGAACGCGGCCAGCACCGCGCGGTGAACAAACTCACAGTCACCGAGGTTGACGCTGCCTTCTACCTTGGCTATGGTCACGTCGATGACATTGTCGTCCTCGTCGAAATCGAGGGCCGCAACGCTGCAGCCGCGCTCCTTGGCAGCGGCTTCCAGCACCTTCTGCAATTCAATCCTATCCATCGTTTCTTACAATAAAAAATAGGAACCGTCCGGCCCCTATCTCTTTCACGACTGCAAAATTAGAAAAAAAATGTTAACTTTGCAAATCAAAGGAAACTTCTAATGGAATTCACGACGAAAGAACTTGCCAGGATCCTGAAGGGAACCGTAGACGGCAACCCCGATGAGAAAGTCGACTCCTTCGCAAAGATCGAGCACGGAAAGCCGGGCAAGCTCTGCTTTTTCGCCAATCCCAAATACGAGCATTACGTGTACGAGACCAAGGCGTCAGCGATCATCGTGAACAAGGATTTCGTCCCAAAGGAGAATGTCCCCGCCACCCTCATCCGCGTCGACGACGCTTATTCCTCAGTCGCATTCCTCCTCAAATACGTGCGCGAGCATGAGAACAAGTTCCGCTACCACCGCAGCCTTGTATCCCTCGTGTATCCTTCCGCTAAGCTCGGAAAGAAGGTTTATGTCGGCAGCTATTCCTACATAGGCAGGAAATGCCGCATCGGGGACTATACCCGCATCTACCAGAACGTCTATATCGGCGACGGGACGACCATAGGCAAACGCTGCATCCTGTACCCCGGAGTGAGGATCTATCCCGGTATGGTCATCGGTGACAACGTCATCCTCCACGCCAACTGCGTCATCGGATCCGACGGCTTCGGCAACGCTCCGCAGCCCGACGGCACCTGGGAGAAGATCGAGCATCTCGGAAACGTCATCATCGGCAACGATGTCGAGATCGGCGCCAATACCACCGTGGACCGCGCCGAGATGGAGTCAACCATCATCGGCAACGGCGTCAAGATCGACAATCTCTGCCAGATCGCCCACAATGTCCAGATCGGGGACAATACCGTCATGGCAGCGCAGACCGGCATAGCCGGATCGACCAAGATCGGCAAGAACTGCATCATCGCCGGGCAGGTCGGCATCGTCGGCCACCTCACCATCGCCGACGGCACCACCATCGCCGCGCAGGCTGGAGTGATAGGCAATGTCAGGCAGAGCGGCCAGAAACTCTTCGGCTCGCCCGCCATAGACATCAAGAACTACATGCGCAGCTACGCCATCTTCAAGCAAAACGGAAAATGAGACAGAATACCCTTGCCAATCCCTGTTATTTCGAAGGAAAGGGCCTGCATACCGGGCGGTACGCCCACATGTACATCTGGCCCGCACCGGCAGGCACCGGCATACGTTTCATACGGACAGACCTCGATGATGCATGCGTAGAGGCGCTCGCGGAGAATGTCTCCAATACCGCGCGCAGCACGACGCTTTCCTGCGGGGAGGCTTCGGCCGTCACGGTCGAGCACATCCTCTCGGCCCTGACGGGGATGGGCATCGACAATTCCGAAGTCCGTCTCGACAATGCCGAGGTCCCGATCCTGGACGGCAGCGCACTCCCCTACGTCGAGGCTTTCCGCAAGGCCGGGATAGTAGAGCAGGATGCGGAGCGCCGTTTCCTCGAGCTCGGCAGTACAGTGGAGGTCAAGGACGAGAACAGCGGGTCATGGGTCAGGATCGAGCCCGCGGACAAGCCCTCGACGGACATCACCGTCGACTTCGGGTCCAGGGTCCTGGGCGTGCAGGACGCACGCTGGGACCTCGATATGGACTATGCCTCCGCCATCGCCCCCTGCCGCACCTTCGTGTTCTTCCATGAGATAGAGTTCCTCGCCCGCCAGGGCCTCGTCAAGGGCGGAGACGTGAACAACGCCATCGTCATCATCGAGCATCCGGTATCCCAGCAGCAGATAGACGAGCTCTGCGGCCTGCTCGGGCTTCCGAGCCTCAAAGCCACTGAAAACGGCTACCTGAGCAACCTCAAACTTCATTTTCCCGATGAGTGCGGCCGCCACAAGCTGCTCGACATCATCGGCGACCTGCGCCTTGCAGGCGGCTGGCTCAACGCCCGCGTGACCGCCTTCAAGCCGGGTCACACCATCAACACCATTGCGGCCAAGGAGATCAGGAAGGCACTGATTTTGAAGTAAGAAGCCGCGTAATCATCAATTGTCAGAATGAACAAGATCCATCCATCAGCCATCATAAGCCCCAATGCAGTGTTGGGCGACAACGTCGAGATCGGGCCCTACGCCTACATCGACGACAACGTCACCATCGGTGACAACTGCAAGATCCATCCCCACGCCGTCATTTACTCATATGTCAAGATAGGGATGCATTGCGAGATCTTCCCGGGAGCCGTCGTAGGCGCCATCCCCCAGGACCTCAAATATGACGGAGAGATATCATACGTCGAGATAGGAGACTATGTCACCATCCGCGAGTGCGCCACCATCAACCGCGGCACCAAGGTCAGCGGCAAGGGCGTGACCCGGATCGGCGACCACACCCTCATAATGTCCTACGTCCATGTCGCACATGACTGCAGCATCGGCAACCACTGCATCCTGACCAGCTATGTCGGCCTCGCGGGAGAGACGGATGTCGAAGACTGGGCCATCATCGGCGGAGGCACCGTGGCGCACCAGTTCAGCCACGTCGGAACGCACGCTATGGTAGGCGGCGGCTTCAGGATCAGCAAGGACATCCCGCCTTATACCCTTTGTGGACGCGAGCCTATCTGCTATGTAGGCGTGAACATCGTTGGCCTGAGGCGCCGCGGGTTCGACTCCGACGTCATCCGCAACATCAAGGACATCTACGACACCATCTACTTCCAGGGCAACAACATCACCGACGGCTGCGCCCGCGTGGAGGCCGGATTCCCTCCTTCCGAGGAGAAGGACACCATCCTCAACTTCATCCGCAACTCCAAGCGCGGCATCGTCCGCCCCGGCGACACCCGCGAGAAAGGTCTCGACTGGTAGCGCCATGCTGTTCTCGACGGCATATTTC
>ONNK01000038.1 GCA_900319185.1 uncultured Bacteroidales bacterium
AGAATCTTTCATCTTCTCGCCTACCATATCAATGGCATCGTAAAAAATAGAATACGCGATACTCTTCTTCCCCTGCAACATAAGGTTGTTCACGAAACGGGTGACCTCGATGTCGTGAAACTTCGGATCAGGAAGTAGAATCCTCTTCTTAGGCTTCGATTTTCTCATTTTTTGGAAAAATTAAAGGTGATAAAAATTACTTCTTAGATTTCTTCGGCCTCTTGGCACCGTAGAGGGAACGGGACTGGGTCCTGCCTTCCACGCCAGCGGTATCCAAAGCTCCTCTAAGGATGTGGTAACGAACACCCGGGAGGTCCTTGACACGGCCTCCGCGGACGAGCACGATGGAGTGCTCCTGGAGGTTGTGGCCCTCGCCAGGGATGTATGCATTGACCTCCTTGGAATTGGAAAGACGTACGCGGGCCACCTTACGCATAGCGGAATTAGGCTTCTTAGGCGTGGTGGTATACACACGCAGGCATACGCCCCTCTTCTGAGGACATGCATCCAGCGCGCGAGACTTCGACTTCACTTCGACAACCTCGCGTCCTTTGCGAACTAACTGTTGAATTGTTGGCATAAATGATTGTAAATCTATAATTTATGTTTTTTGCCCCCTTTTTGGGGACTGCAAATGTAGTAAGAATTTTCCTAATTAACAAAGTTATCAACAACTTATTGGACAGGAGGATATGATTGGAAGATATTGATTATCTTTGTCGCGGCATACAATCCGGCACCATGAGAAAGCGCTTCAGAATACATCCCGTCGCGGCAGGACTTCTGCTGATCCTGGCCACGAACTGCGTGCGCACTCCGCGCATGGAAATACTCAGCTATACAGCCGAGCAGGAGACGGCTTCCGTCGCCGGCTGCCCCCTGACGCACAAGCTTGACATCTCGCTGGAGTATCCCGAGGTCATGGGTGACAAGGGCCTGTCCGCTACGCTCATCCGCCAGTCCATCTTCGAAGCCGCCTTTGGCCAGAGTTACGATACGCTCAACGTACAGGAAGCCGCTACGCGCTATGCCGATGACCTCGCCGCGGAGTTCAAGGAACTCAGTGCGGCGATGTGGCGCGGCTGGCAGAAGGCCGGCATAGCCGACCCCGCCGCCGCGCAGTGGTCCGACAGCATCGAAGGCTACTTCGCCGGACAGAACGGCCCCTACCGCTCATATATTGTGAACCTCACCGACTTCACCGGCGGCGCGCACAGCAACAGCACCACGCGCGCCTTCGTCTTCGACCTTACTGACGGCAGCCCGGTCACGCTGGACGACCTGTTCGTGCCCGACTTCAACGACGCCCTTACGGAGATCCTCAACCGCCATGTAGCGGAGTGCCTCTCCGAGGAGGACATGGAAGCCATGTTCGAGCCCACGCTCTCCCCCACCGGCAACTACATCCTCACTTCCGACAGCATTACTTTCATCTACAATCCCTACGAGATAGGGCCTTACTCCATCGGTACGCCGAGCGTTTCGGTCCCGATCAAGGAGCTTAAGAAAGCCGGGATCCTGGCAAAGAAGCTCAAAACGAGATAAAAGAAAAGCGACCCGGGTTCCGGGTCGCTTTTCTTATGTAAAGGAATGATATCCTAGAGGTTGAATCCTGCGAACTCGACATCCTTGGCGGCGCGGGCCTTGAGGGCGTCGTTGGCGTAAGCCTTCTCGAGGTTGGCCTTGACTTCGTCGGCCTTGCCCTGGCGGGCAGCGATGATGGCCTTGAGGTAGTTGACCCTGGCGTCATTGCAGTGGACTGCAGCGGCGGCCTTGTCGTACTGGCCGGTCAGGATGTAGGCGAGGACGGTGTTGTTGCAGCATCCGGGGGCGTCGGCGAGCTCATCGGCGGCCTTGGCGTAGTTGCCCTTGAGGATATCGACGATACCCATGTTGGCCTTGCCGTTGGCGTCGCCGGCGGCGGTGAAGGCCTTGTAGGCGGCGTCGAGGTCACCCTTGTGGAGGGCGACGAGACCCTTGGCGTTCTGCAGGTCGGCGTCAGCGGCCTTGACCTTGTTGAAAGCCTGCTCGGCGAGGTCGTCCTTGCCGAGGTTCAGGTAAGCGACGCCGAGGTTGTACTGGGCGCGGTCGCTGGCGTACTTGTCGACAGCCTTCTTGTAGATGTCAACCTTCTTGTCGGCATCCACGAGGGAGGCGACGCGGAGGAGGGCCTCCTCGTCGAGGACATCGATATTGTCATCGACAAGCTTCTTGAGCTCGTCGGCGGTGTAGTTCTGATACTCGACGTTGGCGATGAAGCGGGCGCGGCGGAGCTCAGGGAGGACGCCGGTCTTAAGCTCGGTGTACACCTGAGACATATTCTTGATCTCGCTCTCGCGGACTGCAGGGTCGCTGTACATGGAGAGGACACGGAGAATGAGGTCCTTGTCCTGGATGTTGGACTCGCTCACGAGCTCCTTGAAGCCTTCCCAGTCCTCACCGATGCTCTTGACCTCGGGATCCAGGGCCTCATGGTCCTTGACGACCTTGGCCCATGCCTTCTCGGCGGTGCCGGCACGCTTGTCGGAGAGCTTGTCATTGAGGGCCTCGCCGCCATCCGGGGATGCGTAAGCTACGATCTCGGTACCCTTGAGGGTCTTGCGGCTGTTGGCGTTGATCTCGTCGAGGGCAGCCTGGAAGTCAGCGATGGACTGGCCCTTGAGCTGGGCGGGACGCACGTCGGCGGAGTTGATGGTGTAGAGGATCTGGCCTTCGGCGGTCTGAGGGATGACATCCTGATAGTTGTCAGCCTTGTAGCCGATATTGCCGAAATCCTTCACGAGCATGTAGGTGGTATTGCAGCCGTCGGCGACCTTGCGGGTGGGCAGGGTCACGGATTTGTTCTTGTAGGAAGCAACGCCGCGGAGCTCGAGATAAGACTTCTCCATGCCGGGGACATAGGTGAAGTGTACGCGCTCGGTGACGGTGCCACCGGCAGCGGGGACTACCTTGTAGTTGTCCTTGACTTTCTCGCCCTGATACATGAACGGGGCCATGGCCTGCTCGCCACCCTCATATACGAGGACGGGAGTGACCTGGAGGATAGCCTTGGGATGGAAATACTTCTCAGGATAGGTGACATTGAGGGTAGCGTCGATGTTGCCACCGATGACCTCAAGGACGGTAGGGTTGCAGGTAACCGCTACATTGTTTGCCAGCTCGGCCATCTTCTCGGCGGAGGAGCAGGCGGCTGCGGTGATCGCGAGGACGGCCACAGCCAGGATCTTAATTGCTTTTTTCATAAAAATATAGGTTGATTGATTATTATGTTTGGTCCAATCTTGAACATTATACCTCGCAAATATAACTATTAATTTGCTTTTTTCCCACGGGCCCGGATGCTTTATTTAAAGTGAATTTCGTAACTTTGTCGATCCCAAAGCTTTTTTATGGACAGCCAGGATTTACAGAGACTCAAGAACAGATACGACATCATCGGCAATGACCCTGCACTCAACAGGGCCCTGGAGACCGCCATTGCGGTGGCCCCCACCGACCTTACCGTCCTGGTCACCGGCGAGAGCGGCGTCGGCAAGGAAAACATCCCGCTCATCATCCACCAGAACAGCCGGAGGCGCAACGGCAAGTATTTCGCCGTGAACTGCGGCGGCATCCCGGAGGGCACCATCAATTCCGAGCTTTTCGGCCACGAGAAGGGCTCCTTCACCGGGGCCACAGAGACCCGCAAGGGATACTTCGAGGAGGCCAACGGCGGCACACTGTTCCTCGACGAGGTCGGCGAGCTGCCGATGAGCACCCAGGTCATGCTCCTGCGCGTGCTCCAGAACGGCGAGTATATGAAGGTCGGTTCCTCCAAGGTGGAGAAGACCGACGTGCGCGTCGTGGCCGCCACCAATGTAAACCTGCTGTACGCAGTCAGCCAGGGCAAGTTCCGCGAGGACCTGTACTACCGCCTCAACGCCATCCAGATCCGCATGCCGGCCCTGCGCGACCGCAAGGACGACATATACCTCTTCTTCCGCAAGTTCACCTCGGACTTCTCGGAAAAGTACCGCGTGTGCAAGATCAACCTCACGCACGACGCCATCATCGCTCTCTGCAACTACCGCTGGCCGGGCAACATCCGCCAGCTCAAGAACGTCGCCGAGACCGTCTCCGCCCTCGAGTCCGTCAAGCTCACGCCCGGGGCCGAGCGCTGCGAGATCGACGCCGAGACCCTGCGCAAATACCTCCCGAAGGAGGAGGAGACCGTGCTGCCCGCCATCAGCGAAGCGCACGGCAGCGCCTTCAACGACGACGAGAAGAAGATGCTGATCAAGGCCATCCTGGACCTGCGCCAGGAGATGGACCAACTGAAGATAGCGGTCTACGGCGGAGGCCAGGCGGCGCAGCACAGGCTGCCGGCCGTGCAGGCGGGGCCCGCACACGAAGTGTCCGAGGCCCGCGAGCCGGAGCCATACGACGAGGCCGACTGGCAGGAGCCCGACATGCAGGAGCAGGCCCCGTCCTCCGAGACGGCGGACCTTTCCCTACAGAAAGTGAGCGAGGACCTCATCCAGAAGGCCCTCGAGAAGCACGGAGGCAACCGCAAGCTCGCCGCCGCGGAGCTCGGCATCTCCGAGCGCACGCTCTACCGCAGGCTTGCAAAGGAAACGAAACGATGAAGACACTCCGCCACATATCCGCCGCATGCGCGCTTGCGCTGACCGCCATCCTGGCGGGAAGCTGCGGCATCTATTCGTTCTCCGGAACGTCCATCCAGCCCGACGTCCACACCATCACGATCAACTATTTCGAGTACACCGCCGAGAAGGTCAACCCCTCGCTGAGCAACCTGCTCACGGAGGAGCTCCGCACCCAGTTCCGCAAGATGACCCGCCTGGAGCAGGTCGACCTCGACGGCGACCTTGAGATAGAGGGACAGGTCACGGGCTATGACGTGACGGCCACGGCGGTGACGGCCGACGAGGTCGCCGCACAGAACCGCCTCACCGTCACGGTGAAAGTCATTTTCACAAACCGCAAGTACCCCGAGGACAATCTCGAGCAGAACTTCTCGGCCTACGAGGACTACGACTCTATGCAGTCCCTCGACGCCGTACAGGAAACGCTCTGCAACCAGATAGTCAAGAAACTGATCGAGGATATCTTCAACGCAACGGTAGCGCAATGGTAAACGGCTGCATACATCTCAAATCGCTCAACATCGACGAACTCGCCGGCGTGGTGAACCTCTATCCGTGGTTCGGCGCGGCGCGCAAGGAGATGTGCCTGCGCATGTCGCGCGTCGGCGGCGAGGGATGGGGCAGCCGGGACTACGCCACCAGCGCGCTGTACGTGGGCTCGCGCCGTATCATTTCGGACATCGTCCGGACCGGGAAGGCCAACGACTACTCCGACCGCAACCTCGAGGACCTCATCAAGAGCTATACCGTCGGCGAGGAGCCTGCCGAGGCCTCCGAGCCCAAGCACAGGACGCGCGTCGTCGGCGGAGACTTCTTCTCCCAGGACGAATACGACTCTGTCCGCAAGACCGAAGACAACATCTTCTCGTCCTTCGCCTCGAAGGCGAAAGGCGAGGAAGTCCGCGAGAAGACTGAGCAGGAGATAGTCGACGAGTTCTGCACCGAGACGCTCGCGCAAATATATATCGACCAGGGGTATTACGAGCAGGCAAAATTCATTTATTCGAAACTACTCTTGCGTTATCCAGAAAAAAATGCTTACTTTGCAGCCCTTATCCAAAAATTGGGGTAACAGACAGATAAATAAAACATAACGATATGAACGCATTATTTACCATTCTGACCATTCTCATCCTCCTCGCCTCGGCGCTCCTCGTCCTCGTGGTGCTGCTCCAGAACGGCAAGGGTGAGGGTCTCGCCAGCAATTTCATCGCCGGCAACCAGACTTTCGGCGTCCGCCAGACTGCTGACCTTCTCGAGAAGGTCTCCTGGGGTCTCGTAGCCTTCATTCTCGTGCTTTCCATCGTCACCTCCTTCACTACCGGCACCAACGGCGCCGACATGGACGTGACCAACCAGATCGAGAACGTCGCTACCCAGTCGCAGCCGGAGTTCCCCACCGCCCCCATCCAGCAGGAGGCTCCCACCGCCCCGACCGAGTAACTGACAGATTGTCAGTCCGACAGGGCTGGAATATAATTTGACGGAGATCGTCTGTTCCTTCACCGGAACGGACGATTTTTGGTTATATGGCCGCCCCAGTGCGGCCGACAGATTATAAAAGGTATGGAAAAGACTGATTATCAATTTTTAAGCAAGTACGCCACCAACCTCAACGAGTTGGCGGCGAAAGGAAAGCTCGACCCGGTCATAGGCCGGGATGACGAGATCAGGAGGGTCTTGCAGATACTCAGCCGGCGCACGAAGAACAACCCTATCCTGGTGGGCGAACCGGGTGTCGGCAAGACCGCGATCTCTGAAGGGATCGCCGAAAAGATCGTGGACGGAAACGTCCCCGAGAACCTCAAGAGCCGCAAGGTCTATTCGCTCGACATGGGCGCATTGATCGCGGGCGCGAAATACCAGGGTGAATTCGAGGAACGCCTCAAAGGCGTAGTCAAGGAGGTCGTGGAGAGCGACGGTGAGATTATCCTCTTCATCGATGAGATCCACACCCTCGTAGGCGCAGGGCGCTCAAGCGGGGCCATGGATGCTTCCAACATCCTCAAGCCCGCCCTCGCGCGCGGCGAACTGCGCACCATCGGCTCGACCACCCTGGACGAGTACCAGAAGTACTTCGAGACCGACAAGGCTCTCGAACGTCGTTTCCAGATGGTGATGGTGGACGAGCCCTCGCCCGCCGAGAGCATCTCGATCCTCAGGGGACTGAAGGAGAAATACGAGAACCACCACCATGTCCGCATCGAGGACGACGCGCTCATCGCGGCAGTGAACCTCTCTCACCGCTACATCAACAACCGTTTCCTCCCCGACAAGGCCATCGACCTCGTGGACGAGGCGGCTTCCAAGCTCAGGCTGGAGATGAATTCCGTTCCGGAGCCTATCGACATCCTCAATTCGCAGATACGACAGCTCGAGATCGAGAAGGAGGCCATCAAGCGCGAGGGAGTGTCCCTCAAGATGGACAAGATAGAGTCCGAGCTCAAGGAGCTCGAAGCGAAACGGGCGGAGCTGATGAAGCGCTGGGACGAAGAGAAAGGCATACTCAAGGACCTGCAGGAGGCGCGCCAGCAGATCGAGGATTATCGCAACGAGGCGGCTCAGGCGGAGCGCGCGGGCGACTACGGCAAGGTCGCCGAGCTGCGCTACGGCAAGATGGCCGCCGTCCAGCAGCGTATTGACGCGCTGACCGCCCGCCAGGCGGAGATCAAGGACCCGATCATAAACGAGGCTGTCGGTCCCGAGGACATCGCTGAGATCGTCGCGCGCTGGACCGGCATCCCCGTGAACAGGATGCTCGAGAGCGAGAAAGAGAAGCTCCTGCGGATGGAGGACGCGCTGCACAAGCGCGTCGTCGGCCAGGACAACGCCATAGCGGCGGTGTCCGACGCCGTCCGGCGCTCCCGCGCCGGCCTCTCCAACGAGAAGCGCCCCATCGGTTCCTTCCTCTTCCTCGGAACGACCGGTGTCGGCAAGACCGAATTGGCCAAGGCACTCGCTGAATTCCTGTTCAATGACGAATCCATGATCACCCGCATCGACATGAGCGAGTACCAGGAGCGCCACACCGTCAGCCGGCTCGTCGGCGCGCCTCCGGGATACGTCGGATACGACGAGGGCGGCCAGCTCACGGAAGCCGTACGCCGCAAGCCCTACTCCGTCATCCTGCTCGACGAGATCGAAAAGGCCCATCCGGACGTGTTCAACGTGCTGCTGCAGGTGCTGGATGACGGCCGCCTGACCGACAACAAGGGCCGGACCGTGGACTTCAAGAACACCATCCTCATCATGACTTCCAACCTGAAGCCCGAGGAGATCAAGGCCGCCATGCGGCCGGAGTTCCTGAACAGGATAGACGAGATCATCACCTTCGACGCCCTCACCCCGGACAACATCCGCGAGATCGTACGCATCCAGATGGCCATCCTCCAGAAGAAACTGGAAGACGACGGTGTGGAACTCACCTACACCAAGGCCTTCGAGGACAGTATGGTCGAGAACGGCTATGATCCCGTGTACGGCGCGCGCCCGGTCAAGCGCCTGATCCAGCGCGAGCTGGTCAACAAGCTTGCCCGCGCCGTACTGGAAGGCACTGTCCGCAAGTCCTCCGCCATCGAGGTGGACTGCGACGCGGACGGACAGGTATTGCTACGCAATAAATAAAGCGCATTTTTGGAAAAAAGCGGCGGAATGAGTAACTTCGTACATCTTAAACAATCAACCAAGATGAAAAAAGTTCTCGTTGCCGCCGCTTTTGCTGCGCTGTTCTTCGCTCAAGGAGCGAAGGCCCAGACCAACTTCCAGACCTTCTACGACTTCGGTCGCAAGCACTTCACCACCACCCTCGAGGGTTTCCACCAAGATGACTGGGGCAACACCTTCTTCTTCATCGACTACGACTACAACAACCGCAACCTTGACGACAAGGTCATTTCCCCCAGCGGAACCTATTTCGAGATTGCACGCTGCCTGAATTTCTGGCAGGACAGCCCCGTCGCTCCCTTCAGCCTCCAGTACGAATATAATGGAGGACTGGGACTCGGCTTCGGCATCAACAGCGCATTCCTGTTCGGTATCGACTACTTCCTGCACTCCTCTGACTTCAACAATACACTCAACCTCAAGGTACTGTACAAGCAGTTCATCGGGATGGACTCCAAGCTCCCGATGCAGTTCACCGCGGTATGGGGATGCCAGGACCTCTTCGGCGTACCGAGACTCCGCTTCTCCGGCTTTGCCGATGTTTGGTGGGAGAACGACATCGTGTTCCTCTCCGAGCCCCAGCTCTGGTTCGGTATCGGTGACCACGCCAGCATCGGCGGCGAGGTCGAGTTCAGCTACAATTTCGGCGGTCTCGAGGCCACTACCGGCAAGGCCTTCAACATCATGCCCTGCCTCGGCTGGAAATGGGTATTCTAACCTTTTTATATAAATGAAGAGAATTGTTTTGATCGCAGGCGCCATGATGGCGCTCTTCTCCTTCCGGGCTTTCGCCCAGGAGGAAGACAACAGGCTGGAGCTTGCAGCCTCCAAGTCAGGTATTTTTGAGCTTGACGCAATTTCACACACCGGCTTTGGATACAATCTCCTCAAGAGCGAAGCCTTCGAATGCTCAGAGAGTGGCGAGTTTTTCATCAACATCCTCAACATGAGGATATTCCCCGTCAACGGCATCGGCATCGAGCTCGGTATCGACTACAAGACCATGGACTTCAACTCCAAGGAATACGCCTTCTATCTCGACGGAGATAAGAAGATCCAGGCCGGCAAGACTGCTGACTTGTACCCTGGAGACCTCAAGAAGTTCCGCAGCCGCTTCAGGAGCAATACCTTCTGCGCTCCCATCATGCTGAAGTTCGAGGCTGGCACCACCAGCTTGGGGCTCGGAGTCGAGGGCAACATGAACCTCGCCGGCCGTGTCAAGAACAAGTATTTCCAGAACGACAAGAAAGTCAAGGACATCAAGAAAGGAGCCCAGTTCACGAGGTACAACTACAATTTCCTCGCTACCCTCTCCTTCGACGGTACCGGCGTATACTTCAGGTACTATCCGAAGAGTGTCCAGATCCTTCCCGAAGGCAGCGTCAAAGCCAACTTCATGGCCGTCGGTGTCATTTTCGACATGTAGGATTGTCCGCGAAGGATACAGAAAAGCCGCTTGCACCGCAGTGCAGGCGGTTTTTTTTGTGGAGTTGAAAACGGGGCCCGGACCCGCGGCCTCGACCTACCCCTAAAATTTTTTCAAAAAAAGTGCAGAAAAATTTGGTTTATAAAATAAACTGGTTTATATTTGCACCAGGTTCAACGCTGAACCGGTGCGCAACGGCAGCGGAGAAGAACCATGACAACCACTAAAAAAGCAAGAAAATGGAAAACAACTTCTCAGCAGAAAACAGCCTCCGCCTCATTGCGGAGACCATCGATCGCAGTCGCCGTACGATTGCCAGGAACTCCGGCAAGCCGCTCATCCTCTGGGGTACGCTGGTAGCACTCACCTCCCTTATCATCTGGGCCCTCTGGAGCAAAACCGGGAGCGCAGTATGGAATTTCCTCTGGTTCGCTATGACGGCCATCGGTTTCGTATGCATGCGCTTCCTCACGCGCAACAGCGAAAAAGTACCCGAAACCGAGGTCAGCCGCATGCTCGGCAAGATCTGGATGTGGTTCGGTATCTTTTCCACGGGCTTCTTCGTCCTCGTATGGGCCGCATTCGGCATCCGTTGCGCGATTGGTATTGAAGGTTCCATGAGCGTGGACCTCACATTGATAATCGTGCTCCTGATGGGCTTCTGCGGCACTCTCTCCGGTACGGTGCTCAAATCCAAGCCTATCACCATCTCGTCGGTTGTGGCTACGGTCCTGTCTGTGCTCTTCCTCATGGTGATGAGCGGCGACTCTGCCCTCCGCATCCTGACCTTCGTGATCCTGGGCGTATTCGCCCTGATCGTTCCCGGTATCATCCTTCAGAAACAAACAAAGGACTAAGCTATGCCGGAGAATGGTAAACTGTTCAAGCCGCTCGATCCCCTGCTCCATTCGGAGCTGCGCCTGGCGGTGATGTCGATCCTCCTCGACGCTGACAGTGCGGACTTCGTCTACCTGAAAGCCGAGACGGGTGCGACCTCAGGCAACCTGAGCGTCCAGCTCGACAAGTTGCAGCAGGCGGGTTACATCGAAGTGACCAAGGGATACAAGGGCAAGATGCCGCAGACAGTCTGCAGCATCACCGACCGCGGGCGAGACGCCTTCGCCGCATACGTAGATGCTCTCCGGAGCTACATTCCGGGCAGCAACAATTAAGGGAAAAGCCTCCTGGGAGCATCCGGGAGGCTTTCCTTTTATATTCTAAACCAAGAAGGCCTAGATGGAAGACAATACCATGCAGTCGATGTCCGGCATCGTGCCGCGGTCATTGTAGAGACGGATCTCATTGTCGCCGGCCGAGAGGGTCACTTCAACCGTGACCTCCACGACCCCTTCCGTTCCGGACAGGCGGAGCATCTGCCCGTCGCCTTCACCCACCGCAACATAGAAAGAACCGCCGGAGGCCTGGCCCATGCGGCCGGGAGGAGTGATGCTGCGCTCGTTAGGTATGCAGCGGAAAGTCAAAGCATACCGGCCGCCATCGGCGCTGTAGACATTTCTCCATCGGATATCGTTGACAGGAGTGCCGCCGAGGCCGGTTGCGACCATACGGCCAGAGGCCAGATCATTGGCCTGATAATAGGCGGAACCCACCACATTCGCGTTGTAGAGCTCCTGGTAAGAACTCAGGTAAGCAGTCTCAGCCTCGTAGAGGGTTCGCTCAGCGCGTCCCTCGGCCTCAAGCCTGACTATGCGGCAGCCATGCGCAGGCACGTCCAGGGTCAAGGTCCCTCCGGCTGCGACGGACGCCAGGTCCTCATGCGCAAACAGGTCGCGGATCTTGACCGTACCCGTAAGGCACAGGTCTGCCATGTCCACGCTGATCTCAAGGGGTTCGTCGGTAGGGTTATAGAGCGCTGCGGCGCGGACAAGCCCCTCGCGCTCAAGCAGGTCCTTGGCCAGCACATATGTCTCACCGTCGTGGCGGACTACATAAGCCTGCTGGTACAGCGGATCCTGGTTAAGGGCGATAAGCTCCTGGTTGAGAAGAAGTTCGAGGGTCTCAGGCTTGAGATTAGTCATGTCGCAGCCGATGAGCAGCGGCGATGCCATTATGCACCAGATGCCGAAATGGGTGCGGTCCTCCTCGGCGCTCATCGTGCGTCCCACCTCCAGCATGTCCATGTCGTTGAAATGCCCGTCAAAGGCGTATGCCGAAAGGTACAGGTTCTGAGCGATAATTCCCCTGACAGACTGCCAGCGGCTGGAGATGTCGCCGGAGATCCTCCACGACGTGGATACGTCGGACACCCATGTGCCGGGATAATCCCAACGGCAGACATTGAGTCTCACGTCCTTGCGTCCGGTGGACTCGATAGCCTCATGGATCGCGGTGTAACGGGCCTGAGGGTCAAGCGCCAGGCGCTGGTTGTTCTGCCAGGCCGTGCCGCCGCAGAAGTCGACCTTGATGAAGTCGAAACCAAGTTCGTTGAAAAAGAATTCGGCATCCTGTTTCTCGTGCCCATAGAGCCCGACATTTTGCGCGATAGAGTCCCTGTTCCAGTAGTTGCCGCAAGTATTGTAGCCCGCATCGCTGTAGATACCGGCCTTGAGCCCGAGTGAGTGGATGTGGTCCACGACAGGCTTCATGCCTCCGGGAAACCTCGTCGGATGTATCAGCAGCTGACCGCTCTCCATGTCGCGTCCGCCAAAGTATCCGTCATCGATATTGATAAATTTGAATCCTACGTCCTTGAGCCCCGTCTTGACCATGGCGTCAGCCTGGCTCATGATGAGGGAGTCGCTGATGTTGATGCTGTAGGTGTTCCAGGAGCTCCAGCCCATGGTAGGGGTCTTGGATATCGGCTCCTTTACGTCTCTGGTGGAGCATGCCGTCACAAAGGCGCATAATGCGATTGCAGCAAGTTTCAGTACTTGTTTCATAGCGGTGTTAATTGGTGATACGGATGGAAAGGATGGATAAATCCGTAAAGATAAACAAAAAAGGTCATCAGACGGATGCTGATGACCTGAATTTGGAGCGGAAAACGGGGCTCGGACCCGCGACCTCAACCTTGGCAAGGTTGCGCTCTACCAACTGAGCTATTTCCGCGTTGCTCCCGATTGGGATGACAAAGGTACGAAGTTTTTTGTATTCTCCAAATTTTTTGTCGAAAAATTGCGGCCGCATTGGGAGCGGCCGCCAAGTCTACACTTCGACCGCAGTGTCGAACTCCTTGAGGAAACGCATGTCGTTCTCAAAGTAGTGGCGGAGGTCATTGACGCGCCATTTGAGCATTGCGATACGCTCCAGGCCCATACCGAAGGCGAAGCCGGTGTACTTCTTGGAGTCGATGCCGCTGGCCTCGAGGACGTTGGGATCTACCATGCCGCAGCCGAGGATCTCGAGCCAGCCGGTACCCTTGCAGATGTTGCAGCCCTTGCCGTGGCAGATGTTGCAGCTGACGTCCACCTCGGCCGAAGGCTCGGTGAATGGGAAGTACGACGGGCGCATGCGGATCTCGGTCTCGGGACCGAACATCTCGCGGGCGAAAAGGAGGATGGCCTGCTTGAGGTCGGCGAAGGTCACGCCCTCATCGATGTAGAGGCCCTCTACCTGATGGAATATGCAGTGCGCGCGGGCGCTGATGGCTTCGTTGCGGAACACGCGGCCCGGGCAGATGACGCGGATGGGGAGCTTCATGCTCTCCATGGCGCGGACCTGCACGGAAGAAGTGTGGGTACGGAGAAGCAGCGGATTGGGATGGCCGGCAGAGATGAAGAAGGTATCCTGCATGTCGCGGGCGGGATGGTTCTGGGGGAAGTTCAGGGCCTCGAACACATGGTAGTCGTCCTCGATCTCCGGGCCCTCAGCCACGTCGTATCCGAACTTGCGGAAGATGTCCACGATCTCCTGGCGGACGATGGACACGGGATGGCGCGAGCCGAGCTCGAGAGGATCGCCAGGCATGGAGAGGTCGGCCTTGGGCCCGTCGGAGACGGAGTCGCCGCCTACCGATTCCTTCAGCTCGCCTATCTTGTTCTGGGCGGAATTCTTGAGCTCGTTCAGCGCGCGGCCGAACTCGCGCTTGCCGTCCTTGTCAAGGGCGCGGAACTCCTCGAACAGCCTCGTGATCTCACCCTTCTTGCCCAGGAGCCGCACACGGGCTTCCTCAACTTCCTTCTGTGTCCTGCACTTGAGGTCGACGACCTCGGCAAGGAGCCTCTCAATCTCTTCTTTCATATATTGTCTATACTATCTCTGGGCCTTGGCGCGGCGCTTGTCACGCGACTTCTTGTCGCGCGCCGCCCCGCTCTTGAGGTACTTGGCCCATTGGTCTTCGT
>ONNK01000120.1 GCA_900319185.1 uncultured Bacteroidales bacterium
CGCCCGAAACCGGCCCCTGACCTGGTCCTTTGGGTCCTGGAACGCTTTGGAGCAGATCCCGCGGAAGCTATGGTCATCGGTGACACCACCTATGACATCGAGATGGGCGTGGCAGCAGGTTGCCGTACCTGCGCTGTCAGCTACGGCAACCATCCGATGGAGAGATTGCTGACGGCAAAACCCGATCACATCATCTCCGACCTTCGGGATCTCGCAGGCCTGATCTGAGACACAAAAGCATAGATGTAAGCCGCTCCGTTTTGTTATTCTCGGAGCGGCTTATTATATTTGCATCGGATCGTGGTGGACGCGGAGGTGTTTTCCGGCCGCGCCTGAAAAGGGAACCCGGTGCGAGTCCGGGACTGTGCCCGCAGCTGTGTCATCCATAACGGCTCCGAATCCGATGCCATTGAGGGTCATACCTTCGAGAAGGCCGGGGCCGGGAGAAGTCAGAAGACCTGCCATGGTCAAGTTAAGCATCCGGGCTCGGGGACAAGCCCGCGCGGTAACGTTAATTCTTATCCTATCATGAAAAAAGCAAGACTGCTTTTGCTTTTTGGTGCGCTCATGTCTGTGTTCGCGTGCCAAAAGGACCCCATTCCCGAGATCTACAGGGATGCAGAACTCACAGGCACTAGTGTCGACTTGGCCTCGGTTTCCACCAATGCTAAAAAGGTTTTCGTGCTGAATGAAGGCGGCATGGGCTCGAACAATGCCAGTCTCGACTTCATCCGCATCAGCGACGGCAACTATATCACCGGCGCATTCAAGAAGATGAATCCCTCTGTCGGAGCCGGATTGGGCGATGTCGGGAACGATATCGTCGTGATCGGCGATGAAGCATGGATGGTCATCAACAATTCCGGTCTGGTCGAGGTCGTCTCCGCCAAGGACGAAACGGAGATCGTCGCCATCCAGGTCCCAACCCCCCGAAACATAGCGTTTGACAACACATATGCTTATGTAACCTCATGGGCCGGTGCTTATGCCAACGGAAGCTATGACGAGTTCGGAAATTATTCCGTCACCGATTACAAGAACGTGAAGGGACAGGTCTACCGCATCAACCTCTCTACCAAGAAGGTCGAAGGATACGTCGAGGTCGGTTACCAGCCGGAAGGCATCGCACTGAGCAACGGGAAGCTTTATGTCGCCAACTCCGGCGGCATATCAAGCCAGCTGCCTCCGGACTACTCCTATGACAAGACCGTCACGGTCATCGATACGAAGACCTTCAAGGCCGTCAAGACCATTGACGTGCAGATAAACCTTAAAGGCGCCTTCGCCGACGGCAAGGGCAACGTCTACGTCACGACGCTCGGTGACTACTGGAGCGTGCATTCGGGAGTATACATGATCAACCAGTCCGACTTCGTAAGCCATGTCTCCGACTACGTCAGCGTAGCCTCCATGCATGACGGTACCCTTTACTGCATCGGAGCCGAGGAGGAGTTCGACTGGAGCGCTCCCAAGACCTGGCTGTCCTTCAGCTGCAATGACGGCAAGAAGACCGCATCCAACCTCAGGATGAACGGCACCAATCCCTACGGCCTCTGTGCCCTGGGCGGAGGAGCATTCCTAGTCAGTGATGCCGGAGACTACTTCAATCCCGGTACCGTGAGCCTCTACAACGGGAGCGGCAAGGTCTGGACCGTCACTGCAGGTGTCTGCCCCGGTCACTTCGCCATCTGGTAGTGCTCAAGCGACTGACTATATTTCTGTTAGCGATTGTATCCGCTTCCATGGGCCTGAAAGCCCAGGAGGTGGATACATTGTCTGCGGCATCGGTATTCGGAGTCAAGGTGCGGCCTGTCGTACCTGCAGCGGAGCAGGTTTACCTGCCCTTGCAGTCTGCGGCGCCGCAGCAGATGGCTGCCGTACTGCAGCATTTCACCGGAGTGCAGGTAAAGGATTATGGTGGGACCGGCGGTCTTAAGACCATCAACGTACGGAGCCTGGGAAGCGAGCATGTGGGCATCTTCCTGGACGGTATCCAGGTAGACAACGCGCAGAACATGCAGGTGGACCTGGGAAGGTTCTCGACGGATGGAATAGGCACGGTAGCACTGTACAACGGTCAGAAATCCAGGCGTCTGCAAACGGCGAAGGAATACGCGTCCGGAGCTTCCGTACACCTGACTTCCGAGCCTCCGCTGCTCTTTAACGGCAGCGGAGGACGCTTCCGCCTGCGTGGCGGATCATTCGGGACGGTCAATCCTTCCCTTGTTTGGGACAAATACCTGCGGAGCAATATAACGCTCCGTACGCAGGCAGAGTTCCTCACAAGCAACGGAAGGTACAAATACCCCTGCTTCGACACCACGCTGGTGCGCGAGAACGGCGACATCAGATCCTTGAGACTGGAAGCGCAGCTTTTCGGAACGCTCTCCGACGGCAGATGGAACCTGCATGTCTATGCCTATGGCTCTGAACGTGGCTTTCCGGGACCGGTAATACGCCGGGCCATGGGATTCCCTTTCAGTGCCGAACGCCAGGCCGACCAGGACATGTTCGTCCAGGGCGGCTGGGACCAGGACTGGTCGGAGCGGTATTCCACATCTGTCAAGTTCAAGTATTCAAACAATTACACACACTACGACACCCATCCGGAGAAAAACCCGATGGCGATGCCCTATGACCTGCATTACCGTCAGAATGCGGGATACGCATCACTGGCGCAATCCTATATCCTGGCCGATCCCTGGTCCGTAGACTTCAGCTCCGACTTGCAGTACAATACACTGGATTCAGACGTAGGACAGTTCGTCACTCCCAGGAGGGCCACATATATCGGAGCCCTCGCCACACGCGTTGCCTGGGAGGCTTTCCGCGCTGCAGCCCATCTCGTGTACATGGGCGCATGGGACTGGTTCGACACGCCTGACGCCGGGGGATGGACACGCGAGAACACCTATCGCGATGCATGGATGCCGTCGCTGAGCCTGTTCTGGAGACCTGTCAATTATCTGGAATTCGACGCCTACGCCAAGCGGAGTTACCGCCTGCCATCCTTCAACGACCTGTACTACAGCCAGATGGGGAACTCCTCGCTGGTTCCGGAGTTGGCGGAACAGTACGGGCTGGACATCCGATTCAGCGGCAGGAAGCCTGCAAACTCTCACTGGGACGTACGCGTCTCACCATATTTCAACCGGGTCAGCAACAAGATAGTGGCCATCCCCACTTCCTCACAGTTCCGCTGGACAATGCTGAACATAGGATTGGTAGACGTCACCGGACTTGATACCAAGGCGGAATTCGGGGTCAATCGCGGAGACTGGTTCATGGAGGGGACACTCCGCTATTCCTTCCAGCAGGCCCTCGACCACTCCGACTCCGATAGCCAAACCTATGGCAACCAGATTCCCTACATCCCTCTACACAGTGGAGGGTTCGGACTCGAGGCACGATATGGATACTGGTCACTATGCTGGGATACCAGCATCTCAGGGGGCAAATGGTCCCGCACGGCCAACATCGCCGACTATTACATCGAGCCCTGGAGCATCAGTGACGCAAGCGTGTCACGGCTCCATTACCTTACCGGACTCGAGCGTCGGGGCATAGTCCCGGAACTCACTGTCACCCTCAACCTCGGCAATGTGTTCAACAGGCCGTATCAGATTGTGCAAGGCTATCCCATGCCAGGATTCAATGCCTTGCTGTCAATGGAATTAAAATGGTAACGATATGTTTTTCAGTTTCTTGTATGTATTGCTAAGCGGCATAGCCCTCCCGGTCGGAGGCATACAGATGCAGTACCTTTGGCGCAACCAGCTCGGCGACGTCTACTCCCTCGGCCTCGGCTCCGCCGCGTGCCTCGGGGCCGCGGCCGCCACGATGTCCGGATGGTGTTCGCTGACGGTCGGTTCCTTCATCTGTACCCTCATCTGCACCATTGTATGCTTCTTCGTGACACTCAGGGTTTCGACGCAGAACCTCATCACCTTCGGCATCATATTCGGCACGTTCATAGGCTCGCTTGGAACGATAGTGGTCACCAATGCCCCTACGGGAGACCTGCTCAAGCAGTACTACCTCTGGGGAGCGGCCAATTTCCACCTGGAAGGCGTCACGCACGGCGACATCATCTTCTCCCTGTGCCTTTTCGCCATCGGCCTCGGCGCGGCGCTGTACTCAGCGCGCGACCTGAGCCGGCATTTCCGGGGAGAGATAGAGCTGTCGCGCCTGTACAAAGCCATGAGCCTGATGGCCATCATGTTCCTGGTCACCAGCGCCGTAAGCATCTGCGGAACCATAGGATTCATTTCGCTTGGAGTCCCGAACATCAGCCGTACCATATGCAAGTCCACGGATATCCGCAAGCACTACATGATATCCAGTGGCATCAGTGTCGGACTCCTGCTGGTCACATACCTGGTCTCGGAGTATGCCAATTTCGGCATATACCTCCCCATCAGCGCCACGATGGCCATCATCGCCCTGCCGCTGATGATATTCCTTTTCACAAGCAAGGGAACACCTGAAAAGGCATAAAAAGCATCCATAGAGGGGAAATGGGAAGGATTTATTGCTATATTTGTCCTTGTGATGAACATGAAACACTTCATATCCTTCCCTGGCATCCTGTTCTTCCTCGCCGCATTGGGCCTGGCCACCCTCATCGTCCTGATCCTCCATCTGAAGAAGACCAGAAGGCAATTTGAAGCCTGTAACGACGTACTGGCCGACGCTGAGATGTCCGACCCTGATGCGAAGGAGAATAACCCGCTGTACAGGAGGATCGTGGACTATGTCGAAAGCAGCAAGGCATATCTCAATCCCGATTTCAGTCTTGACGACCTGTGCCGGGCCATCGGCTCGAACAGGACATATGTGTCGTCCGAGCTAAATGCCACATCGGCGAGATTCAACTCATTCATCAACGGATACCGTGTCAAGGAAGCTGTCCGGCTGTTCACCGAACAACCGGAACTTGACATTGAAGACGTCCTGGAGATGAGCGGCTTCAATGCCAAGACCACGTTCTATACCGTGTTCAAGGAGGCGACGGGCCTGTCTCCCGCCGCTTTCCGCAAAGCCTTGCAGGAAAACGGTCCGGAAGAGACTATTTGAAGATAAGAGGCAGGAACTCATGCAGGCTCCTGCGCCAGGTCTGCCACTCGTGGGCAGTTCCCGGGGACACGTACGAAGCAGCCTTGATTCCCATGCCGTTGAGTTTTTCAACGTCGGCGGCTATCCTCTCAGGATACTCCTGCGAACCACAGGTCTCGAAGATGAAACGCACGGTACCCTTATCTATGCGCTCAGGATCGCTGACCGTGCCGCCGCTGAAAATGCCGTAATAAGCGAACAGGCTGCTATTAGCCAGACCCACCTGGTTGGTGATCATTCCGCCCAGCGACAGTCCGGCCATGGCACGGTGTGCAGGATCGGCCA
>ONNK01000058.1 GCA_900319185.1 uncultured Bacteroidales bacterium
CCGTAGCCTTCATTTGGGTGCCCAGTTCGTTGGATGCCTCACTGAACTTGTCGAAGGGGAAGCGTGCCACCTTGGCCACCACATAGTCGATGGCGGGCTCGCAGCAGGCGGGAGCGCCGGCCACGGTGATCTCGTCCAGGGTGAGGCCCACGGCGATCTTGGCCGTGACACGGGCGATGGGGAAGCCGCTCGCCTTGGAGGCCAGGGCAGACGAACGCGATACGCGGGGGTTGACCTCGATGATATAATACTTGAACGACAGGGGGTCGAGGGCAAACTGGATGTTGCAGCCGCCTGCGATGTCCAGGGCACGGATGAGGCGTAGGGCGCTGTCACGGAGCATCTGGTACTCCTTGTCCGTGAGGGTAAGGGCAGGGGCGACAACCATGGAGTCTCCTGTGTGGATACCGACCGGGTCGATGTTCTCCATGGAGCAGATGGCGATGGCGGTGTCGTTGCTGTCGCGCATCACCTCGAACTCTATCTCCTTGTAACCCTTGATGCTCTTCTCTACCAGTACCTCGTGGACGGGGGACAGATAGAGTGCGTTCCTCATCATGTCCACCATCTCGTCCTGGTTGTAAGCGAAACCTCCGCCCGTTCCGCCAAGCGTGAACGCCGGGCGAAGGATGACGGGATAACCGATCTTCTCGGCTGCGGCAAGACCCTCCTCGACGCTGTAGCAGATCTCAGAAGGGATGACCGGCTCATCGATCGAAAGGCACAGTTCCTTGAAAAGCTCGCGGTCTTCTGCCTTCTCGATGTTCTGGAAAGAGGTTCCGAGTATCTCTACGCCGCACTCGTCCAGGACGCCTTTCTTCGCGAGCTGGACGGCGAGGTTCAGACCGGTCTGTCCGCCGAGGCCGGGGACCAGGGCGTCCGGGCGCTCGTAGCGGATGATCTTGGCTACGTATTCCAATGTAAGCGGCTCCATGTACACCTTGTCGGCGATATTGGGGTCCGTCATGATGGTCGCGGGGTTGGAGTTGACGAGGATGACCTCGTATCCCTCTTCCTTAAGCGCGAGACATGCCTGGGTGCCGGCATAGTCAAACTCCGCCGCCTGTCCGATCACGATCGGACCGGATCCGATGACCATTACTTTCTTTATGTCGTTCCTTCTAGGCATGGTTCTGTTCCTCCATCATTTCAATGAATCTGTCGAAAAGATATACGTTGTCCTGCGGGCCGGGGGCCGACTCCATGTGGAACTGGAAGCCGATGACCTTGTCCTCCTTGTTCTCGAATCCGAGGATGTATCCCTCCGGTACGGCGGCATGGGTCGCCGTGAGGGCGGTTCCTTCGACCGTGTCGAAGCGGTAGCTCTGGTTCAGGACTCCGATGTTGATGCGGCCCGTAGCCAAATCCCTTACGGGATGGTCGCCGTGCACGCCGCAGCCCATGGGGACGAGGGTGGCGCCGTATGCGAGACCGATGGCTTCCATACCGAGGCCTATGCCGAGAACCGGCTTACGGCCCTTGATCTCCTCGAAGAGGCTGCGGACCTCGGGAGCCTCGAAAGCCGAGGCGGGGCCGTTGGAAAGGAGTATGCCGTCCGGATTGAAGGCCAGGATATCCTCCGCCGAGGCGTTGAAGGGGACGATCGTGACATTGCATCCGCGCTCCTTCAGGTGGCTGATGATGCTGTACTTGATGCCGCAGTCCACAGCGACGACATGGTACTTGTGCCCGGAAGTGCGGGTGACCCAGCGCTTGCGGCAGCTGACGCGGCGGACGAGGTCCTTGGGACGCTCGGTGGCCGCGATGAGCTTGAGAGCCTCTTCTTTCGGCATCTCTGCCTCCACGATGGCTGCCATGGGGCGTCCGGAGTCGCGGATGATCTTGGTGAGCATCCTGGTGTCCACTCCGCTCAGGCAGGGAATGCCTCTCTCCTCCAACTCTTCCTCAAGGGTTTTCGTGTAACGGAAATTGCTGGGGGTGTCGCAGCACTCGCGGACCACCAGGCCTCCGATGCTCGGAGTGCGTGATTCGAAATCCTCGTCGGTGATGCCGTAATTGCCGATCAGGGGGTAGGTCATGACCACGATCTGCTCGGCATAGGAGGGATCGGAGACTATCTCCTGGTATCCGACCACCGATGTGTTGAAAACGATCTCGCAGACCCTGCGGCAGTCGGCCCCGAAGCCGATGCCGTAGAACTCCTGACCGTTTTCCAGTACAAGTTTCTTTTCCGGTCTTTTCATTTTGTCAAGTTGTTATATACCGCCTTTCCGTCCTTGAGGGTCATGAGGACCTTTCCGCGGACTTTCCATCCGTCGAACGGGGTCGACCTGCCCTTTGACAGGAAGGTATTGCTGTCTATAGTGAATTCGTTGTCAAGGTCGAGGATCGCCAGGTCTGCCGGCATGCCCGGTTCCAGCGCCCCACCTATACGGAATATGCGTCTCGGAGAGGTGCTCATGGCCTCGATGAGACGCTCGAGGTCCATCCTTCCCGTGCGCACGAGTGTAGTATAAAGTACAGGGAAGGAAGTCTCCAGGCCGACGATGCCCATGGCGCTGCCGGCGAGGCCTCTCGACTTCTCCTCCGCGGTGTGCGGAGCATGGTCGGTGGCGATGGCATCTATGGTGCCGTCCAGCAGCCCTTCGATGAGCGCTTCGCGGTCCTCCACGCTGCGGAGGGGAGGATTCATCTTGAAGCGGCCGTCCTCCTGCAGGTCGTCCTCGCAGAGAACGAGGTAGTGGGGCGCCGTCTCACAAGTGACATTCACGCCGCGTGCCTTGGCCCGGCGGATGAGCTCCACGCTTTCCTTAGTGGAAATATGGCAGACATGGTAGTGGCATCCCGTCTCCTCGCAGAGCGCCAGGTCGCGTGCGATCTGGCCCCACTCGCTCTCGGAGCAGATGCCCTTGTGACCGTGCTGCGCGCAGTAGCGGCCGTCGTGTATGTAGCCGCCGCGAAGCAGCGAATTGTCTTCGCAATGCGCGGCGATGATGACATCCTCGCGCGCTGCGGCCTCCATGGCACGGCGCATCATGGCCTCGTCCTGGACTCCGCTTCCATCGTCCGAGAACGCGATGCAATGCTGCTTGAGTGCCTTGAAATCCACCAGTTCCAATCCCTTGCGTCCCTTGGTGATGGAGCAATAGGGGAGTACGGATATGACCGCGTCCTTGTCTATGGCGGCCTGCTCGACTGCGAGGGTTTCCAGGCTGTCGGGGACGGGGTCGAGATTGGGCATGGCGCAGACTGCGGTATAGCCGCCGCGCGCCGCTGCCATGGACCCGGTCCGGATGGTTTCCTTAGCCGTGAAACCCGGCTCGCGGAAATGTACGTGTATGTCGGCGAAAGCCGGGACGACGGTCTTGCCTGCGAGGTCGATGACCTCAGCTCCTTCAGCGACGGGTAGTCCCGGATGGACGGACTCTATCCTGCCCTCCCGGACAAGTATGTCCCCGGCTTCCTTTCGCGCTCCCACGACTATTTCCCCGCCTTTGAGCAGGATGGTGCCTCCAGCCATTGCAGCAAAAAAAAAGACAACCTCGACAGGTTGCCTAAAAAACAAATGATGAAGGGAAAACAATGCGGTCAACGGTAAGCCCGAAGCTTGAATGACCGGAACTGTGAATGTATCTCTTCATCTGACCAAATTTGTGCAAAGTTAATGCTATTCATCTGAAAAATCCAAACATATAGACGAAAAAATATCAACATCCGCGATGTTGAAAAATTTTCTAAGAAATTTTAAAAAGCCTTTGTCCGGGTCGGAGATTAGTAGTAACTTTGTGACTTGTTGTTAGTGTTCAACCCTTACCAGACTTTTTTGCATGAGCAAGGTAGCGATCATCATGGGCAGCGCGAGCGACTGGGACGTCATGTCGCCTGCATGTACCACTCTCGAGGAGTTCGGCATCGAATATGAGAAACGGGTACTCAGCGCCCATCGCAATCCCGGCCCCCTGGCCGAGTATGTATCTTCCGCAAGGGAGAAAGGTTTCGACATCATCATCGCCGGCGCTGGAGGAGCCGCACACCTTCCGGGCGTCATCGCGGCCTTGACCACCCTCCCCGTCATCGGGGTGCCGGTGAAGTCCAAGGCACTGAATGGACTGGATTCCCTCCTGTCCATAGTCCAGATGCCCTCCGGCATACCCGTTGCGACCATGGCCATTGACGGCTCCCGCAATGCTGCCCTCTACGCCGTCTCCATCCTCGCCCTCAACGACCCTGGTCTCTCCTCCAAGCTTGAGGAGTTCCGCAAGCGCCAGAGCGACAAAGTACTGAATACTGTGATTTAACGATATGCCCACCACGCCTGCGCGCCGGTGGGCATACATTTTTCCTGAATATGACGAACAAACGAATCTTCGTGGAGAAGCGGGAGCGCTTCCGCGTCGAGGCCGAAAGCCTGCTGGCGGAGTTCAACGAGAACCTCTCGCTCCATCTCAAGACCCTGAGGCTCATCAACGTCTATGACCTCTTCGGATTCTCGGACGACCTCTTCGAGAAATGTAGGTACAGTGTTTTCGGAGAGGTAGTCACCGACACCGTTTCGGACAGCTGCCCCCTTGAGGGTAAGAAATACATAGCCGTGGAATACATCCCCGGTCAGTTCGACCAGCGTGCATCTTCCGCAGTGGACTGCGTCCACCTGATCGATCCCGCTGCAGAAGTGGAGATCAAAAGCTCCCGCCTGCTGGTCTTCGACGATGATACGGACGAGGATACCCTCTCCAGGATAAGGCATTATTTCATCAACCCCGTCGAGAGCCGCCCCAAGGACCTCGGTGTCCTCGCTCTCGGCGAGAAGGCCGCCGTAAAGCCGCTGGAGGATTTGAGCGGCTTCACAGCCATGCCGGAAGGGGAATATGACGCTTTCCGCAAGTCCCACGGCCTGGCCATGAGCCACGACGATCTCGGCGAGGTGGTGCGGTATTTCAAGCGGGAAGGGCGCGACCCCTCGGAGACGGAGCTCCGTATCCTCGACACCTATTGGAGCGACCACTGCCGTCATACTACTTTCACCTCGGAGATTGAGGAGATCACAGTGGACGAGTCGTTCATGCGCGGTGAGTTCGAGGACTCCCTCAAGATGCTCCATGACATGCGCAAGGAGCTCGGTCGCGAGCACAAGAGCCTGTGCCTGATGGAGCTCGCCACCATCGGAGCCCGCTGGCTGCGCGCCCATGGCAAGCTCGACGACCTCGAGCAGAGCGAGGAGAACAACGCCTGCAGCATCTATGTCAATGTCGATGTGGACGGCCGGCAGGAGAAGTGGTTGCTCCAGTTCAAGAACGAAACCCACAACCATCCTACGGAGATAGAGCCTTTCGGAGGTGCCGCGACCTGTCTGGGCGGCGCCATCCGCGACCCGCTGTCGGGTCGCGCCTATGTCTATCAGGCGATGCGCGTCACGGGCGCCGGCGACATCTGCGCACGCGTGGCGGATACCATCCCCGGCAAGCTTCCCCAGCGCATGATCAGCCGCAAGGCTGCCGGAGGATATTCCAGCTACGGCAACCAGATAGGACTTGCCACCACGCACGTCCGTGAGATATATGACGAAGGCTACACCGCCAAGCGTATGGAGATAGGTGCAGTGGTCGGAGCCGTCAAAGCGTCCAACGTTCGCCGCGAGAGCCCCGCTCCCGGCGATGTCATCCTCTTGCTCGGAGGACGCACCGGCCGTGACGGTATCGGCGGCGCTACCGGCTCTTCCAAGGAGCATACCGAGGCCTCACTCGAGACCTGCGGCAGCGAGGTGCAGAAGGGAAATGCCCCTGAGGAGCGTCAGCTCCAGCGCCTGTTCCGCCGTCCCGAGGTGACGAAGCTCATCAAGAAGTCCAACGACTTCGGCGCCGGCGGCGTCAGTGTCGCCATCGGCGAACTCGCCCCCGGACTGGACATCTATCTGGACCGAGTCCCGACCAAATACGCGGGACTCAATGCTACGGAACTCGCCATTAGCGAGTCGCAGGAGCGTATGGCGGTAGTCGTGGAAGCCGCTGACCGTGAGAGGTTCGAGGAGCTCTGCGCCATCGACAATATCGAAGTCACTCACGTCGCAGACGTCACCGGCAGCGGCCGCATGCGCATGTTCAATGCCGGTGTGAAGGTCTGCGACCTCACCCGCGAGTTCATCGACAGCGCCGGCGCCAAGCATTATGCCAAGGCTGCCATCTCTGCGGTCGAAGACTGCGATCCTTTTGTGCGGAAGCCCGAAGGTGCGACCCTCGAGGAGCGCATGGCTTCCGTCATGGGTTCGCCCAATGTCGCTTCCCAGAAGGGTCTGGTCGAGATGTTTGACTCGACTATCGGACGCTCGACCGTACTCATGCCTTACGGCGGACGCCGCCAGGCCACTGAGACTCAGGTCTCGGTACAGAAGCTTCCCGCTGACGGGCAGACCGATACCGCCAGCGTGATGGCTTTCGGATACAATCCCGACATAGCCCGCTGGAGCCCGTATCACAGTGCCGCTTATGCTGTGGTCGAGGCTTGTACCAAAGTCGCCTGTGCAGGCGCTGACTGGTCGGGCATGCGGTTCTCCTACCAGGAGTACTTCGAGCGCATGACGCAGGATCCCCACACTTGGGGTAAACCCCTCTCGGCCCTGCTCGGCGCGCTCAAGATGCAGGCCGTCCTCGGACTGCCTTCCATCGGCGGCAAAGACTCCATGAGCGGCACGTTCGAGCACATACATGTCCCTCCGACCCTCGTCGCCTTCGGCATCACGACCGTCGATGCCCGTACCGTCATTTCCCCTGAATTCAAGGAGGCCGGCCATGGCATATATCTCCTCAAGCATACTCCGCTTCCGAACCATATGCCGGATACCGACGCCCTGATGAAGAATTGGACGTTCCTCCGCGAGCAGATTCTCGCAGGCAATGTGGTTTCGGCCTGGTCCCTCGGATATGGCGGCATCGCCGAGGCGCTCGTGAAGATGTCGATGGGCAATGCTCTCGGCGTGGACGTATGCCTCCCTGAGAAAGAGCTTTTCTCACTTGGCTACGGCTCCGTGGTCGTTGAGACCACGGGAACCTTGAAATCGCCTACGGCGATCCTGCTTGGCGGAGTGACGGGATCCGGTATCCGCATCAACGGTGAATCGATGTCTTTGGAGAGCCTCGAGGCCGCATATGTCTCCCGTTACGCCAAGCTGTATCCTCCCAAGGTGCGTCCGGCGTTCGACGAGCCTGTCCCCGAGGTGGAAGCCCGTCCATTCGACCTTTCGAACATGGTATATCACGGAGCCCCTGTCGAGCATCCAGTTGTCTGCCTGCCCGTATTCCAGGGTACGAACTGCGACTATGACACCGCCAAGGCATTCCGCAACGCCGGGGCGGAAGTACGTCCTTTCGTTTTCCGCAACCTTACCCCTGAGGACGTCCTCGGGTCCATCGACGCCCTGGCGGAGCGCATAGGGGAGTGCCACATCCTGGCCTTCTGCGGCGGATTCTCCTCCGGAGACGAGCCGGACGGCAGCGGCAAGTTCATCGCCGACGTCATCGGCAATGCCAAGGTCGGTGCGGCCATAGCGGCCCTTCAGGCACGCGGCGGCCTCATCCTCGGCATATGCAACGGCTTCCAGGCCCTGGTAAAGAGCGGCCTCCTGCCTTATGGCAAGTTGGGTTGCGTCACCCCGGAGTCGCCGACGCTCTTCCGCAACGACATCAACCGCCATATCTCCCTGATGGCTACCACCGAGGTCGCCTCGGTCAATTCCCCCTGGCTTGCCGGACTCTCCAAGGGAGACCGCCACTCCATCGCCTTCAGCCACGGCGAGGGCAAGTTCGTCGTCAGCGAGGAGCTCGCCCGCGAGCTGTTCGCCAACGGGCAGGTGGCGTTCCGCTATGTCGACAATCCGAACGGCTCTCACTATGATATCGAGGGCATCCTCAGCCCTGACGGCCATATCCTCGGAAAGATGGGCCATACCGAGCGCTACGAGGACAACCTCTTCAGGAATATCGCCGGCAATTGCCGGCAGCCTCTCTTTGAGAACGCAGTGAACTATTTTAGAAACAAATAGATACATGAAGAAAAACGAACTGATTTTCAACGGCAACGAGAAACAGGTCTTCGCGACCGACGATCCCGATAAGGTCATTTTCCGATACAAGGATGTGACCCTTGCCTACAACAGCATCAAGCGTGCACGTTTCCTTGGGAAAGGCGCGCTGGATAACCAGATCTCCGCGCTCCTGCTGGGCTATCTCAACAGGAACGGGATCGAGACCCACTACATCGAAACCGTCAGCGACAACGAACAGCTTTGCCGCAAGATCGAGATCATCCCCCTCGAGATCATCGTTCGCAACCGTGTGTGCGGCTCGCTGGCCAGGCGCCTGGGCATCCAGGACGGTTTCAAGCAGCCGAACACCATAGTGGACCTACGCTACAATAACGACGAGCTTGGTGATCCTCTCATCAACGAGCATCATGCAGTGGCGCTCGGTCTTGTGTCCTACGACGAACTCGACCACATGTACGGCGTGGCACACAATGTCAACATCCTGCTCCAGGAGTTGTTCCACAAGGCGGGGATAGAGCTCGTGGACGTCAAGATCGAGTTCGGACGCGCGTCCGACAACGGACACATCATCATCTCGGACGAGATCAGTCCCGATACCTGCCGCCTCTGGGACGAGGCCGACGGCAACAGGCTGGACAAGGACCGCTTCCGCCTCGACCTCAGCGACGTGGTGGCTTCTTACAGGTCCGTCCTGGAAAGGTTGAACAAAGTAGTCAAGGAGGAATCGTAGCATGGGAGTTCTTGCAGTATATGGCGTCCCTGACGCCTCGACGTTGCTTTATTACGGCCTTCACAACCTCCAGCACAGGGGGCAGGAAGGCGGCGGCATCGCCACCTTCGACGAGAACGGCAAGAGTTTCCGCTACCGCGGTCTTGGCCTTCTGAACGAGATATTCACCAACGGTGAGGTAGCCAAACTCAAGGGCAACCTGGGTATCGGCAGCGTTAAGTATGCCAATGCCTCCAAGGAAGGACTGGACAACGTCCAGCCCGTCTTCTTCCATCACCGTTCCGGCGACTTCGCTGTGGCGAGTGACGGTAACCTTGTGAATTCCAAGCAGATAAAGGATTACCTCGAGAAGCATGGCACCATCTTCCAGACCGATACCGACAGCGAACTCCTGGCGCACCTGATCAAGAAGAGCGCGAACGAGGACCGCATCGGCAATATCGTCCATGCACTCAACATGATGGAGGGTGGCTTCACCTTCGTGATCATGACCAAGAACCGCATTTATGCATGCCGTGACAAGTACGGTATCAAGCCGCTCTGCCTCGGCAAGCTCGGCGACGGCTATGTGGTCAGCAGCGAGTCCTGCGCCTTCGAGATCATGGGGGCGACCTTCATGCGTGACGTCCGCCCCGGCGAGATCGTCTGCCTTGACGGCAAAGGCGTCCGCAGCACGATCTACTCGCGTTTCTTCCGTCACCATATGTGCGGCATGGAATACATCTATTTCGCCCGCCCTGACAGCGATATCGACGGTTGCAACGTCCACGCATACCGCAAGGAAGCGGGCCGCAGGCTGTATCGCGAGTGCCCGGCCGACGCCGACATCGTCGTCGGCGTGCCGGAGTCCAGTCTCAGCGCGGCCATGGGCTACGCCGAGGAGAGCGGCATCCCTTATGAGATGGGCCTTGTAAAGCACAAATACGTGGGACGTACGTTCATTGAACCGGTGCAGTCCATGCGCGAGCTCGGCGTCAAGATGAAGCTTTCCCCTGTGCGCAGCATAGTGAAGGGCAAGCGTATAGTCCTTGTGGACGATTCCATCGTCCGCGGTACGACTTCTCTGAAGATCGTCCGCCTTCTGCGTGAGGCCGGCGCTACGGAGGTCCATGTCCGTATCGCGAGCCCGATGATGCGTTTCACCTGCCATTACGGCGTCGATACCTCGACTCCTGAGGAGCTTCTCTGTTCTCACAGGACCCTTGAGGAGGCCCGTGACGCCATCGGCGCCGATTCGCTTGGCTATCTCAGCCCCGAATCGACCCGCGCCTCCGCATTCGGCTGCGCGGATCCATGCCAGGCATGCTTCACAGGAGAGTATCCGACTCTCCTGTACGATGATGATACGGATTTGAAGAACAACGAATAAACACAGGTATATGGCCAAGACTTATGAAAGTGCGGGCGTCAATCTCGAAGCGGGATATGAAGTGGTCCGTAGAATCAAGCAACATGTGGCATCCACGGTCCGTACAGGCTCGATGGGCAATATCGGCTCCTTCGGGGGTATGTTCGACCTCTCGGCCCTGGGCATCAAGGAGCCTGTGCTGGTGAGCGGTACCGACGGCGTCGGCACCAAGCTCAAGATCGCATTCGCGATGGACAAGCATGATACCATCGGCATCGATGCCGTCGCGATGTGCGTCAATGACGTGCTCGCGCAGGGCGCCGAGCCCCTGATCTTCCTCGACTACGTGGCCCTCGGCCACAATGTCCCGGAGAAGGTCGAGGCCATCGTCGCCGGCGTGGCCGAGGGTTGCCGCCAGGCGGGCTGCGCCCTCGTGGGCGGCGAGACCGCCGAGATGCCGGGCATGTATACCAACGACGAATATGATATCGCCGGATACACCACGGGCGTGGTCGAGAAGTCAAAACTCATCGACGGAAGCAAGGTGAAAGTGGGCGACGTGCTGGTTGGAGTTGCCTCCAGCGGCGTCCATT
The DNA here is from genome assembly GCA_900319185.1 of uncultured Bacteroidales bacterium. Lineage (GTDB taxonomy): Bacteria > Bacteroidota > Bacteroidia > Bacteroidales > UBA932 > Cryptobacteroides. The sequence goes on from ONNK01000058.1 coordinate 10,671, forward strand.
CCAACGGATTCAGCCTTGTGCGCAAGATCGTCACCGACGCGCGTCTCAGCTATTTCGACGCCATCCCCGCGTTCGACGGACGCCTGCTGGGTGACGTGCTCCTCACCCCTACGAAGATCTATGTCAAGCAGATGCTCGACGTGATCCGCCAGTGCGACGTGCATGGCATCTGCCATATCACGGGCGGCGGATTCGACGAGAACATCCCCCGCGTGCTCCACGAGGGGCAGGGCATCGAGGTCCGCGAGGGCAGCTGGGAGATCCTTCCGATCTTCCGCATGCTCGAGAAGTGGGGCGGCGTGCCTCACCGCGAGATGTTCAACATCTTCAACATGGGCATCGGCATGGTGGCCGTGCTTGACGCCTCTGAGGCTGAGAAAGCTATCGCCATCCTCGAGTCGCACGGCGAGAAGGCTTCGGTCATCGGCCGCGTCACCGATAACCCCGGCGTCGAAATCATAATGAAATGAAAAAGCTTGCAGTCTTCGCCAGCGGGACT
>ONNK01000128.1 GCA_900319185.1 uncultured Bacteroidales bacterium
TCTCTCCTATATCGGTCATTATCACGAACTTGTATCCTCCTATCCAAATGGCATAACCGACGGTTTGAGTCGCATCGTGGGGCACGACGAAGTACTTGGCGAATACTTTGTCCGGGACTATCGTGTTCCAGTCAGTATCATTAAGCTCCCGGCTGCATCCTCCTATCCATGGAGAGGTGAAGGGGTGCTGTGACAGTGCGCCATGGAGGACAGGCGTGGCGAATACCGGCTTGCACAGGTGCTTGCAGTATGCGCCTAGATGACGGATATGGTCGAGATGGTCGTGGGTGACGAGGATGGCGGAGAAAGCGTCCATGTCGTAGCCGTTCGCCGACAGACCCTTCTTGAGGCGGCGCAGGCTGACGCCGGCGTCGATGATGACGCCGGCGCTCCGGACACCATCCTCTTCTAGGGAGAGGAAGTAGCAGTTGCCGCAGCTGCCGCTTGAAATGCTGAAGAACTTGACCGTGCTATTGCCCATCCTCTTCACAGTATTTGGCAATGACGCTGTAGGAATCGGCCACTCCAAGCTCTCCTGCACGGGACAGGTCTATGCAGCCCTTTTCCTTGTCCTTGAGATAGATGAGGACAAGACCGCGGTTGTAGTAGGCATCTCCCATGTAGGGATATAGCTCGATGGCCTTGTCATAGCTCTCTATGGATTCCACCAGCCTGGAAGACAGGCAGTAGAGGTTGCCGAGGTCGAAATGGAAGTAAGGGATGTCTGGGACCAGGGATACGGCCGCTTCGATGTCCGAGATGGCGTCGGAATAGTCGTATGTCATGGTGACCTGGTCGCTGACGCGGGCACGCGTGGTGCCCTGGTCGTCCATCGTGAGGGTCTGGACGTTGCTCTGCATCGACGCGATGAAATCAATCATGTCAGCCCTGAGCACTCCTCGGTTGAGCAGGAAAAATGCGCTGTAGAACTCCGAATAACGGTCCTGGGCCATGTCGCCGGACGATCCGTCAACGGCCTTGTCAAAGCTGCCCAGGGCGGCGTTGTACTGCTTGTTCTGCAGCTCGTACAGTCCACGGATGAACTCTATGCGGGACTTTGTGATGCGCACGGTCCCTGCGCCGGCGCTGCTGTCCCCGTACAGGGCGTTCTCGAGACGCCCCTGTATGGCCGGGGCGCCGGCGCCTTCCGCGTTGGAAATCCGCATCGGTACGGGGGATTCTGCAATGAAACGGTCAAGCAGGGCATTCTCATAGCGGTTGCGCAGTGCATAGGTGACGTCATCGCGCTCGGAGGTCAGGATAAAGCGGTAAAGGGGTTTGAGCCTGATGTCCACGTCACGGTGCTGCAGCAGTTCGTTGTCGAAGTCCTTCTTGGCGAAATCCGCATCCAGCGCGATCAATGAACTGTATTTCTTGGTCGTGTCGGCGAACGATCCCGCGTCGGACTCGTTGGTGGCGCGGTACTCGCGCACCTTGCGCTGAGCGGTCTGGTAGTCCTCTCTGGACTTCTGTGTCATTCCGAGCATGTTCTCGACGTACGAGCGGTTCATGTAGGCCTTGGCGAAATCCGGATACAGCTCGATGGCCTTGTCGTAGTCTTCGAGGGCGTCCCTCCACCGTGACATCTCGATGAAGTATGAAGCGCGGTTGAAGTATGCGAGGACATTGTTGGGGTTGATGCTGATGACGTGGTCCATGTCCGCCAGCGCTTCCTCGAAGTTGCCGACCTGGGCATGGATGAGGCTGCGGTTGTACAGTGTCAGGGCATTGCCCGGCTCATCCCTGAGCACGCGGTTGAGGTCGCGCATCGCGGAATTGAAGTCCTTCAGTTCGTAGTACATCAGCGCGCGGTTGAAATACGCGAAGGTATTGGTAGTGTCCAGCTCGATGGCGTGGTCCATGTCCGATATCGCATCCTCGAACTTCCCCTGCTCGGCATACAGGCGGCCGCGGCGTATGAAGCCTTCCGGCTCGAAACGGTCGAGCTTGATGGCTTTGTTGTAGTCATTGATGGCCTTGAGGGTGTCGCCGAGGAAAAGGTACGAGGCGCCGCGGTTAAGATAGGCCGAAGGGTCCTTCGGCTCTTTCTTGATGTATCGGTCGAAGTCCTTGACCGCGGGCTCGAACTGCTGTGCAAGGAAGTATGTGACTCCGCGGCTGAAATAGATGCCGATGTTGCCCGGGCGCAGCTTTATCGCCGTGTCGAAGTCCTGCAGGGCCTCGTCGTAACGGCCGAAACGGCTCAGGGTGATGGCGCGGTAATGGAATCCGTTGGTAAAGATGGGATTGATGCGAACGGAAGCGTCGAAATCCTGCTGGGCACCGCGGATGTCACCGAGATTGTACTTGGCGATGCCGCGGAAGAAGAAAGTCCAGTAGTCGGAGGTGTCCAGCCTGGCAAGGATATTGAAATTCTCGATGGCCTGGGCATACTTCCCGTCTGCCAGGGCATTGCGCCCGCGGAAGTAGAATACGTCCCGGTCATACTGGGCCTCCGCAGCCTGGAGGCCGCAGAACAGGACGGTCAATATGATGAGGAAGCGCTTCATAAAAACTCCGTTTATGGCCGGAATTCCCTAAAATTTGCCATATTTGCAAATATAATCATTTATTGTGCCTAAAACGTGGATTCGAGCCGTTTTTTCTCATATATCCTGGCCTTTTTCCTTTTGATTCCTCCGGTTTTGTGCCCGGCACAGAACACCGCCCTGGGCAACGGGATCGCCGAACGGCTCCTGACCGAGACTTCCTTGCAGCGCAGTGTGGAGTTCCTTGCGGACACGGTGTGCGGAGGAAGGGCTACGGCGACGAAAGGCGCGGTCGAAGCCTCGTTCTGGCTTGCCAGGCGTTTCGACCGCCTCGCGCTGCTCCCGGCAGCCTCGCGCCGGGGTCCAGCATCCTATGTACGTTCATTCCGCGTGGAAGGCAGGACGGGGCACAACGTCATCGGTATCTGCCCCGCATCGTCTTCTTCGGAAAGGTATGCCATCGTCGCGGCTCACTATGACAATCTCGGTATACTTGCGGACCGCATGTATCCGGGTGCTGATTCCAATGCCTCCGGAGTGGCCATGATGCTCGAGCTGGCACGGGCTTTCCGCAGCCTTTCGGTTCTCGGACTGGGCCCCGACCAGAACATTCTCTTCGTCGCGCTTGATGCCAAGCAGATCAGCATGGCGGGGGCGGAGTCACTCTATTCCATGATCACTGACGGCTCGCTCCTGGATCCGCGCACTATGAAGCCCATACGCCGCGAGCAGGTCTCCATGATGGTCAACCTGGACATAGTGGGCAGTACCCTGGAGCCTGTCACCAGGGGCAGGGAAGAGTACCTGATCATGCTTTCCAACGATGATGCGCTCAAGCGTCGCCTGTCGGAGGTCAATTTCAATTCGAGGCTGAATTTCGACCTGTCTTTCGACTATTACCGCAGCAAGGACTTTACCGACATGTTCCTGAACCGCATAGGTGACCAGAAAGTCTTCGTGGAGAAGGGCATTCCGACAGTCCTTTTCACCTCAGGTATCACGATGAATACCAACAAAGTGGAGGATACGCCCGCAAACCTGGACATACCGGTATTGCGTAAACGTACCCTCCTGGTTTTCAGGTGGTTGGACAGGGTCCTGCGCTAAATCATTCTCCTATGCGCTTGAGGATGGCAGCGGTCTGCTCCTCATAACCGGGCTTACGCAGCAGCGCGAACATATTCTTCTTGTATGCCTCGACGCCGGGCTGGTTGAACGGGTTGATACCGAGGACATAAGCGCTGATGCCGCAGGCGAACTCAAAGAAATAGAAGATGCTACCCAGGTTGTAGGCGTCGATCTTCTCGACCGAGACTTCCATCTGGGGGACACCGCCGTCGATGTGGGCGAGCTTGGTGCCGAGCTGGGCCATGGCATTGCAGTGCTCGACCCTCTGACCTGCGAGGAAGTTGAGGCAGTCGAGGTTCTGCTCGTCCGATCCGATGACTACGGTGCGGCTGCTGGTGCGCGCCGTCACGACGGTCTCGAACATGATGCGGGAGCCTTCCTGGATGAACTGTCCCATGGAGTGGAGGTCGGCGGTATTGTTGACCGAAGCAGGATAGATGCCCTTGAAATCCTTGCCTTCGGACTCGCCGTAGAGCTGCTTCCACCATTCGGCGAGGAAGACGAACTTGGGGTTGTAAGTGACGAGGATCTCGACGCTCTTGCCGAGACGGGCGTGCAGGAGGTTGCGCATGGCGGCATACTGCACGGCGGGATTGTCCGCGTTGCGGGCCTTGAGCGCCGTGCGGGTGTCGGCGGCTCCGGCGAGCACCGCGCGGATGTCGAAGCCGGCGATGAGGATGGGAAGAAGCCCGACGGGGGTCAGGACGGAATAGCGGCCGCCGACGTTGTCAGGAACGACATAGCTGCGGTATCCCTCCTGGGTGGAAAGGGTCTTCAGTGCGCCCTTCTTGGCGTCGGTGACGGCCACGATGCGCTCGGAAGCTTCCTTGCGGCCGTAACGGTCCTCAAGGTATTTCTTGACGATGCGGAAGGCGACGGCGGGCTCGGTGGTCGTGCCGGACTTGGAGATGACGATGCAGGCGCAGTTGCGCTCCGCCATCAGGTCCATGAGCTCGCTGATGTACTCTTCGGAAAGATTGTTGCCTGCGAAGATGACCTCGGGGGCATCGCCGGGCTTGCGGAGCTGCCTGGCGAAATTGTGCGAGAGGGCCTCGATGGCGCAGCGGGCACCGAGGTAGGATCCTCCGATGCCGATGACGACGGCAAGGTCCACGCCCTTGGCCTTCCAGTCGGCCTGGATGGCCTCGAACTCCTTGATCAGGCTCTCCGGGATATCGACGGGAAGGGTCTTCCATCCTAGGAAGTCGTTGCCGGCGCCGGTCTCGCTTTCGAGCACGTCGAAAGCCTGCAGGGCCTTGTCCACATATTCTTTGTAATCACCTTCTTTTACAAAGGAGGAGCATCCTCCGAGATCAAATTTAACCATAGTGTTATCGAGATAAAATGTT
>ONNK01000014.1 GCA_900319185.1 uncultured Bacteroidales bacterium
GACTTCGCCAGTGGACAAGGAGATCGTCGAGGAGGTCGCGAGGATCACCGACCCTTCGCAGGTCAAGTTCAAGTCCGACCTGCGCTGCGGCGCCATCGACGCCATGGGCAAGGAGATGGACGAGGCCTATCTCTCCGACCTGCTGTCGCTGTCGCTCAGCCCAGAGGCCGCGGCCCGTCATTCCGACATCAAGATCGTCTATACGCCCCTGCACGGCTGCGGAGTCCGGCTCGTGCCGGAGATCCTCTCCCGTGCGGGCTTCAAGAACGTCATCCACGTCCCTGACCAGGACGTCTCCGACGGCGATTTCCCGACTGTCGTCTCGCCCAATCCCGAGGAGCCGGCCGCGCTCAAGATGGCCGTGGAGAAGGCCGAGGAGACCGGCGCTGACATCGTCATCGGCACCGACCCCGATGCCGACCGCATGGGCATCGCCGTCCGTGACAATGACGGCAAGATCGTGCTCTTCAACGGCAACCAGACCGCCTCGATGCTCACTTATTATATCCTGAACCGCTGGAAGGACCTCGGCAAGCTCGGCGAGGGCAAGTACGTGGTCAAGACCATCGTCACCACCGAGCTCATCACCGACATTGGCAAGAGCTTCGGGGTCCCGGTGTACAACGTCCTCACGGGCTTCAAGTACATCGCAGAGATCGTCAAGCGCGAGGAGGCCAAGGGCCGCGAGTTCATCTGCGGCGGCGAGGAGAGCTACGGCTTCAACGTCGGCGAGTTCGTCCGCGACAAGGACGCCCAGGTGTCCTGCCTGATGATCGCTGAGTGCGCGGCCTGGGCGGCCGACCAGGGCCTCACCCTGTACCAGCTCATGCAGAAGATCTATGATGAGTACGGCTACCGCAAGGAAGGCCTGGTCTCGCTCGTTCGCAAGGGCAAGACCGGCGCGGAGGAGATCTCCCGCATCATGGCGGACTTCCGCTCCAACCCTCCCAAGGAGCTCTGCGGATCGCCCGTGGTCAAGGTCATCGACTATCTCGAGCCCGAGAAGACCGGACAGCCCAAGTCCAACGTCCTGCAGTTCTTCGACGAGGCCGGAGACGTGGTCTCCGTGCGCCCTTCGGGCACCGAGCCGAAGATCAAGTTCTATTTCGGTGCCAAGGGCGCCGATGCCGACGCCAAGATCGGACAGTTGAAAGAACAACTCGTTAATTGATACAGACTATGTCGACATTCATCCGGAAAGCTTTCGGTCTAGACCCCGAAAAGCACAATATCCGTACAGAGATTGTAGCGGGTATCACGACGTTCCTGACGATGGCCTACATCCTGGCCGTCAATCCCTCCATCTTCGGCGCCCTGGACGGCATGCCCAACGGCGCAGTGTTCACGGCTACCGCGCTCGCGGCCATCATCGCGACCCTCGTCATGGCGTTCTACGCCAAGAAACCGTTCGCGCTGGCTCCGGGCATGGGCCTCAACGCCTTCTTCGTGTACACTGTCTGCCTCACGATGGGTCACAGCTGGCAGTTCGCACTGACCGCCGTGTTCATCGAGGGTATCATATTCATCCTCCTCACGGTGACCAAGGTGCGGCAATGGATACTCAATTCCATACCCCTGAGCCTCAAGAGCGCCATCGGCGCCGGCATCGGTCTGTTCATCGCTTTCATCGGCCTGCAGAACTCAGGCCTCATCGTCAACTCCGACTCCACCTTGGTGACCCTCGGTGACGTCTGCCATGGCTCCGGCCTGCTCGCCGTCATCGGCATCTTCATCACGGCCATGCTCCTGATCCTCAAGGTTCGCGGAGGCATCCTGCTCGGCATCCTCATCACCGCCCTCCTGGGCCTGGTCATAAAGGATCCGGCCACTGGCGTGGCACTTACGCATTTCAGCGGAGTCGTCGACACTCCGCCTTCCGTCGCCCCCATCTTCATGAAGTTCGAGTGGAGCCAGATCCTGTCCTGGGACATGCTCGCGGTCGTTTTCACCTTCCTCTTCATCGATATGTTCGACACCATGGGCACCGTCATCGGCGTCTCCCAGAAGGCCGGATTCGTGGATGAGAAGGGCAATGTCCAGGATATCGACAAGGTCTTCATGGCCGACTCCATCGGCACCGTCTGCGGCGCCTGCCTCGGTACCTCCACCACCACCACTTACGTCGAAAGCTCCGCCGGCGTCGGCGAGGGAGGCCGTACCGGCCTGACCGCTTTCAGCGCGGCCATGTGCTTCGTGCTCGCACTCTTCTTCGCCCCGATCTTCCTCGGCATCCCCAGCGCCGCCACCGCTCCCGCCCTCATCCTCGTCGGCGTCATGATGATGGAGCCTGTCGTGCGCATCGACTGGACCAATTTCCGCGAGGCCATCCCGGCGTTCGTCACCCTCATCCTCATGCCTGTCGCCTACAGCATTTCCGACGGTATCCTCATCGGTATGATCACCTACGTAGTCCTCAACGCCCTCACCGGCAAGGCGAAGGAGATCACCCCGACGATGTGGGTGCTCGCGGTGCTGTTCATAGCACGCTATATTTTCATCTAGGATTATTTCTTAGAGTATTCACGACACCAATCGCTCAGGCCGCACTCCGTGCACCTGGGCGATTTTGCCGTACATACGTAGCGGCCGTGGAGGATGAGCCAGTGGTGGGCCGTGGCGCGCTTGTCCTCGGGGATATTCTTCTCGAGCTCGGTCTCAACCGCGAGAGGGGTCTTGCCATCCGACAGGCCGAGCCTGTGCGACACGCGGAAAACGTGTGTATCTACGGCTATGACAGGCTCGTTGTAAACGACTGAGGCTACGACGTTTGCGGTCTTGCGGCCGACACCTGGAAGGCTCATCAGGGAGTCGATGTCCGACGGCAACTGCCCGTCGAAATCCTTGACCAGCTTCTGCGAAAGTGCGATCAGGTGGCGTGTCTTGCTGTTGGGGTATGATACCGAGCGGATGTATCCGAAGAGCTCATCGAAAGTGGCTTCTGCCATGCTCTCCTGGGTGGGGAAGCGCCGGAAGAGCTCCGGCGTGACCATGTTGACGCGCTTGTCCGTGCACTGGGCCGACAGCACGACGGCGACCAGGAGCTGGAATGTCGATCTGAAATGCAGCTCCGTCTCCGCGACAGGCATGTGCTCGGTGAACCAGCCTATGATGCCGGCATAGCGCTCAGCCTTTCTCATATGGTCAGGGAGAGGTCGATGACTTCGTTCTCGAGCCTTTCGTTGCAGGTCTCGTCCTTGCAGACGAACACCCTGCCGGGGTACTTCTCGAAGATACCGCGGTTGTGGGTGACCATGACGATGGCGGTGCCGTCCTCCTTGTTGATCTTGGTGAGCAGGCGGAGGATGCCGTCGGCGGTCTCGTTGTCGAGGTTGCCGGTAGGCTCGTCGGCGATGATGACGGACGGGCGGTTGAGCAGCGAACGGGCGATGGCGATGCGCTGCTGCTCGCCGCCGGAGAGCTGGTGCGGCATCTTGTGGGCCTTGGTCTCCATGCCGACGTCCTGCAGGACCTCGAGGATGCGCTTGTCCATCGCATCGCGGTCCCTCCACCCGGTGGCCTTGAGCACGAACTCGAGGTTGGCCTCGACCGAGCGGTCCATCAGCAGCTGGAAGTCCTGGAACACCACCCCGGTCTTTCTCCTGAGGAAGGGGATCTCCTTCGGCCTGATACCGTTCAGGGAGAAGCCGCAGACCGTGCCTTCACCCTCCTTCAACGGGTTCTCGGCGGTCATGGTGCGGATGATGGAAGTCTTGCCCGTGCCGACCTTTCCGACTATGTAGACGAAGTCTCCGGGGTAGATATCCATGTCCAGTCCGTAGATGACGATGCTCTCTCCGTTGATGATATTTGCCTTTTTGAAAGAAATGAGGGGTGTATTGTCCATAATGGGGCTTATTTGGCTCAATTATTGAGCAAATATAGCTTAAAAATATGTAAATTTGTAGGTTGAAGAAAGATAATTGTTTTTTTATGCATACAAGGAAAATATGCGCCGCCGCAGCGGCGCTGGTGATCGGGGCCCTGGCTTTCCAGGCCCAGGCCGCTCCGCGTGACGGCGACTTCAAGAAGGCGCTCAGGCTTTATCGGAGCGGCATGTATGAGAGGGCTAAGGACGTTTTCGAGGACATTGGCCGCAGCGGTGACCTCCTCAGCGAGGGCTATTCCGCTCTCTGCGCCGCCAAGATGCAGACGGAAGGCTTCATGGACGAGCTCGACGGCTACCTGCTCAAGTATCCCGAGTCCAAGCTCGCGCCGCAGATCCGCTTCGAGAAGGGACTCTCCTTGTTTGACGCTGGCGACTATGTCGCGGCGCGCCGCGAGTTCGCCTCCTTCTCCAAGGAGGACCTCAGCCGCGACCAGGTGGCGGAGTACGTGTTCAAGCGCGCCTACAGCGACTATGCGCTGATGGACTACGTCAACGCCCGTGAGCGCTTCCTGGCCGTGGAGAAGATGCCTTTCTCCGACTATACCGCCCCTTCACGCTATGCGATAGGATACATCGACTATTCCGCCAGCGACTTCGACTCCGCCATCAAGTGGTTCGAGCAGTCCGCCAAGGACCCGCGTTTCGCCGAGCACTCCAACTACTACATCCTCGAGTGCCGTTTCAACAACAAGGACTACCGTTATGTTACGGACAACGGCCCCGCGATGTTCGAGAAGGTCCCTGCCGAGAGGCAGCCGCACCTCGCCCGCATCATCTCTGAGTCCTATCTCGTGCAGGGCAATGTCGACAAGGCCAAGGAGTATTTCGACAAGAATCTCCTCTCCAACGAGACCAAGACCCATTCGGACTACTTCTATGCCGGTTCCATCCTCTATGCCTTGAAAGACTATGAGGGCGCCGTGGAGAATTTCTCCGGCATGCAGTCATTCGCCGATTCTCTCGGCCAGATCGCTTCATACCAGATGGCGGACTCCTATCTCCAGCTGAAGAACAAGGTCAAGGCCATGGAGTGTTTCCGCGACGCTTCGGCGCTGATGTTCGACGAGGAGATCCGCGAGGACGCGATGTTCAACTACGCCAAGCTCGCTTTCGACCTAAACCAGGATGGACAGCCTTTCGCCGACTATATCGCCAATTACGCCAAGTCCAAGAGGGGAGACGACATCTACAGCTACATGGCCCTGTCCAGGCTTGCCGCGCATGACTATGCCGGCGCGGTCGAGGCCTACGACAATATCGACGAGCTCAGCCCGGACATGCGCAGCAACTACATGAAAGCCAATTACCTGCGTGCCAACCAGCTGATCTCCAACGGCTCATGGCGCGACGCCGTGCAGTGCCTGCAGGCCGCGGCTTTCTACACCGGCCGCCGCGACCCCTTCAACCAGCTGTCGCGCTACTGGCTGGCCGAGTCGTACTACAATTCCGGCAAGTATGCCGAAGCCGTCGGCATCCAGACAGACCTGTACAACGGTTCCGCCCTTGACAGGCAGGAGGAGGGCAGGGCGCTTCCTTACAATATCGCTTACAGCTATTTCCGCAGCGGCGATTACGCCAATGCCGCCAAGTGGTTCGATACCTACCTTTCGTCAGGTGTCAGGGACTTCAGGCAGGATGCCGGTGTCCGTCGGGCGGACTGCGACTTCCTGCGCAAGGACTACAAGGCCGCTGCAGTCGGATACGAGAACGTCCTGGCGGACTTCTCCGATCCGGATGATGTCTATCCTTACTACCAGCTCGGCCTTGCTTACGGCCTGGCCGGAGAGAAGCAGAAGAAGGTCGATGCGCTCTCGCGCGTGAGGAAGGCCTCTCCTTCGGCCAACTTCTGGCCGGAGGCCATGTACGAGCTCGGCCGCGCCTATGTCGAGCTCGACCGTGACGACGCTGCGGCCGAGTGCTTCGAGAGCCTCCGCGCCAACGCCAAGGACGGTACCTATGTGGCGCGCTCGCTCATTGAGCTGGGCATGCTCGCGCGCAACAACCGCCAGTACGACAAGGCCCTGGGCTATTACAAGCAGGTTGTGAGCGACCTCCCGAAGAATGAATACACCAACGACGCCATGCTCGCCATCGAGTCCATCTACCAGTCGATGGGCGAGCCCGAGGCATACCTCGCATATGCTGAGTCCGTAGGGGACGGTACCACCAAGACCGAGGCCGAGAAGGAGCAGATCTACTTCAACTCCGCCGAACAGGTGTTCCTGAGCGGCAACTACCAGAAGGCCCTCACTTCGCTGCAGAAGTACTTCGACGAGTATCCTTCTGGGGCGAGGGCTACCGAGGCCCGCTTCTATGAGGCCGAGTGCTACATGAACCTCGGCCAGAAGGAGAATGCCGTCGACAGCTACGCCAAGGTCATGACTGCTCCTGACGCCGGCTCGTTCCTCGAGCCCGCGATACTCAATTATTCCGTCCTGTCCTACGGCCTCGAGCATTATTCCGATGCATACAATGGATACTCGATGCTTCGCGAGAAGGCCCGTATGGACGATAACGTATTTGCCGCCAAGGTCGGCATGATGCGCTCCGCCTACCGCGCCAAGGACTACCGCGACGCGCTGGCGGCGGCCGACGGAGTCAAGTCCGACAGCCGCTGCGACGAGGCCCTGGGGCGTGAGGCCGACTTCGTCAAGGCCAAGTCGCTGATGGGAACGAGCCAGCGCGCCGCCGCCATGGACATCTTCCGCCGTCTGGCTGCCAAGCCTTCGACGGACGAGGGCGCCGAAGCCGCTTACACGCTGATCCAGAGCACGTACGACGAGGGTAACTTCGACTCGGTCGAGAAGATGGTCTACGACTTCGCCTCCGACGCGGGCACCCAGAACTATTGGCTGGCCAAGGCGTTCATCGTCCTCGGCGACGCTTTCGCCGAGCAGGACAACTTAAAGCAGGCCAAGGCTACGTTCGAGAGCATAGCCAACGGCTATGAGTCCACCGGTCCAGAGGACGACGTCCTCGACGCCGTCGCCATGAGACTCGAGAAACTTTCACAAATGATGTAATCACGCTATGAGACGATATATATTCATTGCTTCGGCCTTGCTGGCATGTGCGGCTGCGTCCGCCCAGAACCTCAATCCCACCGTCCAGGTGACCAACGACTATGAGGGCAAGCTCATGGAGGTGAACAAACGGAACGTCCCCATGGCCTTGCCGGACTCCCTGCTGAAGTTCGACTGGAACTTTAACTATGAGGTGTTCGACAATCCCTACAGGGGAGCGTATGAGTTCTCTCCCTACCGCATAGACATGAAGCCCGACCCGACGCGCCGCGACAACGGCAGTTTCTACCTGCGCGCCGGCGCCGGCTACAGCCTGCATCCGGAGGCGCAGCTGGTGTTCACGCCAGCGACAAAGGGTCGTTTCGGCATTTCGGTCTACGACGATTTCAAGGGCTACAGCGGCATGTATCACGCCATTTCCGCGACCCGCGGTACCGGCGACTACCTCATCGGACCGGATGGAGAATACGGCGGATTTGTTTTTTCCAACAGGCTGGGAACCACCCTGCGTTATGATTCGGCTTCCGCCGTCGTTACCCTTGACGGGGGATTCGATTTCCTGCGTACCAAGGAGCAGTTATTCGAGGGCAACAAGGCCCTCGGCGGCTCTGCCGTCCTGAGGGCGCGCTCTATCGATGCAGCTGATTTCAGCTATGATTTCTCCCTCGGATGGAACGGCTTGAAAAACTCCGTCATGACAAGCGGGTTCTCGTACAAGAATTCACCGTCCTACAAGGAGAATGACCTCGGAATGGATGCCGTTCTGGGTTACCGCCTGGCGGAGAGTCATTCCATCCGCTTCGGGACTTCCTGGCACCATGTCATCTTCAATGAGTCGTTGAGGACAGCATACGCCGACCGCGTGGAGATCGTCCCTTCGTACCGTTTCTCCGAGGACGGTTTTTCGGTGTCCGTCGGTATCCGTTTCTCCGATGTCTGGCGCGACTTCGAGTATGATGAAAGCGTTGGCCAGGGATCGTATTATACGAATTATACGGATATTTATCCTCCAGTGGCGGACTACAAGGGCCGAAAACTCTATCCGGATTTCCGCCTCAGCTACGAGGCCATCCCCGACAAGCTCGTGCTTTCGGCCAAGGTCGTCGGAGGGCAGACGTTCAATACTTACTCTTCGTACCTGAAGGGCAACCACCATCTGCCTCAGATGGCGTCCCTAGAGTATTTCGACACCATAGGTGATGCCTCCGTCAACACTTTCGATGCCGGTATCGGCATCAGCGGCCGTGCGCGGAGCATATTCCAGTATGGGGTCGAGGTTGGATATGCCCGTTATTACAATGCTCCCATGCCGGGTATAGGGGTAGTTTATGATAGATCTTCGATTGAGTCCTCAAGCGTGGAGGAGATCTTCGTCCCGGTCGTCAACATGATGAATTACGACTTGCTCTATGCCGGCCTGAACGGTGTCCTCGGTACCGACCGTATTGATGCGTCTGCCCGCATGAAACTCCAGAAGTCCGTCAAGCCTCAGATGGAGAAGGGCTTTTTCGTAATGACCCTTCCTGTATTCACCGGATCCGCCGAGTTCGTTTACAACTGGAACCGCCGCGTGTTCGCCGGCCTTTCCGCCGAATGGATGAGCGCCCGTGAGGGTGAGGACCTCTATACTTCATACAGCAGTTACTCCGACTGCCATGTTCCCGGATGGATCGACCTCGGGGTCACGGCGGAGTTCAGGATGAACAATCATTTCTCGCTCTGGGCGGAGGGCCGGAACCTCCTGAACCAGACGGTCATGAGGAACTTCATGATCGCCGAGAAAGGACCTTATGTGACTGGCGGGATCTGCCTCAATTTCTAGGCTGGAATTACTAGTAATTCCAATATTTTTTCGTAAATTTGCTTGTTATATATACAGGCAAATTTTTTTATACCGAAAATGATAGAAAACGAAGAGACAAGAGTAGCGGAAGAGCAGTATTCCGCCAATAGCATCCAGGTCCTCGAAGGGCTTGAGGCTGTGAGGAAAAGGCCTTCGATGTACATCGGAGACATAGCGGAGAGGGGCCTTCACCACCTGGTATACGAAGTGGTCGACAACAGTATCGACGAAGCCATGGCAGGCTTCTGCGACGAAATCAACGTCACTATCGAGGAGGACAATTCCATCAGGGTCCAGGACAACGGTCGCGGTATCCCTACGGATATGCACCCGAAGGAGCACCGTTCGGCCCTCGAGGTCGTCCTGACGGTCCTCCACGCCGGAGGAAAGTTCTCCAAGGACAGCTACAAGGTGTCCGGAGGTCTCCACGGCGTGGGTGTCTCCTGCGTCAACGCCCTTTCCGACCTCCTGGTCGCCGAGGTGCACCGTGAGGGACAGGTCTTCCAGCAGAGGTATTCCAAGGGCAAGCCGCTCGGCCCCGTCGAGGTCATCGGCACCTGCAACGACACCGGTACCATCATCACCTTCCATCCCGACGCCACCATCTTCACCCAGACCACCGTCTACAAGTACGATACCCTGGCCAACCGCCTGCGTGAGCTTTCGTTCCTGAACAAGGGCATCAAGATCACCCTAAGGGACCTTCGCGAGATGGTCGACGAGTTCAAGGTCGACGAGAACGGCAACAACAAAGCCACCGGCAACCAGGTTTTCCGCAATGACGTGTTCTACTCCGAGAAAGGCCTTTCCGAGTTCATCACCTACCTCGACGCCGACGCCGCCCATCTCATCCCCGAGCCTGTATGCGTCACCTCGGACAAGATCATCCCCATCGACATCGCGCTCCAGTACAACGACGGTTATACCGAGAAGATCTACTCCTACGTCAACAACATCAACACAATCGAAGGCGGTACGCATCTCCAGGGCTTCAAGATGGGCCTCACCCGTTCCCTGAAGAACTATGCCGACAAGAACAAACTGATGGAGAAGTACAAGGGCGACGACCTCAAGCAGAGCGACTTCCTCGAGGGCCTCACCGCCGTCGTGTCGGTCAAGGTCGCTGAGCCCCAGTTCGAGGGCCAGACCAAGACCAAGCTCGGCAACACCGAGGTCACTTCCGCCGTCTCCCAGGCCACCGCGGCCGCGATGGACAACTACCTCGAGGAGAATCCCAAGCTCGGGAAGCTCATCGTAGAGAAGGTCATCCTCGCCGCAACGGCCCGTAACGCGGCCCGCAAGGCGCGCGAGCAGGTCCAGCGCAAGACCGTGCTCTCCGGAGCCGGAATGCCCGGCAAGCTCGCCGACTGCTCCGAGCGCGACCCCGAGAAGTGCGAGATCTTCCTCGTCGAGGGAGACTCCGCAGGCGGTACCGCCAAGCAGGGCCGCGACCGCCGCACTCAGGCCATCCTCCCGCTCCGAGGCAAGATCCTCAACGTGGAGAAGGCAGCCGCCGACCGCGCTTTCGACAGCCAGGAGATACAGAATATATACACCGCCCTCGGCGTCACCGTGGCGCTGGAGGACGAGACCGGCGAGAAGCACATGGACCTCAGCAAACTCCGTTACCACAAGGTCGTCATCATGACCGATGCCGATGTCGACGGTTCGCACATCGCCTGCCTGATCCTCACTTTCTTCTTCCGCTACATGTTCGACCTCATCAAGAACGGCTACGTGTATCTCGCTACGCCGCCGCTCTATCTGGTCAAGAAAGGCAAGGAAGAGATCTACTGCTGGACCGAGGAGCAGCGCGAGGAGGCCGCCAAGCGCCTCGGCAAGGGCTCTGACAGGGGTTATACCGTCCAGCGTTACAAAGGTCTCGGCGAGATGTCCGACGTGCAGCTGTGGGACACCACCATGAACCCTGAGCGCAGGCGTCTCCGCCAGATCACCATCGAGAACGCAGCCCAGGCCGAGCGTACGTTCTCGATGCTCATGGGCGACGATGTACCGCCACGCAGGCAGTTCATCGAGGAGAACGCCCACTACGCCAATATCGATGCATAATAGTGTATAAAACCATAGATCATCATGTTAGACATTTTTGACAGAATCGAAAGGGACTCGGGCGGTCCTATCGGACAGTACTTTGAGCAGGGCTTCGGCTACTACATGTATCCCCGTCTCGAGGGCGAGCTCGGCCCGCATATGACTTTCAACGGCATGCCGGTCCTGAACTGGAGTCTCAACAACTATCTCGGCCTGGCCAACCACCCGGAGGTGCGCAAGGCCGACGCCGAGGCCGCAGCCAAGTGGGGTCTCGCATACCCTATGGGCGCGCGCATGATGACGGGCCACACCCGTTACCACGAGGCCCTCGAGCGCAAGTTCGCGGAGTTCGAGAAGAAGGAGGATGCTTTCCTCTACAATTTCGGCTACCAGGGCATCGTCTCCACCATCGACGCACTCACCGCACGTCATGACGTCATCGTCTATGACGCCGAGTGCCATGCCTGCCTGCTGGACGGCATCCGCCTCCACATTGGCAGCAAGTACAAGTATCGCCACAACAACATGGCCGACTGCGACAAGGTCCTCGCCCGCGCCTGCAAGGAGGCGGACGAGAACGGCGGCGGAGTGCTCCTCATCACCGAGGGCGTCTACGGCATGACCGGCGCGCTCGGCAAGCTCGATGAGATCGTCGCCCTCAAGAGCAAGTACAATTTCCGTATCATGATCGACGACGCCCACGGCTTCGGCCTGCTCGGCGAGCATGGACGCGGCACGTCCGAGCATTTCGGCGTGATGGACGGCATCGACCTCTATATCGGCGCCTTCGCCAAGTCCATGGCCTCCATCGGAGGTTTTGTGGCCGGCCCGCACAGCATAATCAACTACCTGCGCGCCAACATGCGCTCCCAGATGTACGCCAAGTCGCTCCCGATGCCTCTCGTCATCGGCAATACCAAGCGCATGGAGATCATCGACAGCCCCGAGGGTGACGAGCTCCGCAAGAAATGCTGGACCATCACCCACGCCATCCAGGATGGCTTCAGGAAGGAAGGCTTCGACATCGGCGAAGCCCAGGCATGCGTCACTCCCGTCCACATCAAGGGTGGCGTCGCCCAGGCGACCAAGATGGCCAAGGACCTCCGCGAGAACTACCGCATCTTCTGCTCCATGGTCATCTATCCCGTCATCCCCAAGGGCATGGTGATCTTCCGCATCGTCTCCACCGCTGCGCACACCATGGAGGATGTCAACTACACCCTCAACGCCTTCAAGGAGATCAAGGCCAAGCTCGACGCCGGAGAATACGACGGAGACGACGTGGCTGCCATGACCGTCGAGTAGCATGGACACCGCATACTTCAAGGATAAGGTCGTCATCGTGACAGGAGCCAGCTCGGGTATAGGGTTGGCTTCTGCCAAAGTCTTCGGCTCGTACGGAGCACGCGTGGTGATGGCCTCCAGGTCCCTGGACAGGATGCTGGAGCTTGCTCCGCAGGTGTCCTCCGATCCGGACAAGGTCCTTTGCGTCAAGACCGACGTGTCCGTCGAGGCCGACTGCCGCAATCTCGTCGAAGAGACGGTAGCCAAGTTCGGCGGCATCGACATACTCGTCAACAACGCCGGCGTGTCGATGCGTGCCATGTTCAAGGACCTGGATCTCAAGGTCATCCATACCCTTATGGATGTAAACTTCTGGGGGACCGTATATTGCACCAAATACGCGCTGCCGTGGCTGCTCAGGTCCAAGGGCTCCGTGGTCGGTATCGTTTCCATCGCTGGATACACCGCACTCCCTGCCCGTACCGGCTATTCCTCATCGAAATATGCTATCCGCGGATTCCTGGATACGCTGCGTATCGAGCATCTCAAGGACGGTCTTAACGTCCTCGTCTTTGCCCCCGGCTATACTTCGTCCATGGTGCGCCGCAACGCCCTTACAGCAGACGGTTCCGCCCAGGGCGAAACCCCGCTCGACGAGAGCAGGCTCATGAGCGCTGAGGATGTCGCGGTCAAGCTTGCCAAAGCCTTGTACCATAGGCGTTCACAGGTGTCCCTCAGTTTCCTTGGGAAGCTAACCATCTTCGCCCATCGTCGTTTCCCGCGTTTCACGGACAGGATGACCTACCGCTATATCGCCAGAGAACCCAACAGCCCTTTCAAGTAGCAGCCCATGAAAGTCTCCGGAATCCCTTCTGCCCTCAAGACCTGGCTTCCTTTCATAGTCCTTTTCGTGTTCCTGGCGTTGATCCTGCCCAAGAGCCCGAAATTCGGCTACGACTACAGGAAAGGATCGGAGTGGAAGTATGAGACACTGTACGCGCAGTTCGATTTCCCTGTCCTCAAGACAGACGAGCAGATCAGGGAGGAACGCAGCCGTTCCGTCTCAAGCGTCATCCCGTACTACAAGTATTCCGAGGACATAGTCAACAAGAACCTTCGTGCGGCCGAGGGCCTTTCCCTTGGAAAGGACGCCGCGCTGAAGTCTGCGATAGTCTCCATCATCCGGGACATCTACGCCCAGGGCGTCGTGCCCGATGAGGGAGTCAAGGTGGACCGCAACGCCACCGACCTGTCGGAGGAGGTGCTCTACATCCAAAAGGACAAGCGTGCCGTCAAGGTCCCCGTCACCGAGGTCTACAAGCAGTCCGATGCCAAGTCCAAGCTGATCGCGGAGATGGGCAAGACCTACAAGAGCTACAACCTCGACTCGATCTTCAAGGCCAATTCCGTATACGACCTCATCGTCCCCAACCTGGTGTATGACCGCCAGACCACCGAGGTGGTGCATGCGGAGTCCGCTCCGTTCATTTCTCCCACCCAGGGCTTCATGAACGCCGGGCAGCTCATCGTCTCCAACGGCGAGATAGTTACGGCAGAGATAGCACAACTGCTTGATTCGTACAAGGTTGAGTACGAGGCTAATATGGGCTATGGCACTCCGCGCGCGCTTCAGTGGGTGGGCAATATCCTGCTCGCCCTCGTACTTGCGCTCGCCCTCTACCTTGCGGTGTTCTTCACCAGCCGCAAGGCGTTGCAGGAGCCGAACAAGGTCTGGTATATCGTGTTCGTCTTCGTGATCTCCACGCTATGCGCCATACTTATCGGCCGCTCTCAGCCGCTGTACCTTTTCATGGTGCCGTTCACCCTGCCGGCCCTGTGGCACCAGGCATTCTTCAGGAACAAGATGGTGTTGCCCCTGTACATCGTCACGCTGCTCCCGCTGCTGATATTCTCGCACTATGGCGCGGTGATATTCATGATGTTCCTGTTCGCGGGCTTCGTGGCCATATATGCCTTCCGCTTTTTCTACAAGGGGTGGAAGCAGTTCATCACCGGGCTGATCATCTTCCTCGCGCTGGTGGTGACGTATTTCGGCTTCCGTTTCATCGACACTATCGGCGGAAACGTCGCGCTGACGCTGACCTTCCTTTTCATCGGATCGATCCTGACCGTGCTCGGGTACCAGCTGGTGTTTCTCTTCGAGAACGTGTTCGACCTTGTATCCAATTCGAGACTGGCCGAGCTGGGCGACACCAGCAACAAGCTGCTGCGCGAGCTTGAGTCCAAAGCCCCGGGTACCTTCCAGCATTCGCTGCAGGTCATGAGCATGGCCGATGCGGCGGCGCGCTCCATAGGCGCGAACGTGCTGCTTGTGCGCGCCGGCGCCCTGTACCACGACATCGGCAAGATGAACAATCCCCAGTGTTTCATCGAGAACGAGGCGCTGCTGCCTTCAGAGGACAAGAACGGCTACCATACGAGCCTTGATGCGCGTCAGAGCGCCAAGGACATCATCGCCCATGTCAAGGACGGCATGGAGCTTGCCGACCGCTACAAGCTGCCGCAGGTCATCAAGGATTTCATCCTTACCCATCACGGCACGACCCGTACCGGCTATTTCTTCAACAAATACATCAACGAGGGAGGGGATCCTGCCGATGCCGCCGATTTCTACTATCCCGGTGTCAAGCCCTTTACCAAGGAGCAGGTGATCCTGATGCTGTGCGACTCCATCGAGGCGGCGTCGCGTACCATCAAGGCCTCGTCTCCGGAGGCTTATTCCGAGTTCGTGGAGAAAATGGTCGATGACAAGATGAAGGCCGGCCAGTTCGACGAATCCTCCATCTCCATCCGCGAGCTCAACACCGTCAAGGAGAGCCTGAAATCCTACCTTGCCCAGCTATACCACGAGAGGGTGGTCTATCCCAAGATGAAAGCTAAGCCGACGCGTTGATTATTTGAGAATTAATGCCTATCTTTGCCGCCCGTTTCAGAAAAGGAAATAAAATAACAGACATACAATGAAGATTGAAAAGAAACAGATTGATGATCAGAACATCAAGCTCACGCTGAAAATCGCTGCAGAAGACTATGCACCGATCAAGAAGAAGAAGTTGAACGAGCGTCGCCGCACCGCCGAATTCAAGGGTTTCCGCAAGGGCATGGTCCCTGCTTCCCTCATCGAGCGCGTCTATGGCGAGCAGTGCCTCGGTGATGCCGTCAACGACATCATCTCCGAGCAGCTCGGCAAGTACATGGAGGAGAGCGGCCTCAACTTCATCGGTGAGCCCCTTTCCAGCGAGGACCAGCCCGATATCGATTGGAAGGACGGCAACGACTTCACTTTCAAGTTCGACCTCGCTGTCGCACCGAAGATCGACTTCGAGCTCTCCGATGCCGACAAGGTGGTCAACTACACCATCAAGTCCACCGCCGTCGCCAAGGAAGAGATGAAGAAGAACATGCTCATGCAGTACGGCGAGATGCAGGAGGTCGAGGCTCCCACCCCGGAGTCCTACCTCTATGTCGACCTCGAGAATGACGACAAGACCGTCGAGAACGGCTACATCTCCATGCGTGACGTTACCGAGGCCATGAAGCCCGCCCTCATGGGCGTCAAGGCCGGCGACAAGCTCGAGCTCAACGTCAATGAGGTCCTCGACCGCGAAGGCGACCGCGCCACCCTCCTCAAGGTCAAGAAGGAGGATCTCGCTTCCATCAATCCTGTCTTCAACGCCACTGTGGTGAATATCAAGAACTTCGAGGCCGCCAAACCGACCCCCGAGACCTTCGACCGCATCTTCGGTGAGGGCAAGGTCAAGACCGAGGAAGACTTCGAGAAGGAGGTCGCCAACCGCCTGGCCGAGAACTACCGCCAGGAGAGCGACTATCGCCTCGGCAAGGATATCAAGGACTACCTTGTCAAGAAAGCCGACATCAAGCTTCCCGAGGATTTCCTCAAGCGCTGGCTCTACAGCATCAACAAGGAGAAATACACGATGGAAGACATCGAGAAGGAGTTCGATGCGTTCCTCGCCGACTACAAGTGGCAGCTTGTCAGCGACTACCTGATGAAGAAGTTCGACCTCAAGATCGACCGCAACGACCTCAGCGAGGCCGCTCACGGATATGTTGCCTACCAGTACGCCATGTACGGCATGGCCAATGTCCCGTCCAACTTCATCGACGAGGCCGCCCAGAAGATGCTCACCGACCGCCAGCAGGTCGAGCGCCTCTCCGAGCAGGTCGCAGAGCAGAAGGTCATCTCCGCCGTCAAGGACATCATCTCCTTCGACAAGAAGTCCATCTCCGTCGAGAAGTTCCGCGAACTCAAATAGTTCACCTGCGATATATTTGAAAAAGCCCTGCGGGATATCCGCAGGGCTTTTCGTTTATATCTGATTCTCTAGTTTCGACTTGGCGTAGTCGAGTGTGAGGTGGAAGGTCTTCTTGCCCGAGGAAGGGGCGTCGAACATGGCGTCGTTCATGATCTGCTCGCAGATGCTGCGCAGGCCGCGGGCGCCGAGCTTGTTCTTGATCGAGGTGTCGACGATGAGGTCAAGCACCTCCGGGTCGATCTCAAGCTTCATCCCGTCCAGCTCGAAAATCTTCTCGTATTGCCGCAGGATGGCGTTTTTGGGCTCCGTGAGGATGCGTTTCAGGGCGTCACGATCCAACGCGTCAAGATAGGTGATGACCGGCAGGCGGCCGATGATCTCGGGAATCAGGCCGTAGCCGCGGAGGTCCATCGCGGAGACATACTGGAGGAGGTTTTCCCTGTCTATGCGCTGCTTCTCAGAGGCGCCGAAACCTATGACCTGGGTGTTGAGGCGCTGGGCGATGCGGCGCTCGATGCCTTCGAACGCGCCGCCGCAGATGAACAGGATGTTCTCGGTATTGACATGCACGAACTCCTGCTCGGGATGCTTGCGCCCGCCCTTCGGCGGGACGTTGACGACATTGCCCTCGAGGAGCTTCAGCATGGCCTGCTGGACTCCTTCGCCGGAGACGTCGCGGGTGATCGAAGGGTTGTCGCTCTTGCGGGCGACCTTGTCGATCTCGTCGATGAAGACGATGCCGCGCTCAGCCTTCTTGACATCGTAGTCGGCCTCCTGGAGGAGACGCGTAAGGATGCTCTCGACATCCTCGCCCACATAGCCGGCCTCGGTCAGGACCGTGGCGTCCACAATGGTGAACGGGACGTCGAGCATCTTGGCTATAGTCCTGGCCATCAAGGTCTTGCCGGTACCTGTAGGACCGACCATGAGGATGTTGGACTTCTCGAGCTCCACTCCGTCATCGGGTTTCTCAACGAGGTTGTGGTTGATGCGCTTGTAGTGGTTGTACACCGCCACGGCAAGGAGTTTCTTGGCCCTGTCCTGGCCGATGACGTACTGGTCGAGGAACTCCTTGATGGCCTTGGGCTTCTGGAGTTCGCCGACCTTGATGGCGGGAGCTTCCTTCTCGCTTTTGTGCTCGAGCTCGATGAGATACTCGCCGGCCATCCTTACGCAGTCGTCACAGATATAACCGTCCATACCGCTGAGGAGAAGGTTCACTTCATGCTCGCTGCGGCCGCAGAAACAGCAGTGACGCTCCGTCTTGTTGTTCTTGGAGGATGCCATGCTACTTCTGCTTTTTCGTGAGGATCTCGTCCACCATGCCGTACTCCTTGGCTTCCTGTGCGCTCATCCAATAGTCGCGGTCGGCGTCGGCGAAGACCTTGTCGTATGGCTGGCCGGTATGCTCGGCGATGATGCCGACGAGTTCGGCGCGGCATTTTTCGATCTCCTTGGCGGCGATGAGGATGTCGCTGGCCTGGCCCTTGGCGCCGCCCAAAGGCTGATGTATCAGCACTTTGGAGTGCGGCAGCGCGGAGCGCTTGCCGGACGCGCCGGCGCAGAGCAGCACGGCGCCCATCGAGGCGGCCTGTCCGGTGCAGATGGTCGCCACGTCCGGCTCCACGAGCTGCATGGTGTCATAGATGCCGAGCCCGCTGCTCACCTGTCCTCCGGGGGTATTGAGGTACAGTGAGATGTCCGCAGACGGATCCGTGGACGCCAGGAACAGCAGCTGCGCCTGGATGATGTTGGCCACATCGTCGTCGATGGGAACGCCCAGGAAGATGATGCGGTCCATCATCAGGCGGCTGAATACGTCCATCGAAGCGACATTGAGCTTGCGCTCCTCGATGATGGTGGGATTGATATATGAGTCGTACATCGACTCGAAACGGTGCAGGGTCATGGAGCTGATACCCCGCTCCAGCCTTGCGTATTTGTCGAATTCTTTCATATCTCTATATACTGCTTTCCTGTTCGGATCTTTCTAGTAGTACTTGTAGAAGAGCGCGATGGACTCCATGCCGGCGAAGAACTGCTTGAGGAGGTAGCTCTCGTTGGGGGAGTGGATGGTGTCGCGCTCGAGGCCGAAGCCCATGAGGAGCGGGTCTATGCCGAGGATCTTCTGGACCTCGGCCAGGACCGCAATGCTGCCGCCGCCGCGCGAGGGCACGGGCTCTATGCCGTAGACCTCGCCCATGGCGCGCGCGGCTGCCTTGTATGCCTCGGAGCTGATGGGGATGAGGAATCCGTCACCGCCCTCGCATTCCTTGACATCTACCTTGACGCATTTGGGTGCGATGGACTTGAAATGCTTGGCGAAGAGTTTGGTGATCTCGCCGCTCTTCTGGTCGGGGACCAGTCGCATCGAGATCTTGGCGTGGGCTTCGGACGGCAGGACCGTCTTGGCGCCCTCGCCGGTGTAGCCGCCCCAGATGCCGCACACGTCCAGGCACGGGCGGATGCCCGTACGCTCTAGCGTCGTGTAGCCTTTCTCTCCGCGTATGTCCTTGATATCCAGGAACTCCTTGTACTCCTTGAGGTTGAAGGGCGCGCGTGCCAGCATCTTCCTGTCCTTGCGGGAGAGCTCCACTACCTTGTCGTAGAACCCCGGCACCGCCACGCGGCCGTCCTCATCATGAAGCGTAGCGATCATCTCGCACAGCACCGTGATAGGATTGGCCACGGCTCCGCCGTAATGTCCGGAATGGAGGTCCTTGTTGGGCCCTGTGACCTTGACTTCGAGGTAGGAGAGGCCGCGCATGCCGCAGTTGATCGACGGCACTCTCTCGGATATCATGGTAGTATCGGAGACCAGGCAGACATCCGCCGCAAGGCGTTTCTTGTTGGCCTTGATCCAGGCCGGGAGGTTGGGGCTGCCGATCTCCTCCTCGCCCTCGAACATGAACTTGACGTTGTGGCGGAGCTGTCCGGTGCGCACCAGGAACTCGAAAGCCTTGATGTGCATGAAGAGCTGGCCCTTGTCGTCGTTGGCGCCGCGGCCCCAGATGGCCCCGTCATGGATGACGGGCTCGAAGGGGTCCGTGCGCCACTTCTCCAGCGGCTCCGGCGGCTGGACGTCATAGTGGCCGTATACCAGCACGGTCTTCAAGGCCGGATCGACCATCTTCTCGCCGTATACGACGGGATTGCCGTCGGACGGCGAGACCTCGGCGAAGTCTGCGCCGGCCTCCATCAGGAGGACGGCCAGACGCTCGGCGCAGCGGCGCATGTCGCCCTTGTGCTCAGCCTTGGCGCTGATGGACGGGATGCGCAGCAGCGAGAAAAGCTCTTCGTAGAAACGTTCCTTGTTCTGTTCGATGTAATCTTTCATATAAAACGCTAATCTTCAGTGAGTTCAAATCCGAAATACTCTCCCTTGCGGGCAGTCGGCACGCCGGTCTTCATCCACGCCGGCATGGGCTCGCCCTTCAGGTAATGGTCGAAGAACTGCTGCAGGCGGACGGAGAGGTCCTTGGAGTTGCGGCGTTCGGCGAGGTTGTGGGCTTCGTTGTTGTACTCCAGCAGCCAGGCGGGATGGCCGAAGCGGCGGAGCGCCATGAAGAACTCGATGCCCTGGTACCACGGCACTGCACCGTCGTTGTCGTTGTGCATGATGAGCACCGGTGTCGTGACGTTCTGGGTATGGAAGACTGGAGAATTCTCGATGTAGAGGTCCAGGCCGCCCTCGTCCCAGAGGGACTTGCCGATGCGGCTCTGGCCGTGCTCGTACTGCATGGCGCGGACCATGCCGGACTCCCAGCGGATGCCGCCGTACGCGCTGGTCATGTTGCCGACAGGCGCTCCCGCGCCGGCAGCGGCGAACATATCGGTGCGTGTCACCAGATAGGCCGTCTGGTAGCCGCCCCAGCTCTGGCCCTGGATGGCCATCCTGTCCTTGTCGATGAACGGGAACTGCTCGCACATGGCCTCTGCGCCCGCGCAGATGCAGTTGTAGGCGCTCTCGCCCGGGTGGCCGTCCTTGTAGACGATGTCCGGGACGAACACCACGTAGCCGCGGCTGGCGTAGAACGGGATGTTCACGGTCGAACGGCTAGGGGCGGGGGAGTAGTAGGAGTATACGTTCTCGGAGTTCTTCTCGTAGAAGTATATCATCATGGGATACTTCTTCGTAGGATCGAGATCCTCCGGAGTGATCAGCATGCCGTCGAGCGGCGTGCCGTCATAGGCTTTCCAGTGCACCAGGCGGTTGTTGCCCCAGTTGTAGTCGGCCTGCTGGGGATTGATGGCGGACCATTTCCTTTCGTTCGCCCAACGGTCGGAGGTGGTGTAGACGTCGGGGGAATTGTTGAAATTGCCTTTCCTGTAGACGAACAGGTCGGCATCCTTGGCCTTGGCCACGTTGCTGAAGGTGTATTTGTCGGTGAAGGAGCTCTTGAGTCCCGGCTTGTCAGCGTTGAAGGTAGCGATGCCGTTCTCCTTGGTGGTGCGGTCGAAGACGGTGAGGAAGACCTCATCCTTCTTGCCTATGGTCTTGAGGACGCCCAGGCGGGTAAGGGCGGCGGGGATGTCGTTGCGCTCGTAATTGGCGTAACTGAGCTGCCAGTTGTTGCTGCGGCCCTCGCCTTCGGTCATGTTGACGATGTACTTGCCGTCGGGCTGGACCTTCCAGATGTCGTACTTGTCGGAGAGCAGGAAAGCCTCGTCGCCGTCCATCCAGTGCGGACGGTCGACGGACGGCGGCGGAGCCGGATGGTCGTCCTCTTCGTCGAAGAAAGGCACTCCGGCCGCGTCAGTGACGTTCAGGCTGACGCCGTCGGCCATCCTGTAGGTATGCCAGCCGAGATCGTCGTCGCTGAACCAGTAGATGTATTTCCCTCCGGGGGAGACGTTGGCCGTGCCGTTGAGCTTCTTGAACAGGCACTTGCTCTCACCGGTGTTCATGTCAACGAGATAGACGTCCTGGAAGCTGTTGCTGTCCCAGGTGGAGCTGATCTGGTAGGGTTTATTGTCGCGCACGAGCGCCCACTGGCCCTCT
>ONNK01000130.1 GCA_900319185.1 uncultured Bacteroidales bacterium
CGGCAGCTTGACGTTTGCGAGAGGGTTTACCGGGATCAGCCGGGAATCCAGCGCCCAGGAAAGAGACAGGCGCAAAGGCTCTGTATAATCAAGGGCCGTCCGGATTGCGACGCGCTGGCGGAGTTGGTCCAGCAGTAAGGCAAAGCGCGCCGTGGTCATTTTCCGGACGGAAAGATCCGCGACGAATGTTCCGGAAAGCTGGTCTATTCCGTTTGAATACTTCGCGCGATGTCTGCAGGAGACGGTTCCCCGCCATATCGCGCCCGACAGGAGGGAGTGACAGGACAGCGTCGCTGTATGCCAGGATGATGCTGTCCGCACGGAAGAGAGGGCCTGCAACGGCGACTGGCGGCTCCTCCCCGGCATGCATCAGCAGGCGGGGATGCGCGCCCGGGGCGCTCCCTGTCGCCGCCACCGCAGCGACGGGACACAACAGCAGTATGAGCAGGAAAAGTCTTCTCATCGCAGGAATGACAGTGGCCTGCACAAAGATAGCGAGAAAGGCACTTTTTTTCTTCAAAAAATTTGCAGAATCCCAAAAGTTCACTACCTTTGCATTAGAATTAAAACGTTACAAACAGAACACACTCTACTCTTGCAAAAGAGATCTAACCAACAATAATTAACCTTTTTCAGAGGTAAATACACTACTAACTAACCGATTAATCCCGCAGTGATGCGGGATTAATTCGTTTATGGAGCCGGGGATCGCGGACTATTTCTTTTCAACGAGTTCGATCTCGTAGAGGCGTTTCCAATACTTGCCTGTCAGGTAGACCTTGCCGTCGGCGGGGTTGACGGCGATACCGTTCAGCACGTCGGTCCGGCTGTCACGGAGGGAGGCAGGAAGGAGGCCTGTGCAGTCCACTGTGGCCTCTACGGCGCCGGTGGCGGGATTGATGATGACGATGAGGTCGGTGGTATAGACATTCGCCCAGACCCTGCCATCTATGTATTCGAGTTCGTTCAGATATCGTACGGGACGTCCGTCAAGCGTGACGTTGACGCTCCGCTGGAGCTTGTACTCCCCATCCAGGAAATACAGCCTGGAACTGCCGTCGGACGCGATAAGCTGCTTCCCGTCGGTGGTGAGGCCCCAGCCCTCGCGTGGATAGGAATAGGTGGACTTATACTCCAGGGTATTGGCGTCATAGACGAAAGCGACCCTGCTCTCCCACGTGAGGATGTAGAGATTGTCACCCAGGACTACAGAGCCTTCTACGAAGTACTTGCGGTTGAAGTCAAGCTTTTCCAGGGCTTCCCCCGTAGCGAGGTCTACCTTGCGGAAGGTCGAGGACCCGTACTGCCCCGTGCTCTCGTACATGTCGCCCTTGTGGAAGAAAAGCCCCTGGGTATACGAATCCGTGGCGTGGGGATACTCCTTCACGACCTTGACCTTGTACTCCTTGACCTTTGCATTGCAGGCACTGCAGAGCAGAGCGGCAAGCAGGACGTACATCAGAACAAATGACCTTCTCATAGCGTTCCAAAATAAAAAAAAGGCGGAGCCGTAAGCCGGTTTCTGTTTTTGAATCTGCCATTTATCTTCGCAACCTACCCCCCGGCATCGGGCGGGCCGCCCTCGTCTGCCGGTATATTTGGTCTTGCAGGCCCCGGTGCCGTACCCGCCGCACATCGCTGTGCGGCGTCGTGAGCTCTTGCCTCGCGTTTTCACCCTTGCCGTCTTCCGTCAGAGGCAAAGCCTCTCAGCGAAGGCGGCGGTTGTTTTCTGTTACGGCCGGCGTAAGATCGCTCCCACCTGCGCTTTCCGCAGCGGGGTGCCCTGTCCTGTCCGGACTTTCCTCAGCATAAGCCGCGGCAGATCGCTCCACCTTTCTGGATGCAAAGATACGAAAGAATTGAAAATTCCCTTTCAAAACACTAACTTTGTGGCCTCTTCCATACTGGAAGACAAAAAGAATACCTGACATGTCAAGGACAGTTACCATCATAGGACTCGGAGTCATGGGATCCGCCCTCGTGTTCCCCCTTTCGGAGAACGGCGTATCCCTGAAGATCGTCGGCACCCCCTACGACAGGGAGATCATCGACGAATGCATCCGCACCGGCCGGAACCCCAAGCTTCCGCGTCCATTCCCATCCGGCATATCATTCTATCAGTTCGAGGACTGGAAGAAAGCCGTTCCAGGATCTGACTTCGTCATCGGAGGCATCTCCTCCTATGGCGCGGAATGGTTCCTCTCCGAGGTCCTCAAGTACATCCCCGAAGAGATTCCCGTCATCACTGTAGTCAAGGGCCTGAGGGTCAACGAGGACGGTTCGCTCTCCACCTGGCCCCAGTACTGGGAGAGGGAGCTTTCCGAAGCCGGCGTCAGCCGCAAGGTCTACATGCTCGGCGGCCCCGGCATCGCGCAGGACATCATCAACGGGGAGCATACCGCCACCACCGTAAGCGGTGCTGACGCCGATGTCCTCAGGATGATGAAGGAATGCCTGCAGACGGACTTCCTGCATGTCTCGATGACGCACGACGTGACAGGCCTCGAGTATGCGGTCGCCATCAAGAACGCCTACGCACTCGGACCGGCCATCGCCATCGGCCTCGGCCACAGGGAGGACCCGGACAAACCTGCCAGCGTCAACGCCCAGGCAGCCGTCTTTTTCCAGGCAGCCCGTGAGATGCGCCGCATCCTCAGGACTGTGCAGGCCGAGACGGACTGCATCTCGATGGGCCTCGGCGACCTGTTCGTGACCGTCGAGGGCGGTAGGACCAGGGCTTTCGGCATACTGCTCGGCGAGGGCTATTCCCGCGAGGAGGCCCAGCTGAAGCTCAAAGGCATCACGCTCGAGTCCATCAGCGCCGTCAAGAGCCTGTACGAAGGCATCTCCGTCCTTGCCGAAAAAGGCGTGGAGACGCCTAACGGCAAGGTCGACATGAAAGAGTTCCCCCTCATCCATCACCTGTACCAGGTCCTCTTCGAGGGCAAGGACGCAGACCTCCCCTGGGAGAAATTCGCTTTCGACACCATTTAAGCCTGAATGACCAGATGCGTTTTTCCGTGTGTTGAGTGAAAACACACGGATTTTTTCATATATTTGGGTACTAAAACCGAACTGACATGACCGAGGATTCTTCCATGACCATCGACCTTGAAAAGGTCGTCGAAGCCAAGGCCGGCAAGGGCCGTGTCCCCAAATTCCTCATCAACTGGGGCAAGAAGTTTATCCACCAAGACTTCATAAACGAATACCTGTCAAAGGGTTATACAGGTGTGGATTTCTGCGAGGGCACGATCCGCCAGCTCGGCGTCGATGTCCATGTCGAAGGCATGGAGCACCTTGACGGATTCCCGGACGACACCCGGTTCACCTTCGTGTCCAACCACCCCCTTGGCGGCATAGACGGTGTTACCCTCGGCATGATCTTCGGACGCCGCTATGACGGCAAGATCAAGTATCTGGTCAACGACATCCTGATGAACATCAAGGGCCTGGCACCTATGTGCGTGCCCGTGAACGTCACCGGCGGGCAGTCACGCGACCTCCCCGCCCTCATCGACGGCGCATTCAATTCGGAGAACCAGATCATCATGTTTCCGGGCAAGCTTTGCTCGCGCAAGATCGACGGCAAGATCCAGGACCTGCCCTGGGGCAAGGCCTTCATCAACAAGAGCCTTCAGACAGGCAGATACATCGTGCCAGTGCACTTCATCGGCCAGAACTCCAAGCGCTTCTACCGCGTGGCCAACCTCAGCAAGAAACTCGGAATAAAGTTCAATATCGCCATGCTGTTCCTTCCGGACGAAATGTACAAGGCCAGGAACAGCACCTTCACGGTCAAGGTGGGAGAACCCATCGCGCCTGAGTTTTTCAACAAGGAGAAAAGCGCCTACGAGTGGGCGCAGTGGGTTAGAGAGAAAGTCTACAGCATCTAACACGAAACAACTATGGAACCCATAATCGATCCCGTAGCCCTCGACCTGATCAAGGCCGAACTGACTCCGGACAAAAAGCTCCGGGACACCAACAAGGGCGGAAACGAAATATACGTCGTCGACTGGAAGGATTCACCTAATACGCTCCGTGAGATCGGACGCCTGAGGGAAATCACTTTCCGGGCGGCCGGAGGCGGCACCGGGAAGGCCATCGACATCGACGAGTTCGACCTGATGGACAACCCCTGCCGGCAACTCATCATCTGGGACCCGGACGCCGAGGCCATCCTCGGCGGATACCGCTTCATACTGGGACCTGACATCACCCTGATGGAGAACGGACAGCCCAGGTTGGCGACTTCGCATCTGTTCAGGTTCTCGGAGAAGTTCCTCAACGACTATCTCCCGCATATCATAGAGCTGGGGCGCTCGTTCGTGACGCCTGAGTACCAGAGCTCCAAGGCCGGCGCCAAAGCCCTGTTCGCCCTCGACAACCTCTGGGACGGTCTCTCCACGCTTATGATCCTGCATCCCAGCATGACCTATTTCTTCGGCAAAGTGACGATGTACCCGTCATACGACCGATGCGGGCGCGACCTTATACTCCATTTCCTGGCCAAGCATTTCCCTGACCATGAAGGACTTATGGTTCCTTATAATCCCCTTCAGATCGAGCATGACCCCAGGATGATGGACCTCATCCTCAAGTCGGACGGTTTCAAGGAGGACTACAAGCTGCTCAAGGAAGCCATCCACTCGCTCGGGACCGCTATCCCACCTCTGGTGAACGCCTACATGAACACCTCGCCGGAGATGAAGTTCTTCGGCACGGCCATAAACGACGAGTTCGGCGACGTCATCGAGGAAAGTGACGAAGCCGGGCCGACTGCTCGTTGGATTCGACGAGATGTACCACGAGAAACGGGCCCGTCACGTCGAGTCCTATGTCCGTCAGAAAATCGCCCAGGTCCGGGCCCGTTTCCCGCACCTGAGCGAAAAGAATCTTGAAAAGGTCACTTCCCGCTGGGAAGTCACGCGGAAAAAGGTCCAGGAGAAAATCAAGGAAAAGATCAATCGGAAGTAGCGGCGGATCCGCCCTTCTTCTCGAGGATACGCTTGCGCAGGCCGTTGTTGAGAGACAGCGGCCTTGCTGCATCCGACGAGTCGAGCCACTCCAGTGCCAGGTCGTACTGGCCGAGCATGAAGCATCCGAGTGCGACATCGTAGCATGCGCAGGATGACACCGTAGGATTCTTGGATCTGGACAGGTCCATCCATTTTTCGATGGCTTCGGCCCATTTCATGTCATCAGCCAGCAGCAGTGCATCGATCCATTTGCTTCCCATGCCGTCGAAGTAGAGCACGGTGAACTGCTCCTGCTCCCACTTGCTGCGGAGAGGCTTGAGGAGTGCGGAGCCCATGTTCATCGCACGGCCCTCATCGGTCATCGATGCCGTACTAGTGGATACCTGCAAGGTAGTCACGCCGTCGTCCTCACCTGCCATCGAGTCATAGACATACAGCTTGCTCGTTACGGGAAAACTCCTGCCGGTATGGCTTTCACCGGCCTCAGGTGTATCCAGAATCATCACGACGTCGCTGTCGAGAAGCATGATATACTGTGTAATCGTATCCTTGGAGGCATAGTTGCCCGCGGCATCCTTTGTCAGGTTGTATACCTTGACCGCTTCCGCACCGTCAAAAAGGTCGGACTCCAGGCCATAGGCCAATGCATCCGCAGCCCTGTTGTTGAACAGCGAGTCGCGTCCGTCCGGGGACTCGAGATATATGACGGAAAGGGATTTCCCAGCGAGGTCAAGCCCGCACTCGGAAGGCTTGCGCGACTCCATCTGCATCACATAAGCCGAGGGAGCGCATGAAGCCAGCACGGCACCGGAAAGCGCCGCGATCACGAAAGACAAAACAGAAAAACTTTTCATATCCCAATCATTCGATTATTTCAGCTATAAGGTCATACTCGTCTGCGCCGATGATACGGACGTCCACGAAACTTCCGACGGGTGACCCGGATGGATACCTTACAAGAATCTCGCCATCGACGTCGGGACTCTCGTAACGGCTGCGGCATACCAGGATACCGTCCACCCAGTCATCCACAAGGACACGTTCGATGCTTCCCACGCGCGAGCGGTTGAACTCAAGCGATATCTCCTTCTGAAGTGACATCAGGGCATCCAGACGGGCGTTTTTCACATCTTCCGGCACATCGTCTTTGAAATGCTCCGCTCCGTATGTGCCTTCCTCCTCGGAGTAAGTGAATGCCCCGAGCCGCTCGAAACGGGCTTCGCGGATGAAGTCCAGCAGCTCCTCGAAGTCTTCCTCCGTCTCGCCGGGATGACCCACGATCATAGTGGTGCGCAACGCCACCCCAGGGACTCTCTCGCGCATCTTCCGGATGAGTTCGCGCGTCCACGCGCCGTCAACATGCCTGTGCATCATGTCCAGCATCCTGTCGGAGACGTGCTGGAGAGGTATGTCGAGATAAGGACAGACCTTGGGATTGGACGCCATCTCGTCAAGGACGTCTTCGGGGAAATCGGCCGGATACGAATAATGGATGCGTATCCACTCAATTCCCTCCACTTCGGAGAGTTTGCGGAGCAGCTCAGCCAGTGCCCGGCGGCGGTAGAGGTCCAGACCGTAGTAGGTTGTATCCTGGGCGATGACGACGAGCTCCCTGACCCCCTGGGCCGCAAGCCGCCGGGCCTCCTCCACGAGGTCTTCCATGGGCACGGACCGATGGGCTCCGCGTATGAAAGGGATCGCGCAGTAAGAACAGCGCCGGTCGCAGCCTTCGGATATCTTTAGGAAGGCATAGCTGCGGACCTTACCGGTCAAATACCGGTCTTTAAGTGTGTCCGCGGAAGGCTCCACTCCCAAAGCCCGTAAGACGGGCATAAGGTCGCGTGCGCCGAACCATGCATCCACCTCGGGGATGAGCCCCGGAAGTTCGGATGCATACCGCTGGGAAAGACAGCCGAAAACCATCAGGCTGCCGACCTGTCCGGATTTCTTGCGTTCAGCAGCCTCGAGGATGGCCTGTATGGACTCTTCCTTGGCGTCGCCTATGAATCCGCAGGTATTGAGAAGCAGGACGTCTACGGGCTCCTCCACGCCCTCGGGTACGATTTCATACGACTTCCCGACCTGAGCGAGGAGGTGCTCGGTGTCCACGGTATTCTTGGAGCATCCGAGCGTGACGACCTGTAGTCTTTTATTCATTTGCAGGGTCGGCGGAAGGCTCTTCAGCGGCCTCGGCCTCCTCATCCTCCTCGACGAATTCGAGGGAAGCGTGGGCCTTGAGATCGTTGTACCACTCGACGACTTTCTTCATGTGCGAGACATAGAAGCGGTCCTCGTCATAGTCCGGCACAGCCTTGGCGAACAGGGATTTGAGCTCGTCCGGGGAAGACTTTGCCCCGGGGGCGTCAGCGTCTCCGAGAGCTTCGTGAAGGGCTCCGAAGACGTCCTTGAGCCTGAGTTCACCCTCTGAGGTGAAGATGGCTATGTCGGCAAGGGTCGTAATGCGGCTGCGCATGTCGAATACCGTGCGCTTGCCATCGGCGAGGGACTCGGCGATGACGCCGTTACGTGCTTGGGCGATATATTGGTACAGGCCGTGCTGGCCGGATACTGACAGGATTTTCGAAAGGTCTGTTTTCATTTTATCTTCTTTATTGTTGGATTGCAAATATACTAATTTTTCCAGTGCCTTGTCCGTGCGTGAGCGCAGAACCTCAAGGGTGGAGTCATTGACGATGACGGCATCGGCCAGGCCCGGGTCCGGATGCTGGGCGCGGATGCGCTCCAGCACTGCCTCACGGGAAGAGCCGTCCCGGCGGCAGGCCCTTTCGAGGCGTATCTCCTCCGGAGCGTCCACGAGGATAACGGCGTCAAATACTCCCTTGAAAAGGGGCAGGCCGGCGGCTATGGCCGACTCCATGACCACGGCCTCTGAGGACTGGGCATCACGCCAGCGCAGGAAGTCCGCAAGGACTTCGGGATGGACGACGGCCTCCAGGCGGCGGAGTGCGTCCCGGTCGGAGAATATCGCGGCGGCAAGGGCCCTGCGGTCCAGCCGCCCGCCTGCGTCGAGCATGCCGCCGCCAAGCGCGGCGTCCAC
>ONNK01000121.1 GCA_900319185.1 uncultured Bacteroidales bacterium
ATCTGGAGACAGTTCCTGAACAATTTCGCGCCGATGATATTCAAGTACTATACGGACTGAAAATGAAAAGCCCCGCTGTCGCAGCGGGGCTTTTCATTTTCATAAACCAACTTATTAACCAAAACAGTCTTAAACGATCTGCTTTTTGATAAAGCAAGTCCCGTGCCAAACTGTTATTGGACGCGTTCGATTTTGAGCTGTTGTATCTTGCAGTCGCCGTCCCGTACGCTCACGAAGATGGTGACGTTAAAGGTTTCCCCTCCTGCGTTGAGCGTGCCCAGCGCGTATTTCATGTTCGAGCGTCCGGCGATGTGGCTGATCTCGAACTTGCGTGGAGTATAGGTCTCGAAGAAAGACTTGAGTATCTGCTTGGCCTGGCTCTTGCTGGAATTGGTCAGGGATGAGACCACGGAGATCTCGAGATTGTCCGCGAACCATGCGGAAAGGTTCTCTGCGTTGCCCGACGAGAGGTATTTGGCAATGGGCACGAACATATCGTTCCCGTCGTTCTGCGCCTTGAGGCTCAGACACATCGAGAGGGCCAGCAGGCAAACCGCTATTTTGTACAAAGCTTTCATATCGAGTACATTTTCATTGCAAATATTGAGCCACGTTGCTATCTTTGCGGAGACTGCAGCCAACCGGAATGAAGATAACCCTGCTCACCGTAGGAAAGACCGACGTCAAGTGGGTCAAGGAAGGCCTGGACACCTATGCATCCAGGCTGGTCCACTATGCCCCCTTCAAGGTGCAGGAGATTCCGGAATTGAAGAATGTCTCGGCGCTGGACCGTGCGCAGATCAAGGCCCGCGAGGGCGAACTCATCATGAAGTGCCTTCGGCCCTCGGACGAGCTCGTTCTGCTGGACGAGGGCGGCCGCGAGTTCCGCTCGCTAGACTTCGCGGCCTGGCTGGAGGAGCGGATGTCCCGCGGCTCCAGGGACCTCGTTTTCGTCATCGGAGGCGCTTACGGATTCTCGGAGGAAGTATATGCCAGGGCGGATTCAAAGCTGTCCCTGTCGAAAATGACTTTCTCGCACCAGATGGTTAGAACGATTTTTGCAGAGCAGCTTTATCGTGCATTCACGATCCTGCGCGGAGAACCTTATCACCACGAATAAGCATGGGCGGAAAGAAACATACCTGGAGAGACTACCTGTCATGGGGACTGCTGATGCTCAGCGTCTTCGTCCTGGTATGGACGACCGCGATCGACCATTCACCGGGCAATACCGAGCAGGCCGCCCGGCGCGTGGAGAAGGTCCTGGCCCGCCGTATGGCGCGCCTGGACACTTACATGCGGCAGGCCCTGGACGGCAACTGGAATGAATGGATGGAGCTGGACAAGCTCCCGTCTGACATGGTCGTATACCGCTATGTCGACAATGTCCTCCAGTCCTGGGACCATACCTTCATAGTCCTTAACGACGACATCCGCTCGAGGATGCTCTTCCAGCGCCTGACTGATCCGAACAACAATTTCACCTCGCCTTTCTCCGACCTTTCTGAGCAGGCGTCATTCCTGAACATCGGCCAGAGCTGGTACCTTGTCAAGATGCTCAAGCGCAACGAGTGCAAGGTCATCGGAGGCTTGGAATTGACCGACGCGATGGACACCCGGAGTTCCAACAACGCCAATCCGATACTGCACCTGGACGACCGTTTCACCGTGGAACCGCTGTCTACCAGCGGAGGCTCCACGGTCAGCCTCGACGGACGGCCGCTCTTCAAGATACTCCAGGAAACGTTCAGAAGCGCTCCCATGGCGAATTCCTACATGGTCTGGCTCGCCCTGGCGCTTTTCGTGACGGCTATGCTAGTGTTCCTGTCCGCGCGCCGCACGAAGCAGCGCTTCCTGATAGCGCTCGTTTCCATCGTCGCCGCCGCGTCCTTCTTCTATGTCTGGGGTATGGGCGCCAGGAACAGTTCGTACCTTTTCTCGCCTACGTTGTATGCTGACGGGCAGTTCCTTTATTCGCTTGGAGCCGTGCTCATCATCAACATGACCATCCTAGCGGTAACGCTGTGCTTCTACCTCATCCGCCGCGAGCTGTTCCGTATCCAGAGGGTGCGCGTCCGCTCGGGCGCGCTGCGTGTCGCTTTCCCGCTGCTCGCGGCCGCAGCGATGGTCCTCATCGCCATTTATACCCACAAGGCATTCAGCAGCATAGTGCTGAATTCCAATATCAACCTCGAGCTGTACAAGCTGAACGAACTGACGGAATACAGTGCCCTGGTCTATATCTCTTTCCTGACGATGCTCGTCAGCATACCGCTCCTTGCCCAGTTCCTGAGACCGGCATTCAAGTCGACTGCAGGACTGTATTTCGATTCGTTCAAGGGCGTGAACAGGATCATTCTCGCCCTGGCTATAGGCGTGTATTTCGTGCTCATTTCCGCGAGCCTGGGTTTCCGAAAGGAACAGAACCGCATCGACGTGTGGGCCAACCGCCTGTCCGTGGACAGGGATATCTCGCTCGAGCTGCAGCTGCGCCGTGTGGAGGTGCCCATCTCCGACGATTTCTTCATCGCTTCGCTCTCAGTCCTGCCCAGCTCGGCCCAGACCATACTCAACCGCATAGTCGACAACTACCTGTACAGTGTCTCGCAGGACTATGACGTGTCCGTAGTGGTCATGGGCGCCGATGAAAGGGATCCCGCCCTGCTGTCCTATTTCAACGAGAGGGTCCGTTCCGGCGTCAAGATCCATGACACTTCACGCTTCTTCTATACAACCTCGATTTCCGGCCATCCCCGCTATACCGGCCTGTTCACTTACTTCAACCAGAGGTACGGGGTTTCCTACCTGCTGGTGGGCGTGGAGCCCAAGTCCAGTCGCGAGTACGGCGGCTATTCCGCCCTTCTGGACATCACCGACCCCGGACAGGTCAACCTTCCCCCGCGCTACTCCTACGCCAAGTATGCCAAGCGCAACCTTGTCAGCTACAAGGGCAATTTCGCCTATCCGACGCTGTTGCCGGACGACTTGATGCAGGCATCGGCCTGGGGCAGCTCCAGCCTCGTTCAGGACGGTTACGTGCATTTCGTCAACGACGTGGAGGAGGACGAGACCGTCATCATATCAAGGAAGAAGGACGGGATCATGAACTACGCCGTGGCGGTGGTGTTCCTGGCCCTTTTCGCATTCCTGCTGTTCTCGCTGGTAGCCCTGACGCGCCGCCGCCCGAAGATATTCAAGACCGTGTATTTCAAGAACCGTATCAGTACGGTCCTGATGGCTTCCCTGATTGTCACCCTCATCGCCATGGCCACCGTCAGTGTGTTCTTCGTATACGAACGCAACGACGCCAACAGGCAGGAGATGATGTCCGACAAGGTCAACTCCATACAGGCGATGCTTGCCGGCAGTTTCCGTTACGTGGATGACTACCGCCAGATCAACCAGCAGGAGCTCACCGCCCTGATGGAGAATGTCCGCAACATGTCCAAGGCTGATATTACGTTGTATTCGCCGCAGGGCAAGGCCTTCAAGTCCACGGCCCCCGATGTATTCGACCGCATGCTGGTGAGCGACCGCATGGACGAGGATGCGTACAAGAACATCGTCTATCGCAGCAAGCGCTACTTCATCAACAAGGAGACCATAGGGCAGAAGCGCTGCTATTCGCTGTACGCACCGCTCTTCAACGACAACGGCCGCATGGTCGCCATCCTCTGCTCGCCTTATACTGACGAGAACTACGATTTCGAGATGGAGGCCGTGATGCACCTGGTTACCATCATTTCGGTGTTCCTGATCCTGCTGCTGCTGGCGCGCTTCATGTCAGGCACAGTAGTGGACAAGATGCTGGCGCCTATCGTGGAGATAGGCCGCAAGATGAACCGCACGAACATCGACAATTTCGAGTATATCAAGTACGACAGCAAGGACGAGATCTCAACCCTTGTGGACGCATACAACCTGATGGTGGACGACCTGGCGGAGAGTACCAAGAAGCTCGCGCAGGCCGAGCGCGACAAGGCGTGGAGCGCCATGGCCCGCCAGGTCGCCCACGAGATCAAGAATCCCCTGACGCCGATGAAACTGCAGCTGCAGCGGCTCATCCGCCTCAAGCAACGGGGTGCAGACGGCTGGGAGGATAAGTTCGACGAGGTGGCGAAGGTCGTGCTCGACCACATCGACATCCTCACGGACACCGCCAACGAGTTCTCGACCTTCGCGAAGCTCTACACCGAGGAGCCTTCGCGCATCGACCTGGACACCTTGCTCCAGGAGGAGATTTCGATGTTCGACAACAAGGACAACATCGAATTTACCTATGTTGGGATGGAGGGAGCCTCGGTTATGGGACCGAAGCCTCAGCTCACCCGCGTGTTCGTCAACCTGATCACGAACTCCGTGCAGGCCATCGAGATACAGCAGCAGGAGGCCGCCGACGCCGGCCGTGAGCCCGGCCGCGGGCGCATCATGGTCTCGCTGCGCAATTCTTCCCGTGACGGGTTCTACGACATCGTTTTCGAAGACAACGGACCTGGCGTTAATCCCGAGAACCAGCCGAAGCTCTTCACTCCGAACTTCACTACCAAGAGTGCCGGTACCGGCCTTGGACTGGCGATCTGCCGCAGCATACTCGAGAAGTGCGGCGCGGACATCGCCTACTCCAAGTCCTTCTCCCTCGAAGGAGCCTGTTTCACCGTCCGTTATCCGAAGGAATAACTATTTTTTGGATTTGACCTCGCAGTCGAGGGTGCCGTCGGCGAACATCAGGGAGATGCGGTCGCCGGGGGAGGCCGCGTCCGCGGACTTCAGGACGCGTCCGCGGGCGTCCGCGGCGAGGATGTACCCGCGCTTCAGGATGGCGCGCGGATCCGCCGCCAGTATCCTGGCCTCGAGCAGGTCGACACGCGACGCGAGGGCGTTCACCTTGTTCAGGAACGCAAGGCGCAGCCGCACGCCGAAGGCGCTGATGCGCTCGTCCTCGGCCATGTAGCAGTCGATGAATTCGTCTGCGAGGGCCGTTGGCGTCTTGACGCTGACATGGGCCACCATATCCGCTACATGGCGGTCACGGTCGTGGCCGATGGCGGTATATACAGGTATCGGGCAGTTGGCGATGCGCCAGCAGAGACCGTAGTCGTCGAAGCATGAGAGGTCGAGGACGGAGCCGCCGCCGCGCAGGATGAGTACGGCATCGTATGCGATGGCGGCGCTCTCTATGCGGTCGAGGGCGTCTACGATGGATTCCGGCGCGGCCGCGCCCTGCATCGTGGCCTCGAAGAGGTC
>ONNK01000127.1 GCA_900319185.1 uncultured Bacteroidales bacterium
CCTTCCTTGATCCTGTAGGTCACGGTGATGGTGTCACCGGCCTTGAAATCAGGATAGGAAGCGGCCTTGTTCTGAGAGAATGCCTGCTCTACAATCTTGATGTAATCCATAACAGTCAAAAATCTATTTCAATCGCAACGTTACTTCACTAATTAACCCTAAAACAGTAAGAGGTTGCTTTTTGTGGACTGCAAAGGTATACAAATTTTTCTATTCGTCAAACTTTTTCCCAAGTTTTTCAAAAAGATTCTTGTCGTCGCGGCTGAGGTTGGGACGGAAACTGTCGCTGTATTTCATATCCTCCATGGCCTTGCGCTCATCGCGGTTGAGCTTGCGGGGGATCCACACCATGATCTGCACGAACAGGTCGCCGCGGCCTGAGCCGTATCCGCTCACTGCCGGGAGGCCCTTGCCACGGAGCTTCACGGTGGTGCCGGACTGCGTGCCGGCGTCGATCTTGAGCCGGTAGCTGCCGTCGAGGCAGGGGACTGTGACTTCGCATCCGAGCATGGCGTCCATCACGCTGATGACCTGGGTGTAGTAGAGGTTGGTACCCTGGCGCTTGAGCTGCGGATGCCCGGCCTCCTTGATGACCACCAGCAGGTCGCCGTTGGTGCCGTTGTGCGGGGCGGAATGACCCTCACTGCGGACCGTCAGCTGCATGCCTTCCTCGACACCGGCGGGGATCTTGACCCTGACGGTCTCGCGCCTGCGCACCAGACCGGTGCCGCCGCAGGTGCGGCAAGGATTGGTCACGACCTTGCCCTCGCCCTGGCACTGAGGGCAGGTGGAATACGCCACCGTGCGCCCGAACAGGGAGTTGGTGATGTTCTGGACCTGTCCGGAACCCTTGCAGGTGGGGCAAGTCTTGATATCGGAACTGTTGCGTGTGCCCTTGCCCTGACAGTCGGGGCAGGGACGGTTGCGTTCGATGGTGACTTCCTTCTCGACGCCGGAGTTGATCTCCTCGAGGGT
Source organism: uncultured Bacteroidales bacterium (assembly GCA_900319185.1). Classification (GTDB taxonomy): domain Bacteria; phylum Bacteroidota; class Bacteroidia; order Bacteroidales; family UBA932; genus Cryptobacteroides. Next base: position 976 of record ONNK01000127.1, read on the forward strand.
GAGGGTGACGCTGGTGCGGATGTCGCGCCCGCGGAAAACCCGCTGCTGGCTCTGCCCGCCGCCGAAACCGAACCCGCCGAAGCCCCCGCTTCCGAAACCTCCGAATCCGCCGAAACGCCCTCCGAAGAGGTCGTTGAGGATGTCGTTGAGGTTGCCGAAGCCCTGGCTCCAGTCCGGAGCGCCGCCGGCGCCGTCGGTGCCGGCAAATCCGAACTGGTCGTAGCGGGCTTTCTTGTCCGGGTCGCTGAGCACGGAATACGCCTCGGAGGCCTCCTTGAATTTCTCCTCGGCGGTCTTCTTCTCCTGGTCGCTTCCGCTGACCCAGCGGTCGGGATGCCATTTGAGGGCCGCTTTCCTGTAAGCGGCCTTTATGTCGTCAGCCGAGGCGTTCTTGTCGACGCCAAGGACTTCGTAGTAATCTCTTCTCTCTGCCATGTCGTTATGCTCCTACAACTACTTTGGCGTAGCGCAAAACCTTTCCGTTCAGGAGGTAGCCAGTCTGGGTGACGTCGATGACCATGCCCTTCTGGGCCTCTTCCTGCACGGGGAACTGGGCTACGGCCTCGTGGAAATCCACGTCGAACTTCTCGCCCTTTGCCTCGATGATGCTGAGTCCCTTGGTCTTGAGATATGCCATTAACTTGTTGTATATCAGGTCTGTACCCTGCTTGGCAGCTTCGTCGCTGGACTCCGCCAGCATGGCCATGGCCCTCTCGATGTCATCAAGGACGGGGAGCAGGCCCTTGATGGTGTCGGCAGATGCGCTGCCGACAAGGTTCAGCCTGTCCTCTGCGCTGCGGCGGCGGAAGGTCTCGAACTCAGCCATCAGTCGGAGATAGTCGTCCTTGGCGTCCTTGCAGCGGGACTCCATATCTTCGGCTTTCTTGCGGCACTCCTCGAGCTGCTTCTCCAGCTCCTCGATCTTCTTCTGTTCCTTCCTCAGCTCTTTCTTGGAGGGCTGTGCCTCTTCCTGGCGGACTTCCTGTTCGATATCCTGTGCTTCTTCAGCCTGTTTTTTCTCTTCCTTTGCCATAATGCTAGTTGTTTTTGTCCATATAGGACACAAATAATCTGCCAACGCGCAAAGACTGACACTTTGTCAGATTTTTTTCCTATCTTTGCGGCGAGATCGGCGGCAGGGCCTCCGGTCAAGTGTACTTGGCACCACTATAAAAACAAGAACAAATGAAACATTCCACTACTTATGTGTGGCTCGCAGTCATATTCTGCGTATGCCTCGTGTCCTCCAACCTTTTCGTACCCCGTACCTGGCAGGTGGGGACCCTGCCTTTACAGCTCTCCGGAGCTATTCTCATTTTTCCGATATCCTATATCGTAAATGACTGTCTGACTGAGGTCTATGGCTACAAGGCCGCCATGAAGGTCATCATCATGGGCTTCATCATGAGCCTCTTCGTCAGCCTGATGGCCGGTATAGTCACAAAGCTTCCGGCTCCGCTTTACGAGGACAACCGTTCCCTTTCCGACTCCTTCAATTCGCTCTTCGGCCTGGCCCCGCGCACTGCCTGCGCCTCACTCATCGCGTTCCTCGCCGGCTCGACCGTCAATGCGAAGATCATGAGCCTGATGAAGGAAAAGGCGGGGGAGAAGGGATTCGGATGGCGTGCCATCCTCTCGTCGCTCGGCGGCGAAGCGGTGGATTCGCTGATATTCTTCCCGATTGTGTTCGCGGGCATCATGCCGTTCATGGGCATCCTCACCATCGTGCTGACGCAGGTGGTCTGCAAGACCTTGTACGAGCTGGTGGTGCTTCCGCTCACCGCGCTGATCGTGCGTATCATCAAGAAAAAGGAAAACGACGTTCAATATGTCTGACGATAGGAAAAAAGAAGGCCTGAAGGCCTTGGGCGGCAACTCCGTTTACAAGGATGATTACGCCCCCGAGGTGCTGGAAGCATTTGAGAACCAGCATCCTGACAACGACTACTGGGTACGCTTCAACTGTCCCGAATTCACGACTCTGTGCCCGATCACCGGTCAGCCGGACTTCGCGGAGATACGCATCTCCTATATCCCGGACGTCCGGATGGTCGAGAGCAAGAGCCTGAAGCTCTATCTCTTCAGCTTCCGCAACCACGGAGGTTTCCACGAGGACTGCGTCAACGTGATCATGAAGGACCTCATCAAGCTGATGGATCCGAAATACATCGAAGTGACAGGGCTTTTCGTTCCGAGGGGAGGGATATCCATCTATCCTTACGCCAATTACGGCCGTCCCGGTACGAAATACGAGAAGTTGGCGGAGCAGCGCTTCGCCACGCACGAATAGTTATCCGTTTGCGATTTCAGAGAGCTCCAGCCAACGGAGCTCTTTTTCGTCCAGGAGGTCCTTGATTTCTCCGAAACGGGCGGAGGCGGCGGTGATCTCATCCACGGATGCGCTACCGGAGGAGAGCAGAGCCTCTATACTGTCTTTCTCCGCATTTAGCGCCTCCATGTCCTTTTCCAGCTGTTCGAGCTCGCGCTGCTCCTTCCAGGTGAGCCGGCGCCGGGCGGGCTTCGGCTCCGCCGCCGGCACCGCCCGCGCCGCCGCGGCTTTCTTCTGCTCCTCGGCAGCGCTCTTCTGCGCGGCTTCGTAGTCCTTCATGAAACTGCGGTACTCGCTGTAGCCGCCGATGAAGTCCTTGACTACGCCGTCGCCGCAGAAGACGAACAGGTGGTCTACCAGACGGTCGAGGAAATGCCTGTCGTGCGATACGATGACAAGCGTTCCCTTGAACTCCTGCAGATACTCTTCGAGTATGTTCAACGTCACGATATCCAGGTCGTTTGTGGGCTCGTCCAGGATCAGGAGGTTGGGCTGCTTCATCAGGATGGTCAGCAGGTACAGACGCCGCTTTTCGCCTCCTGACAGCCGTGAGATGCGGTTGTTCAGCATGTCGTGCGTGAACAGGAACTGCCCCAGCAGGCGGGTGTCGTTCACGGTTTCGAGCACAGTCTGCGATTCGTCGAACGACATGCCCTCTTGGCGGTAGTAGCCGACTGCCAGCGACTCGCCGCGTTCGATCTCTCCGGAGGAAGGGGAGAGGTCTCCTGTCAGCAGGTTGATGAAGGTGCTCTTGCCCACTCCGTTGCGTCCGACGATACCCACCTTCTCGTAACGCTGGAAATTGTACGTGAAATGCGACAGGTAGCAGGTCCCTTCGTAGAAAAAACTTACATCCTTGCAGTTGATGATCTTGCTGCCGAGCCGCGAAGCCTGCCCGACTTCCGGGCCTATGCTCACCTGCTTTGTCGAATAGACTTGTTCAGCCCTGTCCTTCAGCTCGTGGAAGGCGTTGATCCTGTACTTCGCCTTTCCGGTACGGGCGCAGGGCGTGGCGTGTATCCACTCCAGTTCCCTGCGCAGGACATTACGGACCTTGTCCGTCTCGGCGTTGTAGTTGTCGATGCGTTCCTGGCGCTTGACCAGGTAGTTCTCATAGTCCCCCTTGTAGATATAGACTGCGCCGTGGTCCAACTCCATCACGGTGTTGCATACCCTGTCCAGGAAATACCTGTCGTGCGTCACCATGAACAGCGTGCAGCGCGAGTGCGACAGGTAGCTCTCCAGATACTCGATCGCGTCCGTATCGAGATGGTTGGTGGGCTCATCCATGATGAAGAAATCGGCCTCCGATGCGAGCATCTGCGTCAATGCGACTCGCTTGACCTCTCCGCCGGAAAGGTCGCCCATGATACTGTCCCCGCTGAGGGAGAAGTCCGTCAGGATGCGTGTCACACGCAGTTCATACTCGAAAAGACGGTCATCATCAAGGCTTTCCGTGAAGTCGGAGGACGCATCCATTATCTGCTTGAAAACGGTCTTGCCGGGATCGAAGGCATACTCCTGTTCCAGGAATGCGATGCGGATCTGGCGGAGGAACATGATGCGTCCTCCGGAGTCGGACTTGTCCTTGCCTGCGAGGATGCGCATCAAGGAAGTCTTTCCGGTGCCGTTCGGAGCGATGAGGGCAATCTTGTCGCCCTCATTGATATTGAATCCGATATTCTCGAAGAGGACCTTCGGACC